>JAJFTD010000100.1 GCA_021373255.1 bacterium
TAGTAAAAAGCATCCTGAAACGGGTGAGCTTCTGCTCAACTATTGGGGCTATTCTACGGTGAACTTCTTTGCGCCCAAAGCAGGCTTTGCGGCAACGGGTAAGTTCTGCATGCAGGTCGATGAGCTCAAGACTCTCATCAAAGAACTGCATAAAAACGGCATCGAGGTTATGCTGGACGTTGTGTTTAACCACACTGCCGAAGGGAATGAATTAGGCCCGACGATCTCGTTCAGGGGTCTCGATAATCAGACGTATTATATGCTCACCCCCGAGGGCTATTACTTCAATTTCTCGGGCTGTGGCAACACGCTGAATTGCAATAATCCAATTGTGCGAAGTATGGTGCTCGATTGCCTCAGATATTGGGCTGCCGAATATCACATCGATGGCTTCCGGTTTGATCTCGCCGCGATCCTTGGCCGAGACCCACAGGGCGCGCCGCTTGCGAACCCGCCCCTTTTGGAGACGCTTGCGTTTGACCCCGTGCTGGGCAAGTGCAAGCTGATTGCCGAGGCATGGGATGCAGGTGGGCTGTATCAGGTCGGCTCGTTCCCTGCATATGGTCGCTGGGCGGAGTGGAATGGTAAGTTTCGCGACGATCTGCGCAGGTTCATAAAGGGTGATCCTGGCTTGACTGGAGTCCTGAGCCAGCGCATACAAGGCTCGCCTGATCTTTACGGATGGAACGGCCGTGGCCCCACTGCGTCGATCAACTTCATCACTTGCCACGATGGTTTCACCCTGTATGACCTCTTTGCCTACAATGAAAAGCACAACGAAGCCAACGGCGAGAACAATCGCGATGGTGGCGATGATAACTACAGTTGGAACTGCGGCTGTGAGGGTGAAACCGACGATCCTGTGATCAACGACCTTCGCTGCAGGCTCGCAAAGAATGCATGGGCGCTATTGCTCGTAAGTTGTGGTGTGCCGATGGTACTTATGGGCGATGAAATAGGCCGCACCCAGCATGGCAACAACAATGCATATTGTTTGGATAACGCAATTAACTGGATGGATTGGTCGCTTGTCGATTCCAAACAAGATTTGTTGAGATTTGCAAGGCGCATGGTTGCGTTTCGTAATGCTCATCCGGTGCTTAGGAGCCGTGAACATTGTCATAATAACGACTATCGAAATTGTGGTCACGCCGATATAAGCTGGCATGGGGAACATGTCGGGCAGCCTGATTGGTCGGAAAGCAGCCATTGCCTGGCGTTTATGCTCTGTGGCGAATATGCCAAAGGTGGCACTGCGAAAGATGACGATATATATGTCGCCACTAACAATGGTTGCAACGGACAATACTTCAACCTCCCTCAGTGTAGGTCAGGCAGACAGTGGCATGTGGCAGTGAACACCGGTATGCCCTCACCAGAAGACATTTTTGCTGTGGGCGAAGAACCCAAGCTAGGAAACCAGAGCGGGATACTCGTTGGACCGCGTTCGGTAGTGGTTTTAGTAGGAAAATAAGGAGAATTACAATGGCGTTTACCAGTGATCTTAAAGTAGAAGACTCTGTTGCTTTTATCACTCTAACAGGTGAGCTCGATGCAAGCGTTGCCGGTCAATTCAAATCGATAGTTGAGCAGGCCGCATCTGCAGGACCGAGCAAACTGGTTGTCTATATGGATAAACTGGAGTTTATGGCCAGCGCAGGCTTGCGTGTATTGATCTTTGCTAAACAGAAAATGGGCGTGGGTGTGTCGATCTATCTTATCGGATGCCAGGAACTCGTGAAAGGCACACTCGAGATGAGCGGATTCCACCAGAGTGTCTATATGCAGGATAACTACGCGGAGGCATAGCTACCTTGGAATGTGATAACCGGTTAAATGTCGCCGCCAATCTCGATTCGTTAGGTGCTATTGGTCAGTTTATAAAGGATGCAGCGGAATGTGCTGGTCTGGATAAACGGGCGGCCTATAATCTGCGCCTTGCAGTTGATGAGATTGCAACCAATATCGTTATGCATGGTTATGAAGAGGCTAGTCTAAACGGCAATATCGAGGTCAGCAAAGAGATTCGAGAAGATGCGCTGATCATAACCCTGGAAGACAGTGGAGTCGCCTTCGATCCGCGCACCATGAACATGCCGACCGAAGAGGACTTATCCGTGCCGCTAGAAGACCGCGCAATCGGTGGATTAGGCATATACCTGACCGTGAATGGCGTTGACAGATTCGACTACGAACGCGTCAACAACCATAATCGCAACATATTTGAAGTCAAGCGAAACACGATCAATTGATTTCTGAGGAGAACGATATGAAAAGCCTGCAAGGACGCAAAATAGGCATTCTGATTGAAAGCGACTACTATGAGCCGGAGATTTGGTACTACCAGCACAGGTTCGCTGAAGAGGGGATCGAAGTCACGTTCCTGACGCGCCTTTGGGGGCAGCAATCGATTACATTCACAGGCCATGAATTCAGAGCGCCGCTTACCTGCAACGCGAGCTTCGAGGATATGTCTGATGAAGAACTTCGCTCATATTCAGCGATAATTGTGCCCTCGGGAATGGTTGCTGATCGACTTCGTTATACTGAAGATGTAAATAAAATCCCGCCTGCAACAGCGTTTCTGAAGCGTGCATTTGCTGAACAGGATATCATCAAAGGCATTATTTGCCATGCCATGTGGCTGGTTGCACCTGCGACGGAGCTAATCAAGGGACGAAATGTCGTGGTTCACAACAACCTTATCGGTGATGCCAAGGCCTACGGCGCAAACTATACCGACGAGGATGTTGTGATCGATAACGACCTTATTACCGCGCGCTCAGGTGCGCACTGTCATCTCCTTGCGCGTGCGATTATCAATCAGCTAGTATGCTCAGTTTCATTAAGGAAAGTGGCATAGGAGCCGACTAAATGCATGCGATATCACTTTTGATAATCGCTTCGCTGGTTTTTGCGCTTGCATATCGTTATATCAGCGCATTTTTAGCTGCGCGTGTTTTAGCATTGGATGCCACGCGCCCGACACCGGCCGAAGTTTTTAATGACGAGCATGATTTTGCCCCCACTAATCGTTGGATGCTGCTGGGGCACCATTTTGCCGCCATTTCAGGTGCAGGTCCGCTGATCGGGCCGGTTCTGGCGGCGCAGTTCGGCTATGCCCCAGGGTTTATATGGATGCTCGTTGGAGCAGTTGTTGCGGGAGCCGTGCATGATATGATCGTGCTTTATGCATCGACGAGGCACGACGGCAAATCGCTAGTAGGCGTTGCGCGCAGTGAGCTTGGACCGATTTCGGGCTGGCTGATATCGGTCTTCATGCTATTCCTGTTGATAATCACAATGGCCGGAGCGAGCATTGCGATTGTTAATGCACTATACAAGAGCCCTTGGGGAACGTTTACGGTCGCTGCGACAATCCCGATCTCTATTTTCATCGGCATCTATTTAAGATGGCTGCGTCCCGGTAAAATTGGCGAGGCTACCGCAATCGGCGTTTCGCTGATTATCGCCGGAGTGATTGGCGGCGCTTGGATTGAGCATTCATTTCTTGGGCAGTGGCTGAATCTATCAAAAGAGCACCTGTCGCTCGCCATCCCGATCTACGGTTTTCTTGCAGCAGGTTTGCCGGTGTGGTTATTGCTGCTGCCGCGTGACTACCTCAGTAGTTACATCAAAGTCGGGACGATGCTGCTGCTGGTGGTCGGTATGCTCGTGGCTAATCCCGTGATCAAGATGCCCGCTTTTACTCCGTTCGTCAATGGCGGCGGCCCTATTATACCGGGCACTGTATGGCCATTTCTGTTTATAACGATTTCATGCGGTGCGCTTTCAGGCTATCACTCAATTGTTTGCTGCGGAACCACGCCGAAGATGGTCGCAAGTGAAACTGACATCAGAATGATCGGTTATGGCTCAATGCTGATTGAAAGCATCGTTGCAATGACTGCGTTGATTGCCGTAACCGTGCTTCCACAGGGTGATTTCTTTGCGATAAGCACCACGCCTGATGTATTTCGCAATATGGGAATGCACATGAGCCAGTTACCTGCGTTATCACATGCAACTGGCGAGCAATTGGCCGGACGCCCCGGTGGAGCTGCTACCCTTGCAGCAGGAATGGCTAATCTATTCTCCGGTATAGGCGGGCGAACTCATCTCATGGGCTTCTGGTATCATTTCGCCATCGCATTTCAAGCACTCTTTATATTGACTTTGATCGATGCCGGAACTCGTGCCGGTCGATATCTGTTACAAGAGATTGGCGGCACATTCTACGCACCTATGAAGAATACGACCTGGCTTCCCGGTGTAATGCTCACAAGCGGCCTTGTTTGTGGTGGTTGGGGATATTTACTCTATGGCGGCAGCATATCAACTATCTGGCCTCTTTTCGGCGTAAACAATCAGATGCTCGGTGCTATTTCACTAACCATCTGCACCACAATTCTGATAAAAATGGGAAAGCGAAAATACTCCTGGATTACGCTTTCCAGCATGCTCTTTCTGCTGGTGACATCTATTGCCGCTGGAATCGCAAATATCAGGCGATATATGCATGATGGCAACACACTGTTAACAGTGATTTCGGTGCTGCTGCTGATCGTAGGATTGTTAATAATCGTCGATTCCGTGCGCCAGTGGAAGAGCTTGCTGAGCACACAAGTTGAATCTGATATTGAAGAAGAAGCTCTAATTAAAGTGGCATAAAGGGTGATTGTCAGATTGACGAAAAGGTTTACAAATAGAGGTTGTTTCGGGACGCCCTCGTCCCGAAACCCCTTCGCTGCAGTGTAAGTATCGAGAAAAGGGTTTCCCGATACAACTGCGCTGCTGATTAGCTATACACCCTGCATAGGCTGCTTGAGGTAAGAATATAATGGACAGTATATCATCACTTGTAATAGCACTGATTGCTAACATGTCGGTAGTTGTTGTGGTGGCATATGTTATTACACGCACACGCGTATATCTTACCGATATCATAAAGCACAAGATAACTTTTAGCAGTGGGCTGTTTTTAGCTGTTGTATTCGGTGCATTTTCAATATATGGCACAGTGAGTGCGGTTAAGGTCAATGGGGCTTACGCGAATATCCGTGACCTGGGCCCTGCGATTGCGGGGCTTGTCGGAGGGCCTTGGGTCGGCCTCTGCGCGGGTTTGGTCGGGGCTACTCACAGGTTTTTTGATGGTGGCCTGTCGCAGATTCCCTGCTCAATAGCAACCGTAATAATTGGTCTTGCCGCCGGGCTTATTCAGCGCAAACTACGCAAGCCATTTATAGGAGTTGCCGGCGCGGTGACTTTTATGGTGGTTGCAGAGAGTTTTCATATGCTGCTTGTGCTGGCGCTTGCAAGGCCGTTCACTGACGCGCTTATGCTGGTCAAGCAGATCACAATACCGATGCTCATAGCTAATGCATGTGGCATTGCAGTGTTCTCCATGATTATTATGAATTTAATAAAGGAACAGGAGACGCAAGCCGAGCGTGATGCAATCCTGCTAGCCAAAGAGCACATGGAGAGCGAACTGAGGGTGGCGCGTGATATTCAAATGAGTATGATCCCGAAAGTATTCGAAGGCAATCCGCCTCGGGACGAATATGAGCTGTACGCCACCCTTCGACCAGCAAAAGAAGTTGGAGGAGACCTCTATGACTTTTTCATGATCGATGAAAATCAGCTCTTCTTTACTATTGGCGATGTCTCAGACAAAGGTGTTCCGGCTGCACTCTTTATGGCGATGACTAAAACGCTTCTCAAGGGCCTTGCGACTCCAGGGCTGGACCCGTCTGCGCTGCTTACAAAAGTAAACGCCGGTCTTGTAGAAGAAAATGAAAGTCTGATGTTTGTGACGCTGATGTGCGGTGTAATTGATCTTCGCACTGGCAAGATGCAGCTAACCAATGCCGGTCACAATCCTCCGCTCATTGTGCGTGCTGACGGCAGCGTTGAATGGCTGAAATTGCCGGTTGGAATGGTGCTGGGAGTAGACCCTGACGCGCATTACACTACGGCTGAGGCCTCGCTTGCTCCAGGCGAGATGATCGTGGCTTATACAGATGGAGTTACTGAAGCGATGAGCCCGGAGCACAAAGTCTTCTCTGATGGTCGGTTGCATGATCTTGTTCGAGATAACAACAAAGATTCCGCCAAGGATATGGTTGTGTGCATTAACGATGCCGTGACTCTGTTTGCCGATAGCGCTCCGCAGTCCGATGACATAACAACGCTTGCGATCAGATATGTCGGAACACAAACCGTGCGCGCGGCAGCATAAAAATGTGTGCCTGATAAAAACAGATATTCCTTTTCAAATTTGATATAATCCAGTGTCTAATACTCGCAGAGCAACACTGAACTAGCGATTCGCCACTAGATTAGCTACGGGAGAAAAGGAATATCTGTAATGACAGAGCAAACGAATTTTCAGCTTAAAACTGTAGAGCTTCCAGCAATTGGATACCCCAGTGAACCACGGCCTGAACTGCCAGAAAAAATCTTTATAAATAGACTGGCGAGAGTTCGGCAGCGAATGATCGATCAACGACTTGATGCGCTAGTCGTCTATGGTGACCGCGAGCACTTCGGAAACCTTCATTATCTAACCAATTACGATCCACGCTTCGAAGAATCTCTTCTGGTGATCCTTCCCGAGGGGCGTCCGACTCTTTTTGTTGGAAATGAAGGAATGGGCTATTCCACTATTGCGCGCCTCGATGTGGAAAGGTGCTTCTATCAACCATTCAGCTTACTCGGCCAACCCAGAGACAAAGTCAAAGGGTTGGATACACTTCTCCACGATACCGGGCTAGGCAATTGTAGTAGAGTGGGGGAAGCGGGCTGGAAGTATTTTTCCGATGCGGAGTTTCCCGGCGCTGAAGAGTATTTGGATCTGCCGGACTTCATCGCGTCTTCGCTGCGCCGTGCCATCAAACCTGGCGGCCGAGTTACCAATGAGGGCGCTATATTTATGGACCCTGAAACCGGCCTCAGGAACATTAATGAGCCGGAGCAATTGGCGGACTTTGAATGGATAGCGACGTGGAACTCACAATCACTCCTCGATGGTATTCGCGCTATGCGTGCGGGAATGACTGAGCAAGAGGCTTTCGCAAGCGTGCCTTATAATGGTCTACCATTCTGCTGTCATCCGCTCTGTACAAGTGGCGAGTTGCTAACAAAGCACGGCATGGCCAGCGCCACATCCCGCCGCCTCAGCCTGGGTGATCCGGTGTTTATGAGTATGTCCTATCAGGGTGCAAACACATGCCGCTTTGGTTGGGTCGCACATGATAGCCAGGATTTGGCTGCCGGTGTTAAAGATTATGTGGATAAAGTTGCTGTTCCATATGCAGAAGCCTTGGCTTCCTGGTATGAGGCTTTGCGAATTGGTGCAACCGGCAATGACCTCCATCACGCCGTGTGCGATAAACTGATTCCCCTCGGTTTTGCGCTTGACCTGAATATTGGGCATCAAATTGCCTATGACGAATGGACACACAGCTCCTCAGCATCCGGTTCAAAGCAAGAAATTCTCAGTGGAATGTACTGGCAGGCAGATTTCTTTGCAACTGTAAAAACTGCTCATCATGGTGCATTTGCAGAGGATGGGATTGCTGTAGCTGATAAAGAATTGCGCTCCAATCTTATACAAAGTTATCCAAACATGTGGAAGCGGATCCAAGCACGACGCCATTTCGCTATAGACATTCTAGGGTTTAACCTTGCCGATGATCTGTTACCATTCTCCAACATCCAAGCCAGGATGATGCCGTATTTCCTGTCTCCTGAGAAATGCATTGTCAGAAGATAGCCGGATTTGTTAAAAACGACAAAAGTCTCAAATGAAAGGATTTTTCACCAATGAAGTTGCCTAATGTATGGGGAAACGGCGGTCAGCTCTTCGCTTTTTCAGGAATGGATGGAGAGACCGACGTTCGTGATCAACTGGTCGGATCAAGTTTGGATAAAGGACGAGGGTTCGTTTTCCACACTAATCCAGCTTTCGAGGCTAAGATTACCCTTGCAAAAAATGGACATGAAATTGATGAAGTAAATACCATAACGGACAAGATAATAGCTGGCGATGTAGTATCGTCAGATATGAGAATAGATGACAAGAACAGCGTGCAGGTGCGTTGGGCATTTAAGGATGCCACCACACTATTGATTCGGGCTGATGCGAATGCTCTGACTGAGCCGATAGAAGTAACAATGTGCCTCAATCTACCAAAAGACTCGTTTGAGGCTCATGATTGGGCTTTAGTTAATGATAAGTTGGTTATTGCCGGCGGGTCAAATGCCACTGTCAATGCTGAAGACGGAAGAATTTCAGCCAAGCTCAATGCTGCGGGTGAATCAACGATGTTTGCGCTGGTTTATGGCCAAAACGTTGAAACAGCCGCTCGCGATGCGATGCAGTCAGACTTTGACGAGATCTTTCGGCAGAGGATTGAGTTCTATAAATCACTACCTGAACCTCGTGCCACAGATGATGAGTGCATGACTCTCGCAAAGTGCGCATCAGTGATGAAAGTCAACTGCCTGTCTCCCCAGGGAATGACCTCATTGCCCTGGACCACACCTGATCGCTGGCCGCATGTTCATATGTGGATTTGGGATTCAGGCTTTCATGGGATTGGGCTCAGGCACTTCTCTCAAGAATGGGCTGAGAATGCGATAAAAGCAGTACTCTCCCGACAACATGAAAATGGCTTTATTGCGCACCTCATGGGCGTTGATATTGAGTCAAAGGTAATTCAGCCGCCAATACTCAGTTGGGCGGCTTGGAAAGTTTATGAAACCACCGGGAACCTGGAATTCATACGTTGGTGCTACCCGCGATTGGTCAAGATGATTGAGTTTGACATAAACGAGCGCGATTCTGATGGAAATGGCCTGGCTGGGTGGGATGATGGTGATGCATCAGGCATGGATAATTCGCCCAGGTTCGATGGTAAGGTGAAAGATGCCATCGACTTGAATGCATTTCTTGCTAATGAGATGACCTATCTATCTCGCATGGCAGAACTCCTTGGAGAAAACAACGATTGGATGCCCCGCAGGCAGGGTCTAGTAGATCTTGTTAACCAGAACCTTTGGGACCAGGAGACCGGATTCTATTATGACAATGATCCCGACGGTAGCTTGGTTAAGATCAAAACATGTGCGGGATTTGCTCCGATGTTTGCTGGTATATGCACAAAAGAGCAGGCGAAATGTTTGGTCGATCATCTGATGAACCCTGAAGAATTCTGGCGGCCGTTCCCGATTGCAAGCGTTGCTGCAGATGAACCCACATACTGTGACAACATGTGGCGCGGGCCGTC
This sequence comes from bacterium, assembly GCA_021373255.1. Taxonomy (GTDB): domain Bacteria; phylum Armatimonadota; class UBA5829; order UBA5829; family UBA5829; genus UBA5829. The sequence continues at coordinate 9,294 of JAJFTD010000100.1, forward strand.
TTGGATCAACTATAACTACTTTGTTATTTATGGCCTGCTGGATTATGGTTACACTGACATAGCAAAGGAACTATGCCGGCGGACGCTGGATGAGATCGTTAGGTGGTATAAAGAAGATGGCCTGACATACGAATACTACGACGCCGAGCAAAGCGTATCACCAGTTATGCTTCACAGGAAAAAAACAGGCGGGCCGGAGGCGCGCAGATCAAATGCAATGGCGACGCTGATTTGTGATTATAACTGGACTGCGTCACTGTATATCGATCTATTGCTAAATAGGATTGATCTCTAGAATTAGTAAGGCCCCGAAGAGAAAACCTTCGGGGCCTTACTGTAGAGTGGTGCGCTGTGTGTTAATAAGCGCCCGTATACCCCTTTTCGCCAATCCATCGCTGGAGGGCGACTATCTCGTTCTGGGTCGAGTTTACCACTATCTTCGCCTGGTCTCTGACATCATCCCTGGTCAGCCTGCTCACGCCAAGTTGAGCCGCGTCTCTGTCCTGTTGCAGCAGGGAAGTCATTGTCCGAGCGTAGTTAGCGTTGAATTGCGGATCACTGGGTGTAAGCAGTGTATTCACAATCGCATTAGCCCTGGAGTAGTCTACCGGGACTCTACCCAGCCCCATATCTCTATACCACATTGCGAGCTTCTCGTTTTGAGTGGTTTTCTCATAACGGATCTTGCCGGAAAGGTCTTTGAGGTTCTTGTCAGTGGATTGCTCAATCCCCTGTGTGGCAAGCGCCGATATAGTCGTATTGAGTTGGTACATACTCCTGATATAGCCTCTATCAAACTCCGATCCCGTCAGATACTGGAGATCGGTAGCGGGACCTGCTCCAATCGCGGCCGGAACGCCGATGGGTACTTGCATTCCGGTGGCAGGTGGGCAAGTTTGTGGTCCAGCGCCTACGATGGTAGGTGAGTAAACCTGTGGCCCAGCGCCTACGGTAGCAGGTGGGCAAGCCTGCGCCCAAGCACCTACGGCAGCCGCAACGAGCACAAAGGTCATAAGCACAATACCTGTAGTTCGCATACTCACGCCTCCTTGAGTTGACGTTACCCAAACTATAATTACCCTGCAAAGTATTGGAACAAACTGTCGCACCTTGTGCAGCAAACGTGCAGGTCATCCTCATTCATCAACTGATGAGCTTGCAAGCTTGACAGCCTACTACAATGTTTCTAGAATCATAGCAGAGTTATGGACAAACACTCACGCCTAAATGTGAAGATTATGGTAATCGTCCTGCTGATAGCGGCAACGCTGGCTATTTATGCCAGGATAAGCTTGTTCGATTTCATCAGCGTTGATGATTCTTCTTACGTCTACCAAAACTCTCAAGTCCGAACGGGTCTCACGCAGGACAATATTCTCTGGTCACTCACCGCCACTAACAGCTCTAACTGGCATCCGCTGACATGGGTCTCGCACATGCTGGACTGCCAGTTCTATGGCCTTGCTGCCGGTGGGCATCATTTGACGAGTCTGCTAATCCACATCCTCAACTCAATTCTCCTTTTCCTTCTTCTGGTGAGAATCACGGGCAGTACGTGGCGGAGCGCATTCGTTGCGGGACTCTTCGCTCTTCATCCTCTAAATGTGGAATCTGTTGCATGGATAGCCGAGCGCAAGAATGTCCTCAGCACCCTTTTCTGGATTCTCACGATCTGGACATACATCGATTATACGGGTAAAAGAACGCGTGCCAGGTACATTTTGGTCCTCGTGTTGTTCACCTTGGGTTTGATGTCCAAGCCGATGCTGGTTACGCTTCCGCTGGTGCTGATACTGCTGGACAAATACTGCTTGCCGGATCGAGACAACCGGCTGCACCTGGTCGACAAATTGCCTTTTGTAGCACTGGTCGTTGCATCCTGCATCATCACGCTTATTGTGCAAAGCAAGGGAGGTATGACTCGCCCATTGGACCAGTTCTCTATGGGCGAGCGGCTGGCGAACGCTGTCGTCTCATACACTGCATATATCTGCAAGATGGTTTGGCCTGCAAATTTGTGCATTCTCTATCCGCATCCCGGAGACAGCATTCCAACATGGCGTGTGGTTGGCGCGACGGCTATTTTTCTTAGCGTGACCTGCCTTGCTATCTTGGCCGGCCGGAAACGTAAATACATTACGTTCGGATGGCTTTGGTATGTGATTACTTTAATCCCGGTGATCGGTGTCATTCAAGTAGGGCCGCAGGCTATGGCAGATAGATACGCATATGTTCCAATGATTGGCATCGGCATCATTATGGCCTGGGGGATTCCAGACCTGTTCAAACCAACACCCAGAAGAAATGCCGGACTCATTGTAATGGCAGTCACTTCTCTCATGTTACTAGCTGCCTGCACGTGGCATCAAGTCGGATACTGGCGCAACGGTGAAACTGTAGTAAAGCGCGCCGTCCAAGTCACGCACAACCACCTACCCACCACCGCCTGTCTGGTAGCATCCCTGATCAAGGGAGATATGACCGATCAGGCACTACATGTTCTCAGGTCGACTCCGAACGCTGCGGAAACCACGATGGAAGTAGGTGCGCTGACTGCCAGGGTGAGGTTGTACGACTATGCGGAAGTGGTGTATAGGGAAGCTGTTCGGATGAACCCACGCTCAGCCGTCGCTCACAATAATCTTGGCACAACCCTCGCTCGCCTGGGAAAGACCGATGCGGCAATCCGCGAGCTTTCAAAGTCGGCACGCCTCAATCCAAGGTATGCCATCCCGCGTAGCAATTTAGGTTACCTGTATCTTCAGCGGCGTGAGTTTAAGAAGGCAGAAAAGCACCTGCGCGCAGCGCTCGCAATCGACCCCACCATAACATCAGCAAGAGAACGCCTAAGGTTAGCGACCGCCGCAACTCATTAGAGTGTAATGATAAGGTTGACAGCCAAGCTGCAACGCTCATATAATGCGGATACATCCCAATGCAGGAGTTGGCATACCAATGCATATAGAGCAACTGAAAGAACAGTTTGCGAACCCACCGAGCGAATTCGCACTTGCTCCGTTCTGGTTCCTCAATCACGAACTCACCGACGCTGAGTTGAAGTGGCAGATCAATGAGATGAACAACAATGGCGTCAGAGGGTTCGTTCTGCACGCCCGGCATGGTCTCATAACGGAATATCTCTCTAATGAGTGGTTCGACCGAATTGAGACCTGTATAAAAGAGGCGCATCGGCTTGGTATGAAAGTATACCTGTATGATGAGGATAATTGGCCGAGTGGACCTGTAAGCGGCGAGCTTCTAAAAAAATACCCGGAGTATCGACAATCCGGGCTAACAGCTTCCCAGAGATTCCAGGTTTCCGAGGGATCGTCGATAAGTGAAAGCATTGATGTCGGGGATGGCTTGGTTGCCGTAGTCGCTGTCCCTGTCGCAGATGGTGTGTTATTGGGACTACCGCAGAGTGCTCTTCTACTCGATGCATTTGTAGAGGATGGTGTGCTCGATTGGTCAGCGCCTGATGATTCAGGCGATTGGATGGTGTTCGTGTTCACGCGTATCATCATGCGTGGGAGAACATTCTTCGATGGCTACCTGGACACGCTCAACAAAGACGCAGTCGATAAGTTCATTGAGATGACTCATAAGAGGTATACCGAGCGCTTCTCGAAATACTTCGGCAGTGTTGTTGATGGGATGTTTACGGACGAGCCGACAATGCATACATTCGAGGACTCGCAGACGCCATTTACGCCAACCCTGCCCTCGGAGTTTCGTTGGCGGCACGATTATGACTATTACCGCGCGCTGCCCGCAATGTTTGCAGATGCGGGAGAGGTAACAGCCCAACTTCGTTGTGATGTGAACGACACATTAGTGCACCTCTACCAGCAAGCATTCTTCAAGAACATATATGACTACTGCGAATCCAATCGATTGAATCTCATAGGTCATGTCCTCTATGAGGGTGAACTGCATCAGTCGATACGCCACCAGGGAGACTTCTTCAGAGGCGCGGAGTATATGCACTGGGGTGGGTGTGATCAGCTTACGGATACCACCTGGCCCAAACCTGGTGTGAACGGCTTGAACAACCTCGTTGGCCCGAAACTGGCTTCATCGGCGGCCCACCTGTTCCAGAAGCCGAGAGTGATGAGTGAGTGTTTCGGAGTTGCGTATGGTTGGAAGGTGAGCCTGCGTATGCTGAAAAGGCTTGCGGACTGGCTGGTGGCGCAGGGCGTTAATATGCTCATTCCACACGCATTCTATTACTCGATCCAGGGTCAGCGTAAGTGGGAATGCCCGCCAGGTGAGTTCTACCAATCCTCATTCTGGCCATATTATAGATACTTCGCGGATTATGCCGCCAGACTGTGCAGCATCACTACTGGAGCTCAGCACGTCGCAGATGTGGCTGTGGTGTTCCCCGCACGGTCAATGTGGTCATCGCTTAGCCCGGACGCCACGGAAGAGTCCAATACGGTAGTAAAGGACTTTGAACTTGTCACTACTGCCCTCAGGAGAGCGGGGCTTGATTTTGATATTATCCCCGAGGAAGAGCTGATCGGTGAGATGAGCAGCTTTGATCTCAGCCACATCGCAAGCGGCGAACGTTATAAAGCCATTGTGATACCTCACTCAACCGCGTTGCTCTCGGTTACGGCGGAGTTCATTGTGGATTGCATCGACAATGATCAAAATATTATCCTCGCGGGTGATGCGCCGACACAGTTCGTACTCAGCGGTGAAGCGGAATGGAACGATCATGACTGGAGTGCAGACCTGTTTGCGGAGCAGTTCGGCAGGCAATATGATCTCGACACTAAAATGTTGATCTCACGCGATGTAATGGAGGGCGGAGAGTCTGCTGTGATGATCCCCGGAGTCACAGATATGAGCGTCGATCAACTCACCGAAGTTTTCCTCGATATGGCGGGAAGCCTCTTCGATCCAGACGTGATCATAGAAGACCAGGACCGGCAACCCATCACGGATATAATCCACTACCATTACGTGCATGGAGAGCACGACTTCTTCTTCCTGGTGAATACATCAAGTGAAGTCGGCTACAGCACTCATATTTCGCTTGATACCATTGGCATGCCCTCGATCTGGAACGCGGAAACGGGCGAGGTGCTGGCAGTAAACTCTTATGACTACGATGGTGATCGCACGCTCATAGACCTGGATTTCCAACCCGGCGAATCTTATGTGCTTGCAGTGACCACTGTGCCCGTGAGCGATTCCGCGATTGAACTAGATGTTGAACCGGCCTACAGCAAAGTCATGGAGCTTGCAGATGAGTGGGAGTTCACCATAGATAAACCAAACGCGCTGCCTTTCACGCACTGGCATATGGAAACCGGCCAACGGGGTGGGTTTACAGGAGTTAATATCTATACCACCGAGTTTGAGTGTGAGGCAGAACTTCATATCGCACGGCTGCTCGTGGATGGTATGGTTAACGAAAAAATCTGGCATGGAAGCGCGCCTTCGAATGTAAGTATAATACTCAACGGCCAGAAAGTGCAGGGGTTCAGCGAGGGTGAGTATCTTGACCACCAGATATTCGAGCAGGATGTATTAGGGCTTATCAAGCGCGGCACAAATACCATTGAGATTCATACTGCCACGCAGCTTGCTCCCTCTGCTAATCTGTCCAATCCCGTGTATCTCGTCGGCGACTTTGAACTTCGGGATCGCGGCGGCGAGTTGATAATTGTTCCGCCGTCACCGACCATCCACACCGGCGACTGGGCCGCGCAGGGCTACCCTTATTATTCCGGGACCGGTGTGTATCGTCAGGTAGTGACGCTGCCGCGTGCCACCAAGAATGTCTTCTTCAGAATGGATGCCCCAGGGGATATGGCCGAGGTATTTGTGAATGGACAATTCGCGGCTGTGCTCCCATGGGAGCCGTGGGCAGCCGACATTACAGACCTTGTGAAGTCCGGCAAGAATGAGATCATCATCAAGGTCACAAACTCGATGGCCAATATGCTTCTCGTGGAGCCGAATGCATCAGGCATTCTCGGCAAGGTGGAGATCGCAATAACCAAGTAAGTGTTTCTTCCGTTTGTCTCCCGTGAGGCGAGGGTAGCAATAAACAGCAAATGTGCCAACTCGCGCATGGAGGTCACCGAAAAATGATTGTAGCAGAGTTCAGCATCACACCTGTTACGGGAGACAAACTGAAACCATATATCGATGCCGCTGTGAATGTTGTCAAACGATCCGGCCTCAAATATGAGGTAGATGCGCTATCTACCACAATTGAGGGCGATATCGATCAGATTTTTGAAGTCGTGAAAAAGGCCCACAACGCCGTAATGCAGCAGGGCGCGGACAGGGTTCTTACGGAGATCAGGATCGATGACAGGCGGGCAGGGGTGACGATACAGGAGGAAGTGGAAGCCTACAGGGCCTCAGTCTGAGGATTCGCCTGCGGCTATGGCATCTGATAGCTTCACTGTGCCGGAGTAAATAGCGGTTACAACGATTACACCCTCGACGCCGAGTGGCTCGAGGGTTTTTAGTTCACGAATATCGTCGATGTTGCTTATTCCGCCCGATGCGATAATTGGGACATTGAGCGTCTTTGCCATACGGCGGACGGCGATAGTGTTGATACCGCCATGCATGCCCTTACGCGACACATCCGTGAATACAATCCGCCTCGCACCCAGCTCACACATTCGTTTGGCAAAATCTTCGGCGCGCTCATCAGTCCTTGCCTGCCAGTCTCTCACAGCGACATAACCGTTAAGGCTGGCGATGCTCAGAATTACCCTTTCACCGAACGTGGAAAAGATTGTTTTTGCAAACTGTTCTTCCAGTGCGACGCTGGTGCCGACTACTATCCTGTCCACTCCCAGGTCAAGTACGCGCTTCGCTGTTTCCACGCTTCGGATGCCTCCGCCTAAATCCACGGGCAGCTTAGTGGAGTCCATTATTGCTTGCACAGCTTTGAGGTTCTGAGGCTCGCCCATACGAGCGCCTTCAAGATCAGCGAGGTAAAGTCTGCGGGCTCCCTGGGTGGCCCAGGTTCCTGCAACGTGCACGGGGTCAGGGGAGTGCGGCAATGAGTCGACGAACGACGCGTGGACAGGACATACGCATTTACCGTCCAACAGATCGATCCCGGGAATAACTTCCATACCGCCTCCAGTTTTTAACAACAGGCTTTTAGCGCGTCCGCAATGGTGAGCGCTCCAGTATAAAGGGCTTTGCCCAGTATAGCCCCTTCTATTCCTACGGATTCCAACGCAGTGAGTTCCTTAATATCTTCAACTGTACTAACGCCGCCGGAAGCAATAACGGGTATATCCAGCGCCTCAGCCATCTGCTTCATTGCTTTGATGTTCGCACCCTGAAGCATCCCATCACGGGATATGTCGGTATATATGACTCTTTTTGCGCCAAGTCCCTGCATGCGGCGAGCAAAGTCAATTGCTGTCTCGGAAGTAGTCTCTTCCCATCCTTTGACCGCGACAAGGCCATCCTTTGCATCGACGCCCAATACAGCCGCATCGCCAAGATCACTGAATATGTCTTCTGCCAACTTGCTGTCCAGTGCTGCCGATGTGCCGATAATCACGCGGCCAACTCCAAGATCGAGCATACGACGTGCGATATCAAGGCTGCGTATCCCTCCGCCGAGTTCCAGAGGAATGCCAACCGCCTGAGCAATTCGCTCAATGGTATCAGCTTCCTGCGGTCCACCGCATCGAGAGCCGTTAAGATCGACTATATGCAGCCGCTGTGCGCCCTGATCCGCCCACTTCCGCGCCATTTCAACAGGGTCGTCAGCGAACACAGTTACATCATCAAACCTGCCCTGCACAAGCCGTACACATTTTCCATCAATAATATCAATTGCGGGGATTAATTCCAAAGCCGCCTCCGCAAGGAATTCTGTCACATATTTGTTTCCTGTATTAAGTATAACAGACTGCACCCCTCTTCCGCTAGAGCTTGTGGGCATCTATCTGTCAAATACTCGACTCATTAGCCTCTACAGTGGTAGACTATACCTATTATGGTTTACTTGGTCATGTCTGTTCTCGCTGTCGTATGGATTATCATGATGTGGTGCGTGGTGGTTCACGTGTTCATGCGCGGGTGGGGGCCACATATTCGCAGCCGTAAAACGGCCAAAGTTGAAGTTCGCGCACAGATCAAGACCAAACATGGCCGCAAAGAGTATTGCTACGCCACCCAGCGGGAGGAGTATGTCCATAAGGTGCTGGTATTTGAGTGCGAGGATGGAATTGAGCGCGACTATGCAGTCCCCGACAGAGTATGGGATGTATCTATGGAAGGCGACAAGGGCGTGCTAACATATAAAGGCGAGCTGTTTGTTGATTTTAATTCTGGAAGCGCACAAGAAGATTTGGATGCCATGTTCGCCAGGCTCACGAGGAGATAACGATGCATGAAACTTTGCTCAAGCTGCACGTAACCCCCAGGGGGTCGAAAAACGAGGTGACGGGGTGGCGTGAAGACGTTTTATGCGTAAAAATCACTGCTCCGCCTGTAGAAGGTGCAGCGAACGCTGCGATAGTGAAATTCATCGCCGATGCTTTGGGCATACGCAAGAGCCAGGTAGATATGGTTTCCGGTGAAAAGAGCCGGGAGAAGACACTGCGCATATCAGGGATGACTATAGAAGATATTCGCTTACGACTACACTGATTCCAAAGCCTATATAGCTCGACCCACCAGCACCCCAACCACCAACGCCACAACTCCAAGAGCCAACTGTCCAGCGGCATTCGCAAGCGCGAGGCCCCATTGCTCAGCGTGCAGCATCTTAGCGATATCGAACGCAAATGTAGAGAATGTAGTAAAAGCACCCATAAACCCGGCAAGCAATATCACACGGGTCTCGGTATTGAAATTTAATTTGGCCTCAGCAGCAGTATACAGAAGCCCAAAAAGAAAGCTCCCGATAATATTCACTGCGAACGTTCCCAAAGGGATCGGACATGTCTTAAACTTTGATGCAGCCTCACACAAAGCAAATCGGCTTACAGTCCCACACGCCCCAGCCAACGAAAGCCACATAATTTTCTGAAACACGACTCCCCAACCTCCTGCTGTATCCCATTACAATATTAACATAACGGAGCCTCTCATATCCAGTGTGCCTGGCTGGTAAAAACTTTACGCCTTATTTATCGCGAAATTGCTTGCGCACGAATGCAGTATAGCTTATGACTATGCCCATTCCAATTAGCGTAATTGGCAGCATCAGAGTTAGCGTCAGCGCAGAAGATGATCCGTTCGCTATCGTATAACCGTGGCTGCTTCCATTTAATGATGGAAGCATTCTGGGGTAATGCGTAGTGGCAGCGGTTGCGAACAATCCGATTATGGATGCAACAGAGAATCTAGAAGCACCAGCCGCATCACCAGCGTGGTTTTTGAACCCGATTAATATGATCAAGAGCAGTGTAAGAACAGGCAGAGCCCACAACGCAGGTATGTGAGTGAAGTTAAGCATCATACGCGGCTGTGTAAAAATGCTCGCAATGACGCATGAAATGTAGAGTATTACAAATGACCACAATGCCATACCAGCCCACCTACGGGTGCGTGAGGCTATTTTCTCACCCATCCTAATTTGCAAAAACAGTGCTCCGTGTGTCGCTACCATTGCAAGACCGGTCAAGGCAATCAGCAGGGCATAGGGGTTGAGTATCCCGAGAAATGTCCCTGTGAAGTTGCCATGGTCGTCCATTGGGATCCCACGCAGCACATTTCCCATCGCCGCACCAAGCAGGACCATGGATAATATGCTCCCAACGCCAAACCCCATATCCCACGCTTTATTCCACTTCGGTGACACATCCTGTGCCGCGAACTCAATTGCCACAGTTCTCAATATAAGCGCAAATGCCAACAGCATCACGGGGAGATACAGCGCACTAAACAGTGATGCGTAAACAGGTGGAAACGCAGCAAATACAAGGGCTCCTGCGGTAACAAGCCAAACTTCATTCCCGTCCCATACCGGTCCGATGGCTTTGAGTATTGCCATTCGTTCGCGGCCTCTTGGGGTGAATAAATACCAGAATCCCGCGCCAAAGTCAGTGCCGCCCATCACCATAAAACCGGTAACCAGCGCCACTATTATTACAAACCAGGTTGTCTGAAGCACTGCCATTAGTATCCCACCTCACCAGTGGACTCGTTTAGCTCCAGCCCATGCTTGAATTCCCTGGCTATAACAAACACCCACGCTGAAAAAAGAAGCACATAGATCAACCCGAATACGATCATGGAAAACAGAATCTGCCCCGATGGCACCGATACTGAAATAGCGTCCCTTGTCCGAAGGACGCCGTAAACAGTCCAGGGCTGTCTTCCACACTCAGCCGCCATCCATCCTAACTCGGTTGCAATGAAGGGGATTGGTATAGATAATATCGCTGCGCGCAGGAACCAGCGGTTGGTATGCAGCGAATCTCGTAAGAATAGAAATCCACCCAAAAGTGAAAATGCAATGAGATACCCACCAATGATCACCATTGCGTGATATGGATAAAATGCCAAAGCAACCGGGGGCCATTCGTCTCTCGGGAAACTCTTAAGGCCCTTAACCTCCGCATCCGCGCGTCCATAGATAAGTATGCTAAGCAACCCAGGAACTCCGATAGCGCCTTTAAGACTGCATGAGTTTTCCTGGGGTATGCCAAACAATACAAGCGGAGCGTTTTTGCAGTCATCAAACAAGCTCTCAAACGCCGCCAGCTTTGCAGGCTGGGTGTTGGCAACTTGCTGTGCGTGGTGATGGCCGAATCCTAATTGCGCAACCGACGATATCAGCGCAATCACCAATGCCGCCCTCATACTTTCCCTGGCCACCTTCACATGCCTATGCTTGAGTAGGAAGCATGCGGTGATACCCATCGCAAAGAACGCACCAGTCATAATACATGCATCAACGGTATGTAGAAAGCGGGGCAGGGTGGAGGGGTTGGCAGCGGCAGCCAGCAAGTCGGTTAATTGAGCTCGCCCATCGACTATTCTATATCCAGCAGGTGTTTGCTGCCATGAGTTTGCTATGAGAATCCACAGGGCGGACAGCGTCGCCCCCACCGCTACCATCACAGATGCAAACCACTGCATCTTTACGGTTATGCGGTCCCAACCGAATACAAGCAGCCCGAGAAAAGTAGCTTCGAGAAAGAATGCAAATATGGCCTCGATTGCCAGTGGAGGGCCGAAAACATCCCCTACAAACCTGGAATAGTTCGCCCAATTGGTCCCGAACTGAAATTCCATTGTGACGCCGGTAGCTGCGCCCACTGCAAATGTCGCCGCAAATACCTTCACCCAAAAGCGCGCCAAGCCGCGGTACATATCACTGTCGGTACGCTTATACCTGGTCATGGCCCACACAATAAACCATGCCAGGCCTATTGAGAGCGAGGAAAATATAAAGTGGAAGCCTACGGTAAGCCCGAACTGCAACCTTGAAAGTAGTACAGGATCGATGGTAAATATCTCCTTCTTGCGTGCTATTCCTCAGACAAGCTGGACTCAATAGCCACAGGGCAGACTCCTGCCACAAAGCAAGATGCCGGCATCTCGACTATTTCGCGGCCGAAAAGCAGGTCCAGCGTCCAGTCCATAGCCACGTGCGCTTTGCGCCGCAGGTGCGGGAGCTTAAAAAGGTATATCGTTCTCCACAAAAACCACGCTGGAAAACCTGATATATGAATGCCTTTCAAGCTTGCAACTCCAGATCGCCTGCCAAGTGCCGCGACCTCACCAATGGGTTTGTACGTAAACGGCCTGGGTTCCTTCCCCGCCAGACTAGCCATGATATTCTTCGCCACAAGAGCGCCTTCGCGGGTAGCATTCTGAGCTGTAGGGCCATATGGCTTGTCCTCTCCAGGCTGCGGTATTTCGGCGCAATCGCCAATCACCCAGACTCCAGGATTTCCCGACACTTGACAAGTGGGGTCAACCTTGATGGAGCCATGCCTGCCATGATCACAATCAGTCCTGCGCACAACCGATGCAGGCTGTACACCTCCTGCCCAGATGATGGTGTGAGCGTTAATCGTCTGACCGTCGCCAAGCTCTATTGAAGTAGCATTGGCGCGCACTATCTTTGTTTCCAACATCACCTCCACCCCTACATCTCTCAGCTTCCGAAGTGCATATGTGGCAAGATCCATACTAAGTTCGGTGAGCAGTCGAGGAAGTGCTTCAATCAGGATGACTCTTACTTCGTTCCTGCTGATGCGGGGGTAGAATTTGCAGATATCGCAGAGCATGTCATGCAGCGCAGCCGCAGTCTCTGTACCCGAGAACCCGCCGCCACCTACTATAAAAGTAAGCATATTACGCCGTAATGATTCATCAGGTTCCATGCTGGCGCGCTCCAACAGACCCAAGGCTCTGTTATGGATAGCAACGGCGTCACATAAATCATCAATGGTGAGCGCGTTGTCCTGCATACCTGGAATTTTGTAAAAATTCGGCACCGATCCAAGAGCTATGACAAGGTGATCAGCAGATATCTGCTGCCTGACCAGTGGGTCTCCAAGCCCCGTGCCTCCGATCATAATTGTGGTTTCTTTCTTGCCGATGTCGATCTGTTCAACGCGGCCCTGCTTGAAACTGATGCGTGGATGTATGTCGCGTGCTGGTGCGACTATATGCATCATATCTACCTGTCCCGAGAGCACCTCAGTCAGCATAGGTGTGTAGAGCAGGAAGTTATTCTGGTCTATGAGGGTGACATGAGCCTGCGAAGGCTTTAGCTTCCTCGCAAGGTCCTGAGCTACCTGAACCCCGCCAAATCCAGCGCCGAGAACAACGATTTCAGTGCGTCTACCAGAGTTCACGCTTCTATACTCCTCCTGCCGCCATGAGTTCGAGACAATATCCAACCATCAAGCCATCTAACTATCAGACCAATTTACTTAGCCTTATACCCAAGTTAACCTCATGATGCCGCAGCAATTGATCTGTGTACATATATATATGCCTGTTCGTCCGCCACCTTGATAGTCCCTTCGTGCGGTGATATAATTAGGGCGGCTGATCCGAGAAGGAGAATTGGGCTGTGAGGCTTTCAAAAGAAGACATAGAGAGTGTAGCATACCTTTCCCGGCTTGAGCTTGCCGAAGAAGAGAAAGAAAAGCTCACCGGGCATATAAACCGCCTCCTGGACAACTTCCAGATGTTACAGGAAATCGACACCCAGGATGTTGAGCCCACCTCGCACGTCATACCCGTGTTCAATGTGTTTCGCGAGGATGTTGCGCGACCATCGTTACCGGCGGATGAAGTGATATCCAATGGGCCGCAGGTGGATGAACACTGTTTCGTGGTGCCCAAGGTGGTGGAGACCTAGTAATGGCTGATAGACTATATGAACTGACCGCACACGAGCTGAGCGATCTGATAAAAAGTAAGCAAGCAAGCGCCGTTGAGGTGGCCCAGAGTTTTGTAGACCGTATCGATGCGGTTGATGAACGGGTGAAGTCTTATGTCACGACCACCCCTGAACTCGCAATTGAACAGGCCAAAGCCGTTGATGATGCCATTGCCCATGGTGAAGAGCTCGGCCCTCTGGCTGGTGTTCCCGGTGCAATCAAAGATAATATGAACACACGCGGCGTGCTCACCACGTGTTCCTCAAAGATTCTCTATAATTACAAGCCCATTTACAATGCAGCAGTGGTAGATCGTCTTGCTACTGAGCGTGTGGTTACGGTTGGAAAGACGAATCTCGACGAGTTCGCGATGGGGTCTTCCACAGAAAACTCCGGGTTCTTCGTAACTCACAACCCATGGAATCTGGATAAAGTTCCCGGCGGTTCAAGCGGCGGATCGGCGGCGGCTGTTGCGGCCGATGAGTGTGCTTTCGCTCTTGGTTCGGACACAGGTGGTTCGATACGCCAACCGGCGTCGTTCTGCGGTGTGGTTGGGATGAAACCGACCTACGGTCGCGTTTCCAGATATGGTCTAATAGCTTTCGCATCATCACTTGACCAGATCGGCCCGCTCACTAAAGATGTCACCGACTGTGCTCTGGTTATGAACGCAATTTCAGGAAAAGATCCATGCGACGCAACCTCGCTTGATGTCCCTGTACCGGACTTTACCAAGTCTCTTGTAGATAATGTGAAAGGCTTGAAGATCGGTGTGCCCAAGGAGTTCTTCGCTCAGGGAACGGACCCGGATGTGGAGAAAGCTGTCCGAGAGGCAATTGAACTGCTTACCAGCCTTGGTGCCGAATATAAAGACACATCAATGCGCAGTGCGGGTTACGGCTTGCCTGTATACTATATAATTGCACCTGCTGAGTGCAGTTCGAACCTCGCCCGGTTTGACGGCGTGCGCTACGGCCTTCGCAGTAAAGACTCTTCCGACGTCATCTCTATGTTCAACAAGACGCGTGAAGAAGGTTTCGGCGCAGAGGTGAAGCAGCGCATAATGATCGGCACATATGCTCTCTCAGCCGGTTATTACGATGCTTATTATCTCAAAGCCCAGAAAGTGCGAACCCTGCTCCGGGGCGAATTTGAGAAGGCATTCGAGGAGTTTGATGTCCTCATAACTCCTACTTCGCCCACCGTTGCATTCGGCATTGGTGAACTCGCTGATGATCCATTCGCAATGAAGTTAGCCGATGTATGCACGATTCCGGTTAACCTCGCAGGCATTCCTGCAATCTCGCTGCCCTGCGGCTATAAAAACGGCTTGCCAATTGGCCTGCAGATAATGGCAAAGGGATTGGATGAAGAAACGCTGCTAAGAGTAGCATATACTTTTGAACAGCATACGGATTATCATAAAAACAAGCCGAAGCTGTAGATTTTCGAGGGATGCGAGGCTCCAACCCCCATCCCCAAACCCCTAACCCCCAATGGGAGATACTTATGGTTGAATACGAGCCAGTAATAGGGATGGAAGTTCACGTGGAACTCCAAACCCAGTCTAAAATGTTTTGCGGGTGCAAGGTCGAGTTCGGCGGTGAGCCAAATACCCGGTGCTGCCCGGTGTGTCTTGGCCTGCCTGGAAGCCTGCCGGTTGTGAACAAGCGCGCTATCGAGTTGATGACAAAAACGGCGCTTGCGCTCAACTGCAGCATTGCAAGCCAGAGCATCTTCCATCGAAAGAATTACTACTACCCGGACCTGCCGAAGAATTATCAAATCTCACAATACGATAACCCGCTTGGCTCGAATGGTTATGTGGAGATATCCGCCGGTGGACGGCATAAGAAAATCGCCATCAGACGCGTGCACATGGAAGAAGACGCTGGCAAATTGCTCCATCAGGAAGGCAACAAGAGCCATGTGGACTATAACCGCAGTGGCGTGCCGTTGATGGAGATCGTCACAATGAACCCGCCTCCTCCCGGTCTCGACCAGATCGAATCAGCCGAGGAAGCGCGTGAGTACCTGCAGAGGCTCAGACAAATCCTGCTCTACCTTGGGGTGTCGGACGTCAAGATGGAGGAGGGCAGCATGCGCTGTGAGCCCAATATCTCTATCAAACCCAAGGGACAAGTTGAGTTCGGCACCAAGACTGAGATCAAGAACCTCAACTCTTTCCGCGCGGTATATATGGGTGTTGAATACGAACTCAAGCGGCAGGAGAAAGTCCTGCGAGCGGGCGGAAGAGTTGTCCAGGAGACACGGCGATGGGACGACAGCAGGAGCGTAACCGCGTCTATGCGGAGCAAGGAAGTGGAGCAGGAATATCGCTACTTCCCCGAACCTGACCTGGTCCCTATGATCTTCAATGATGAGTGGATTGACGAACTGCACTCTACGATCCCTGAACTTCCGTTGGAGAAAATCAACAGGTTTATAGAGAGTTACAGCCTGCCGCAGGCAGATGCCGAAGTGCTTGCAGACACTCCCGAATTGGCTGACTTCTATGACAACTGCGCGAAGTGCTCCAAGGACCCAAAAGCTGTCGCGAACTGGGTAACTGGTGAGTTCCTGCGTTTGATCAACGCAACCGGCACCCCAGTGGATGCTACCAAACTCACACCGGAGCACATCTGCAGCCTGCTCGATCTTATAGACAAAGGTACTATAAACCGCAACATTGCCAAGACTGTTTTTGAGGAAATGTTCAACTCAGGCAAACTGCCTGCCGATATAGTAAAGGAAAAGAGTCTCGAACAAGTCACTGATACCGGCGCAATCGAGGCGGCAGTGGATAAAGTAATAGCGGCTCATTCTGCCGAGGTAGATCGGTTCCGTGCTGGCGAAGAAAAGCTGATCGGCTTCTTTGTTGGACAAGTAATGCGAGAAAGCAAAGGAAAAGCCAACCCCGGTGTCGTAAATAAACTTTTGAAAAGCAAACTTGCCGGCTAGGCAAATCTGGTTTGAAAGTCATAATGTCACAAGGTTATAGGGTTGGTAAGAGAAAGGTTCGGGCAGATCTCTGATCTGGCCCGTATTGACAAAATGGCATCTCTGATGCCACCATGTATATTCATGAGCAATAGGTGTGGGATCGGAGATCCCATTTTGCCCATTTCGGCGCAGATCAGAGATCTGCCCGAACATTGGGTAACCTTATAACTTTATGACCCATAACTTTTTCGAAATAGGATTTCTTTCCATTCTTGGAGGAGCTTTCATAGATGAGATTTGGATGTTGCACCGGCGTTGATAACATTGAGGTAGTTCAGAATTGCGGATATGATTATGTCGAGCTGGGGGTCGGGACAGTAATTCCTGAGTCGCCCGATACCGAGTTCGAGCCGATTCGAGACCGCATAATGGCGTTCGACATCCTGCCTGAAGCATGGAATGGTATGCTCCCTGGGGATTTAAAAGTTGTTGGTCCTGAAGTCGACAATTATCGCATCGAGCGTTATCTACGTACTGCATTTGAGCGCATCGAAGAACTCGGAGGCGAGATTGTAGTGTTCGGTTCGGGTAAAGCGCGTGAAGTTCCTGATGGATTCCCGCAGGACGAGGCTGAGGAACAGCTAGTCGATTTCCTAACGCTTGCAGGTCGCATTGCGGGCACTCATGGCATCACCATTGCAATCGAACCTCTGAACAAGGGCGAGACTAATATCATCAACTCAGTGAAAGAGGGCATTGAGGTAATGCGTCGCGTGAGCCACCCATTTGTAAAAGTGCTTGCGGACCTCTATCACATGCAGGTAGAAAATGAATCGCTGGACATTCTTTTTGAAGCCAATGGCGACCTCGCACATGTGCACACTGCGGATACCGGCAGAATGCAACCCGGCAGCGGTAATTATCCAAACAAAGAGATGATCGAGATTCTCAAGAAGATCGGCTATGAGGGTAGGGTGTCAGCTGAGTCCTGTTGGGGTGATTTCAAGGCACAGTGCGGAGAAGTGCTAGAGTTCCTGCGTAGTCTCAGTTAGTCCGCATTAAAGTAAAATATGGCTAGTTGCTTCGTTTTCAATGAGTAACGGCGGAAACGAAGCAACTATGCTTTCTAATATTATTCCCACCTATAACTTATCACATAATCGCGAGAAGCCAACTCACCATTTATCGGACTCTCATTGAAATCGCGGGGGATACGCAGCCTGAAGTTAACCACCTGCGCGGTACGGTCCAAGCTCTCTTCACGGCCAAGTGAATGCAATTGGACACCATAACTGTTCAACATATCCAGTAGGTCCCCCAGCAATTTCGGCTCATCACGCATGGTAACTATCAGCGATCTCTCAAGCTGTTTGCTGGCTACCATAACCTCAATTTTTGGCATCAGGCTAAGTACAGAGTAAACCAGCACGCTGGCGAATGTTGCGAGGAGAATCATCTCCCAACCCGTCGCGACTGCTACTCCAATCGCTGCCACAGTCCAGATGCTCGCCGCTGTGGTAAGTCCTCTGATCACACTGCCCTGATGGATAATCGTCCCGGCGCCGAGGAAACCGACACCAGTTACAATCTGTGCTGTAATTCGCGCCGGATCATATTCGGTCCCTGCGATGACGTATGAGCTCAGCGCAAACAGTGTGGAACCGAAGCAGACCAGTATATGTGTACGCAGCCCGGCGGGGCGACCGTGCGTCTCCCGCTCCAGCCCAATCAGGGCTCCGAGAAGCACGGACACCACCAGCCTGACCATCATTTCCCAGAATGGGATACTAGTCACAGAAAATTATCTCCTCGCCCGCATTATTCACCGTAACCGAATACTGCAAGCAATAATGCGGTATTCAATGCAATTGCGGGTTGACAGCTACAGCCTGAGCCTTGTCTTCTGATTCTTGATACAGTTTTCGCCGCAGTTCAAGCACGTGGGCGGTTGCATCATCTATGGAAATCTCTTCCTTGCTCTTTGTAGATCTAAGCCGCACTTCAACTTTGCCCTCTCCGGCAAGCCGTCCGGCAACGACCTGAATAGGCGCTCCCATAAGGTCGGTGTCTTTGAACTTGACTCCCGGCCGTTCGTCACGCTCGTCCAACAAGACATCGACTCCCTGCTGCTGCAACTCTTCATACAGCCGAGTAGCCGCGTTACACTGCGCCTCATCATCAGGGTTCAACAGGATTACGACAACCTCAAACGGCGCCACAGATATGGGCCAAACCATTCCATCCTGATCGCTGTTCACCTCGGGGATGGCCGCAAGCATCCGGCTCACACCCATCCCGTAGCAGCCCATAATAAACGGTTTCTCCTGCCCGTCATCGTCCAGGAAACCTGCGCCCATCTTCTCTGAATATAACGTTCCCAGCTTGAAAATGTGCCCGACTTCCATCCCACGGACAGTGGTAAGCGTGTTCTCACAGCGCGCGCAGGGGTCACCCTTGGAGGCAACTCGCAGATCACCGAACTCTGATACTTCAAAATCGCGACCGATATTGGCGTTTATATAGTGAGCGTCTGTCTTATTTCCACCCACCACAAAGTTCATCATGCCCTGAACTTCCCTATCGGCTACGATCTTGACGCTCTTATCAAGCCCCACAGGACCCGCGAACCCCACATCAGCCTTGGTCACTCGCAAGATTGTTTCCGGGTCGGCCATTTCAACGGATTTTACACCAAGCATACTCGCCAGCTTGGCTTCATTGAGATCCCTGTCACCGCGCACAAGGGCAGCCACAACCTGTTCGCCTGCTTTGTAGATGAGCGTTTTAACAAGTTTCTTTGGCGATCTCTTGAGGAATGAAGTCACCTGCTCAATTGTACGCGCGTTAGGCGTGTCCACCAATTCCAGCGGCTGAAGCTCATCATCCGATTTTTTCACCGGTCGCTCGCCAATTTCTGCCTTTTCAGCGTTAGCAGCGTAGCCACACTTCTCGCAAACCAGGATAATGTCCTCGCCTGAGTCGGCCACCACCATATATTCCTGATTTTCCTTACCGCCAATCGCACCGGATTCAGCTTCTACCACCAGCGGAGCAAGCCCACACCTGGCAAATGTGCGAGAGAACGCCGCATACATCTTGTCGTAAGCGCGGTCCAGATCATCCCATGTGCGGTCGAATGAGTAGGCGTCTAGCATGATAAACTCACGCCCGCGCACCGTTCCACCTCTCGGCCTGGCTTCATCGCGGCCCTTGCTCTGAATCTGATAAAGGTTCAACGGAAGCTGCCTGTAAGATCGAAGATCCCTTCGGATAATGTCGGTCACAACTTCCTCGTGCGTAAATCCGATGGAGTAGTCCCGGTCATTTCTGTCCTTCAGACGGAAAAGAACATCCAGGTTCCAGCGCCCCGTCTCCTGGTAAAGCTCAGCAGGGACAATGGCAGGCATAAGGATTTCCTGCGCACCCTGCGCATCCATCTCCTCACGGACGACCTTTTCGATTTTCTTGATGACTTTATATCCAAGCGGCAGGTAATCGTATATACCAGCCGCGACTTTACGGATAAACCCTCCGCGCAGCAGTAGCCTGTGGCTGATCATCTCGGCTTCAGCAGGCACTTCTCTCAAAGTGGGAAAAAACAGTTGTGATGCTCGCATACGTCCCTCGGTTATCAATATATCTATCGATTGGCGGTTGACAGTTGGGTCCGGCAACACGCGGTTAATTCATTCTTACGCTAAGTGAGCTCCAAATCCTTCAGGCGAACTCACAGATCAATAGCGACAGCTTCCTCACCGCAGTTAGGAAACTTATGGCAGTTGATGCACTCCGACCATATCTTGTGGGGCAGGGTGCCTTTATCTGTGTGTTGGAATCCCAACGCTTCGAAAAAGCCGGGCACATAAGTAAGCGCGAAAACCTTCGGTATACCCATATCTCGTGCGTCATTTAGGCAAGTTTGCACAAGTTCGCGCCCCAAACCTTTACCCTGGAAGTGCTGGTCAACGGCCAATGACTTTATCTCCGCAAGGTCGCCCCACGTTACATGCAGCGCGCAGCAACCCACAATACGACCATCAATCTCCATCACTACGAAATCTCTAATACTCTCATACATCGTATTCAGTGAGCGCGGCAGCATCTCGTCTCGTTCAGCAAAAAAATTAATCAGCTTCTGTAGTTCCGGCACATCCGGCACCTTTGCCTTGCGGATCATTTGTCCAATCTCTCCACTTCCATCATTAGTTCGTCTACCAGCGCGTCTTCCGGCACAGTTCTCAGTTTCTCACCTCTTGCGAAGATGATTGCCGACCCCCTACCGCCGGCGATGCCGACATCCGCGAGCGAGGCTTCGCCCGGCCCATTCACAACGCAGCCCATTACGGCAACAGTAATCGGCTTGCTGGGTGGATTAGCCTCCAGCCTCTGCCTGACCTCTGTAGCAATTGCGCTAAGGTCAATAGCGCACCGGCCGCATGTGGGGCACGACACTAGCGTGAACGGCATATCCCGCAGTCCAAGGCTGTTAAGGATTTCGGTTCCAACTTTAACTTCTTCCACAGGATCACCGGTCAGAGATACGCGAATAGTGTCTCCAATACCTTCAGCAAGCAGTGCTCCGATTCCCACAGAACTGCGTATAGTGCCTTCCCAAGCTGGCCCGGCCTCGGTGACTCCGAGATGCAGTGGATAATCACACCTACCACTCGCCAGCTCATACGCCTTGATCATCATGGGTACATCAAACGCTTTCAATGAGAGCACAATATCCTCAAAGCCCAAGCGTTCCAACACACGGACCTCATCCAATCCGCTCTCCACCAGCGCCTCAGCAGACGGCAGCCCATAACGCTCCCGGTCGATCGATCCTGCGTTAACGCCAATCCTGATCGGCACCCCTCGCTCCTGTGCTGCGCGAGCGACAGCCTCCACACGGTCCTCAGAGCCAATATTGCCAGGGTTGATGCGCAGCTTGTCTACACCCGCGTCCAAACTCATGAGCGCAAGCCGGTAATCGAAATGTATATCCGCAACCAGTGGGATAGATATAGCAGCCTTTATCTCTCGAAGAGCCTCAGCCGCCTCACGAGTGGGCACCGCCGCGCGAATGATATCACATCCTGCTGCTTCCAACCTGTGTATCTGCTCAACCGTCGCTTGAACATCGGTAGTGGGGGTGTTAGTCATCGACTGCACCGACACCGGTGCGCCTCCGCCTATCTGTACCCCGCCAACATTCACGATCCTGGTTGTCCGTCGTTCTTTCACTGCCATACTTCCACCTACTGCGGCACCAAACCCTGTGATAGCTTAAACAAATCAGACCACATAACTGTTATGAACACCAGCGCGAGTATTGCAAATCCCACAAGATTAATCACCTGCATCTGCTCACTCGTAAATCTCTTTCGCCTGATCTTCTCAACCAACAGCAGCGCCAACTGGCCGCCATCCACAATTGGGATCGGAATCAAGTTAATAAACGCAAGACTCAAGCTAAGCGCGCCCAGCATCGTGACCACTGAGTATGACCCGCGTGCTACAGCCGAGCCAGTCATCTTGGCGATCATAATCGGCCCGCCGATCTCTTCCTTAATGCGAGAACTGGTGAGCGTAGAAATCAACTGACCCGCAAGATTTTTCGTTATCAGCAGCCCCTTAGATACGGAGTCACTAAAGCCGGTCTTGATCAACGTCTGCTCAGGCATAAAACCCAGCAGACCCACTGCGGAGTATACGTCAGACTTCATCGCTCGGTAATCCTGTGGAGTCGGTCTGAGTGTTATATGCCGCAGACCACCCTCACGCCTGATTGTTAGTGAAATGGATTTATTTTCCTGCTTCTCAAGAAGTGCAAGTAGCTGATTACCGGTCTTGATCGACTTGCCGTCAGCCTTCACCAGTTGATCGCCGAACTTAATAGCAGACTTCTTCGGTGTCTGGTATGCAATTGCACCCGGGAAGTTCCAACGTACACCCATAAACTCGACCCACTCCGTTACCGGAACTGCTTGAGCACGAATAGTTTTACCATTCCGAGCGAGGGTAAGTGTTACCTTACGCTCGCCGTTCGCATTTACGGCATCAGCAAACTGCGCACCGGATGTGATCGGTTTACCGTTTATGCTCGCCAGTTTATCACCTTTGCGAATGCCGGCTTTACTGGAAGCACTGCGCTCACCGATTTCATCAACCGTTGCCTGCTTACCACTCTTAAATGACCACACAGCACCCAGATACTCTATAGTCCACTGCGGCACGCCGCGCTTCTCAAAGGAATGCCCGTTACGGCGCACTGACAAAGTAATCTGCTTTCCAGGCATATTGTGGATCAGATCAGTCATCTGGCTGCCTTCGGTGATCTTTTTGCCATTTATTTTGACTATTCGATCACCCGCGCGCAGCCCGATCCGGCTGGCTTCGGTCTGTGGACTTACCATCTGGATTCTGTTTTCAGTGGTTCCAATCGGAAAACCCCACAGAACGCCCATCGAGGTGAATACGGCTACTGCCAGCACAAAACTGGCTAACGGGCCTGCAAATATCACCACAGCGCGCTTCCATATCGGCTGCGCCTGGAAACCGTCGGCGATGTCCTCCTGCCCAGGCTCCATCCCAGCCAATTTAACGAAGCCACCGAGTGGAAATGGATGAATGGTATATTCAGTATCGCCGCGCTTGAACAAAGTGAGCAGTTTCGGACCAAAACCCAGGGCGAATTCTTCCACTCGGATTCCCAGCAGCCTTCCGGCTATAAAGTGACCAAATTCATGGAACATAACCAGCGCCGCGAATATAAATATCAGCGCAAGAGTAGTTTCAATAATCAATAGTTAACTCCTTGTCGCAAGCTCCAGTGTGATGCGCCTGGCTTGCGCGTCTACCTCGCATATCTCATCCAGCGATGGACTCGGCTGAGATACGTGGCTTTCCATAGCCCGCCGGACCACATCAGGGATATCAAGATACCCGATCCGGCCTTTCAAGAATAAATCCACCGCGACCTCGTCAGCCGCGTTCATTACCACAGCCAGTGTGCCTCCGACTCGTGCTGCTTCCATTGCAAGCCCAAGGCACTCAAACTTATCAAGATTCACGTCGCGAAATTCCAACGGCCCCGCCTTTAGGATATCTAATCTAGGCAACTGCGTATCCACACGCTCAGGGTAGAGCAGGGCATACTGAATCGGCAGCCTCATATCCGGTAGCCCAAGCTGGGCGATAATCGATCCATCAGCGTAACGCACCATCGAATGGACAATGCTAGTCGGATGTATTACCACCTGAATCCTGTCCGCCTCCACGCCAAAGAGCCACTTAGCTTCAATGATCTCCAGCCCTTTGTTCATCAGTGTGGCCGAATCCACGGTTACCTTCTTGCCCATTTTCCAAGTAGGATGAGCAAGTGCCTGCTCTGCGGTAACGTTAACCAGCTCAGTCTTGGCCTTATCTCTAAATGCACCACCAGAAGCGGTTAGAAGTATCTTCTCAATGCTCCGGCGGTCCTCGCCATTAAGGCACTGAAAGATCGCCGAGTGCTCACTGTCGATGGGCAACAGCGCCACGCCATGCTTGGCTACTGCATCCATCACCAGATGCCCCGCCGCGACAAGCACTTCTTTGCTCGCAAGTGCAACATCCTTGCCTGCTTCAATCGCCCGCAGAGTAGGGGACAACCCCGGCGTGCCCGCGACCGATATTACTATTCTATCAGCATCCGGCTGAACGGCAAGCTCATCAAATCCGCTCGGCCCCGCGCATACTTCGATACCCGACCCGCCCAGTTCAGCCGTAACATTTCCCAGCAGCGACTCATCACCAATACACACTATTCGAGGCCGAAACTCCAACACCTGCTGAACGAGAAGATCAACATTTCTCTGCGCTCCCAAGCCAGTCACCACTACTCGCTCAGGCCCCAATCGCTTTACAACATCCAGCACCTGCGTACCAATGGACCCAGTTGACCCCAACACCGATATTCGAATAGGTCCTGTTTGCGTCATTACTTCTTCGACCCCTCCTCGACTACCGCTCCGAATCGCCGCGTTCTGCCCTGATAGCTCACAATAGATTTAATCAGCTCGTCCTTGTTGAAGTCCGGCCAAAGTGTATCAGTTACATAAAGCTCCGAATAAGCCGTCTGCCAAAGCAAAAAGTTGCTGACTCGCATTTCCCCAGCAGTTCGTATGAGCAAGTCGGGATCAGGAAGCTCGGGGTGATACATAAAGCTGGACAACAATTTGTCGTCAATCTGCTCCGGTGTGATCTCACCTGCCGCTACCATCCCCGCAGCTTTTCTTGCCGCGTCTATAATCTCATTGCGCCCGCCATAGTTAACAGCTATATTTAGAATAATCCGCGTGTTGTTCCTGGTTTCCTCGATGTCCTGCTCAAATTGTTCTCTCACCGGTTTTGGAAGCTCGTGCAGCCGTCCGCTGGCCATCATGCGGACGCCCTCTTTCTTCATATACCCAAGTTCAACCTTTGCCGCATGCGCGATTAGCTTCATAAGACCGCCTACTTCATCAGCAGGTCTGCGCCAGTTCTCTGAGGAGAATGCATAGGCTGTAATCATCTTCACATTAAGATCGGCGGCGGCTAAAAGCAGGTTCTTGAGTGCTTTGTAACCTCTGCGATGTCCTTCAAGCCGGGGTAAACCTCGTCTCGACGCCCATCTGCCGTTACCGTCCATAATTACAGCAATATGCTTCGGCGATCTTTCCAGGTCAACTTCTACCAGCGGTTTTCGTGCCACGTGCTACTCCATAAAATCATTCACTATGCAAAAAGCCCCCTGCCGAACGCACGGACACAGGGGGCCAAGAACCACACATTCAAACAAACCAGCGCCAGCTCAGACTTCCTTCAATTCCGCCTCTTTCGCAGACGCAGCTTTGTCTACTTCCACTATATACTTGTCTGTGAGCTTCTGGATCTTTTCCTGAAGTCGCTTCATATCGTCCTCAGTTATCTCAGAAGCTTTTTCCTGTGCCTTGAGATGCTCATTTGCGTCTCTACGGATGTTGCGCACAGCTATCTTGTGCTCTTCAGCCTTCTTATGAAGCTGCTTGATAAGTTCTTTGCGGCGCTCCTCGGTCAGATATGGTATATTAAGGCGAATAACCTGACCGTCACTCTGCGGGGTCATTCCAATATCAGAGCTCTGGATTGCCTTCACGATTGGATCTATCGTAGATCGGTCCCAAGGCTGTATCATCAACTGCCTAGGTTCCGGTACGGTAATTCCCGCCAACTGATTCAAAGGCGTCGGCGTTCCATAATAATCTACTTTAATTCCCTCAAGAATAAGAGGATTTGCGCGGCCGGTTCTCAGCGTAGAAAAATCGTGGTCTGCTGCTTCGACCGCTTTCTGCATACGTCTTTCCGCATCCTGAATAGTATCTGTCGTCAAGAGTCCGTCCTCCCCCTAACAAGTGTGCCTATCGGTTCACCTGACGCGGCGCGCTTAATGTTGCCGCGGGTAGTGATATCAAATACCACTATGGGCAAGTTGTGCTCCATACACAGAGTGAATGCAGTCAGATCCATAACACCCAGGTTCTGGCTGATCGCTTCCATGAAGCTGAGTTCATCAAACTTGACCGCGTTATCATACTTACGCGGATCGCAGTTATAAACTCCATCAACATTTGTTGCCTTTAGTACTACATCGGCTTTGATTTCAAGCGCACGCAGTGCTGCGGCAGTGTCTGTTGTAAAGAACGGGTTGCCGGTGCCTGCTGCAAGTATCACTACTCGGCCTTTTTCAAGGTGTCGAATAGCTCTCCTGCGAATAAATGGCTCAGCCACTTCTGACATTGTGATTGCAGACTGTACCCGTGTGTGAACGTCCAACTTTTCAAGAGCATCCTGGAGCGCCAACGAATTGATCACTGTGCCAAGCATACCGGCATAATCAGCAGTTGCTCGGTCCATTCCCTGCCCTGAAGCTGCTTCACCACGGAGAATGTTTCCCGCGCCGATAACCACGGCTATTTCAATACCCGACTCTCGCGCGGCCTTGATATCTTCAGCAATCGCTTTGACGGTATCAGGGCAGATACCTAGTTTTTCATGACCAGAAAAGGACTGCCCCGATAATTTCAGCAGGACTCTCTTCCAATTTCGGGTATTGGCATTATATGGCATGATGATCTTTCTTGCTGCGAAGACGAGTGCTGGGCGTAAGTTCACACCCAGCATAAATCACGTTACCAACGCCCAGCACGCAATTACGTGATTCGGAAGAACTACTCTGCGTCACCAGTAGTCTCTCCTACACGATATCTTACGAACCTGGCAACCACTGTCTTCTCGCCAAGTTTCGCGACGACGTTGTTAATAACGTCCTGAATGGTAAGGTCTTCGTCCTTAATAAACGGCTGCTCAAGCAGGCAAACCTTTGAGAAGTATTCTTTCATCTTGCCGTCGACTATGCGGTCGATGACCTTCTCCGGCTTGCCTTCTTTGATTGCCCACTGGCGATGGATGTCGCGCTCTTTAGCGACCACATCTGCCGGTACATCTTCAACCCTGAGATACTCCGGATTGCTCCAGGAGATATGCATTGCGATGTCCTTCGCCAAGTTCTGGAACTCGTCAGTCTTGGCTACGAAGGATGTTTCGCAGTTCATCTCCACCATAACGCCAATCTGATTTCCAGTATGTATGTAAGAGCCGATCACGCCTTCCGACGCAGCTCTGGTATCTCGCTTTGCAGCCACGGCCACGCCTTTTTCGCGCAGCAGGGTGATGGCCTTCTCGAAATCGCCGTTGGTTTCAGCCAACGCTTTCTTGCAATCCATCATACCCGCGCCGGTCTGCTCCCTTAACTTCTTGACCATATCGGCACTAATTGCCATATTTACACTCTCCAATGGTTATTGAAGCGCCTGAGCGCTATTAAGCTTCAGTAGATGCAGCTTTAGTCTCGGCCTCAACCGCTACCGGTGCTTCTGCATCGATGAATATGGGCTCTTCCTCAACAGCTTCGCCGGTCTTCTCCGGGGTCAGTTCTTCTTCCGCCGCAACCTCTTCGGCTTCTGCAACTTCTTCGACTGCTTCCTCAATAGGTCTGACTTCAAGGATAGCCTCAGCAATTTTGCCGGAGATCAGTTTGATAGCGCGGATGGCGTCATCGTTGCCGGGGATTACGTAGTCGACTTCGTCCGGGTCGCAGTTTGTATCAACTATAGCCACGACCGGGATCTCGAGCTTGCGTGCTTCCAAAAGTGCAATGCGCTCTTTCTTGAGGTCAACGATGTAGATCGCGCTCGGCAGCTTGGGCATATCCTTGATACCACCAAGGAATCGCTCAAGTTTTTCTCTCTCTTCGCGGAGCTTTGCGGCTTCCTTCTTGGTGAGCTGTTCGAATATACCATTGGCTTCCATCTTTTCCAGCTCGCGTAGTCTACCGATTCTGGTCTGGATGGTGCGATAGTTGGTGAGCATTCCGCCCAACCATCTCTGGTTCACCCAATACATTCCGCACTGCTGTGCGGCACTCTCGACTGCTTCCTGGGCCTGCTTCTTCGTACCAACGAAGAGTACTTCGCCGCCATCGGAAACGATGTCCTGGACGAACTTCCTGGCGTCTT
The DNA here is from genome assembly GCA_021373255.1 of bacterium. Lineage (GTDB taxonomy): Bacteria > Armatimonadota > UBA5829 > UBA5829 > UBA5829 > UBA5829. Next base: position 37,153 of record JAJFTD010000100.1, read on the forward strand.
CAAAGAGCTTGAGGGTTTGATGGAGGTCGATGATGTAGATTCCGTTGCGTCCGCCGTAGATGTATCTCTTCATCTTCGGGTTCCAACGGTGAGTCCTGTGTCCGAAGTGGACACCTGCCTCCAGCAGTTCTTTCATGGTAATTGCTGGCAAGTTTGAATCCTCCTGTAAGGTTAGTGTCTTCCCGCTTCGTCAGTCCCGGACGCAATCCCGCACAAGTCGGAACACCTACGCCCGCAGTCAGAAGCGGTGTGTTTTGCCAAACTCAGAAATCATACCATATCAGCGACGTTTTCGTCAACAATTTCGGGCATTTTGCGCCAAGCAACCCAGAGGTAGTATCCCCCAGATTGTGCACAACAAGAATCTCTGCAAGCTAATAAGCCATTCGGGAGCCAACGGAAATGCAAAGCCCGCTGAAGTCGATATCTTCACTACCTGCAGATATTTTCGGAACCATACTATATGATGCCTCTGCAAAAATAGTCGCTCCCAACTCAATTCCAGCTACCATATTCAAGCCAAGGTTGAAGTCTTTGTATGTATCATAATAGTAGCTGCTACCAGGTCGATAGCTGGTATAATACAGCCCGACTCCGCCACCGATGTATGGGGAGCGGTTGGGATTGGTGCCAAAATGCTTGATGTAGTTTGCTGTAAGAGGAATAAGGCTGGCACGCTTGTAATTTGTCTCATCACCGAACCAACCGACGCTGACCGTAAGTGATGGCCGGTCCATATTGTCGAACTTGGTCTGATAATTGAGCATAGGGCCAATATATATACCATTTATATCGCTCAGTGCGCTGCCGGATGGCATAAAGAAACCCACCCTGATGCCTATCGGGCTTCTGTCATTAGATTCATATTGTGCAAAAGCCGTAGTTCCCAGAAGAATAGTAAGCAAGAGTGCGGTAAAGATAATAAACAGGCTATTTCTCATTCGATGTGCCTCCAATGTATCAAACTGGACAGGAGAATTATAGGTCCACGGCACGTGTGTGTCAATTCCAACGGGCTCGTCTGTAGGAACTGTACATATAATAAACTCGTAGAGAATGCAGAACTCACCATTCTTATAGATGAGCATTCTAGCTTCGGCGAGAGTTGACAAGCAAGCGCTAAGTAATGTAATCTGAGCCAGATTAACTCAGTAATATATGAAGATTGACCAACCGAATGGTGAGAAAGGAGGTCGCTTATGAGACGCATTAACGCCACAATTATGGATGTTGCCGGTATCCGTGCATACGATTGCAGGTTACCTGACGATTGTCCGGTGGGCAAGCTCGCGGCCCGTCTTGCTGAGGTGGTTCGATTCCCCGTTACCGGACCTGATGATCAGCCCATGGAATACGGTCTTATCGCTGAGGGTGGATCTGTTCTTGATTCAATATCCACACTAGCCCAAATGGATATGGCTGATGGAACGATTATGAGACTCGTTCCGGTGATTTCGGCGGGAAAAGATGTTCTAGACTTTCCCTTTGATGAAGAAGCTGAGATTGAACTTGAATTCCAGAACGAGCAAATAGATGTAGAAGTTCTTGAAGAGCGCCCTCTATTGCACGATTCCGGGCTTGAGTTGAGACTTGATGTTAGAATAGACGCGCAGGTTCACCGTGAGATAGAGCAGTTTGCCGAAATCGATCGGCACAAGGAATGCGCGGGATTGCTGCTTGGTAAAGTAACCACCGAGGGGCGCGATCGGGTTATACAAATCACTGCATTCGTCCCAGCGGAGCATGCAAGTGGCACCAGGACAAACGTGACCATCGGCCTGGATGCATGGGCGAGTATGCTGAGAGTCCGTGAGGAGCGATACCCTGATCTCCGTATACTGGGCTGGTTCCACACCCACGCGGGGTGGGGCGTGTTCATGTCGGACTCCGATGTATTTATCCAAAGGCACTTTTTCCCGCATCCAAATATGGTGGCGTTTGTATTGGACCCAACGATCGCACGCGATGGTTTCTTTTTCTGGCACGAAGGTAAGATCAGCCTTTGCGGAAGCTATGGCATAGTGAGTGCACCCGTGCACACGCAGAATGAGAAGAAAAATAAACGCACGGCAAAGAAAACCAAAAGACCTGATCTGCGAGATATAGCGATAGGGCTTCTCATTGCTTCGACAATGTACTTCGGTTTTACGCACGCGATCCCGCATCAAAACGTGGTGAAACCGGCGCATGTGTCGGTTCAGAAACAAGTCAGCGTGCCTGTTGCACCAGTTAAGCCCGTCGAAAAGCCGCAGCAGATGCGCATGTATGTGCTTGGTAGAGGTGAAAACCTCTGGATGGTGTGTAACCGCGTGTATAATAATGGCGATCTAGCGCAGGCCTTGGCGGATTATAACGGCATCAAGGACCTGTCAGGGCTACAGGTGGGCCAGGAGATTAAGCTGCCGCCGGCGAAAGTCCTGGAGCAGCTCGCACAATAGCTCCACTTGTTAGAATACCACTAAACCTGTAAGGGAAGGCGTAATCAGTGGAATTGCAGGATTTTCTTCAGGATATTGCTCGGGGAGCCGGGCAGATCATCAAAGATAAATATCATGTCACAAAGATCTGGCGTACAAAATCAAGCCCCGGCGATATAGTTACCGAGGTGGATGAGGCATCGGAAAAATATGTGATGGACCGCATCCACCAGGAATTTCCTAATGATCACATCCTCTCTGAAGAGAGTGGAGCCAGCGGAATCGGTGAGCCCGACAGAGTGTGGATAATCGATCCGCTAGACGGCACGCGCAATTACATGATGGGTATCCCATTCTTCTGTGTCTCCATAGGAATCGCACGAAATGGAGTTCCCGAGGCGGGTGTAATATATGACCCCATTCACGATGAAATGTTCTATACCGAGCGTGGCAAAGGCGCATGGCTGAACGGCGAGCGCATATCCGTGTGCAATGAGGTCACCCTCGATGACAGCTTGATTTCAGTAAGCTGGGTGAAGCGTAAAGTAGACCGCAAGCGGTTCATAGAATATCTGGACAATCTGAGCAAAGACACCTCCTACTTCCGACGCTTCGGCTCAGCCGCTCTTGCAACAGCCTATGTAGCCTGCGGCCGTCTGCACGCATACCTACAAGGCGGCTTGAACCCATGGGACGTAGCCGCCGGTGTGTTATTGATCGAAGAGGCGGGTGGGGTAGTAACCGATTTCAAAGGCAACCCACTAGACCTCCGCAACCCCGACATTGAGATCCTAACCTCCAACCCGGATCTGCACGAAATGCTCTTGAACCAGGTAATGGGCATCCGCAAATAGAGAACAAGCGGAGAGTTGAGGGTGGAGAGTGGAGAGTAGAGAACACACCCAATATGAGAATTTATGCTATTCCAGCTTTGCTCATAGGCATTCTTACGTTCATTGGGTTTCGGATAGCCTACATCCGCAGCTCAAATGTAGCGGTACGGGTAGGGTTGATTTTAGCGGGTTTAGTGCTAGCCATACCAGCAGTGTTGTTTACCAGCAACTACATGCTTCTCATCCCATATGCCGATTGGTTCTTTAACGCTCATACGCTGCCAGGAGTTGAAGCGAGTTCGGGATTGGTCGGTGCTCTGCTGGGGATCATGTTCGCTTCATCCAAGCTGCGGCCAAGCAAGCTCAACTTCCCCGTGCTAAGTTTTTGCACAATACTGGCTTCAGGTCTCCTCATTGCTCCATTTGCCAAGCAACTCCTATACGGCGTAGATTATTCCAATCTTACAAACAAGTGGAATAATGGTATCTGCCTGCAAACGAGCAGCTACACTTGCGTGCCTGCCTGTGTTTCAACACTCATTCGAATGCAGGGAGGCAACATAGCAGAACCTGAATTAGCGAGAGCTGCCGGTACCACGAAACATGGCACCGAAACGTGGTATCTGGCGAGAGCCTTGAAAAAACGGGGTTATAAAGCGCATTTCCACAATGTGCGGTCGCTCAGGAACGCGCCGGTACCGTCGGTGGTCAGTGTGAATCTTGGAGATATTAGGCATGTGGTCGTCCTGTTGGCTAAAGATGAAAATGGCCTCACGATCGGTGAGCCGTTGCGGGGACGCCACAGCTACAAGTGGAGTGTTTTCCAAAAGAGCTATCATCCAGATGGTATGTGCATCACCATCACCGCACGGTGAGTAATGCGAGCTAACGCGCAACGCATTAACGCAAAAAAACGCCCCCGCAGTATAAACCGCAGGGGCGTTTGGTTTTCTTAGTCTATTCCTCGACTTCGGTAGATTCTTCATCCTCGCCGAGTTCGTCTTCCATCTCGTCGATATCTTCATCTACGTCATCTTCTGTTCCGTCGACCAGATTTTTCTTGGTCGCGGGCTTGCCTGTGGGAGGTGGCGTGGTTGTCTCAGCCTTTGGTATTCGGGCGAGACTTGCCACGGAATCACCGGCTCCCAGGTTGATCAAGTGAACTCCCTGAGTGCTTCTGCCGCAGGAGCGGATTTCCTTTACGCGAATCTTGAGCATGATGCCGTGAGTGGTGATTATCACGATCTTGTCGGTGTCATCTACCACCGCGGTCTCGACGATGTTGCCTGTTTTTTCATTCAGGTTCATCGTCTTGATGCCCTTGCCGCCTCTGGTCTGCCGTCTGTAGTGCTCAAGGCTGGTGCGTTTACCGAACCCGTGCTCAGTGGCAACCAGCAGTTCGCATTCATCGCGAGCCAGAGTCATTCCGACAACGTAGTCGCTGCTATCCAGCTTGACACCACGCACTCCTCCGGCTGCTCTACCAGCACTCCTGAGGTCCTTTTCATTGAACCTTATGGACATGCCTTTGGCTGTAACCAGGGTAATATCATCGTTGCCCTTGGATATCTCGACCCACTGCAGCGCGTCACCTTCTTCGATGTCGAATGCTCTCAAGCCATTGGACCGCAGGTTATGGAACTCGGAAAGGGCAGTCTTCTTAACCTCGCCCATCTGAGTAGCCATAATCACATAACCATCGCTGTCCATCTCTCTCAACGCCACCGTGGCCGTGATCTTGTCATCCGGCTCGATAGAGATAAGGTTGATGACAGCCGTTCCCATCGCCTGACGCGATGTCTGCGGGATTTCATAAGCCTTAAGCCGATACACCCGTCCTCTATCCGTGAAGAAGAGGATATAATGGTGTGTAGTCGCAACAAACAGGTGCGCGACCTGGTCCTCTTCCTTGGCCGTGGCGCCTATCACGCCTTTGCCTCCACGTCTTTGCGGGCGGTAGGTATCAATCGGGACGCGCTTGATGTAACCGTCGCGGGTGATCGTGATGATCGTCTCCTCATCCGGGATAACATCCTCGTCGCCGATTTCATTGGCTTCTATCGCAATGATGCGGGTTCTGCGCTCGTCACCGAACTTGTCCCTCATGTACTTGAGCTCGGTCTTGATAACGCCAAGAATCTTCAGCGGATCAGAGAGCAAGTCTTCCAAAGATGCGATCTTCTTGAGCAGTTCCTTGTATTCTTCTTCGATCTTGTCGCGTTCCAGGGCAGTGAGCTGCCTGAGCTGCATATTCAAGATCGCTTCAGCCTGGATCTGTGAGAGCTTGAATCGCTCCATTAATTGGTTACGTGCAATCTCACTGTTCGCAGAGGCCCGGATGATCCTTATGATCTCATCCATGAACTCAATAGCTATCCTCAAGCCTTCAAGGATATGAGCACGTCTGAGTGCAGCACGAAGATCGAACTTGGTCCTGCGCACGATGATATCGACACGGTGGTCGATATAATATTGCATCACTTGCCGCAGAGTAAGGATTCGCGGCGCGCCATCAACCAGCGCAAGCATAATTACGCCGAATGTTTTGCGCAGATCGGTGTGCTTAAGCAGGAAGTTGAGCACTTTTCTCGGGTGCGCATCCCTGCGAAGCTCAATCTGAATCCTGATACCGGTGCGGTCGGAATAATCGTATATATCTGTAATGCCGTCGATCTTCTTTTGTTTTGCAAGATCAGCGATCTTGTCGATCAGCGGCTTTTTATTAACCTGATAGGGCAGTTCGGTGATGACAATAGCGGATTTACCGTTCTCGATCATCTCGATATTTGTCTGCGCCTGCATTATAATCTGTCCACGTCCGGTCTCGTAAGCAGACCTGATGCCCTTTGTGCCCAACACAAGCCCAGCAGTCGGGAAGTCCGGGCCCTTGATGAACTGCATCAATTGGTCGACCGACGCATCAGGATTATCGATCAGATACATAATGCCGTCGCACAGCTCAGTAAGGTTGTGCGGCGGGATCTTTGTGGCCATACCTACCGCGATTCCCAACGTGCCGTTTGCAAGCAGGTTAGGGAACTTCCCAGGCAGGACCATAGGTTCTTTGCGTGTCTGGTCGTAGTTGTCGATCCAGTCCACCGTATCCTTTTCGAGGTCATCGAGCATCTCGACAGCATACGGCGACATTCGCATTTCTGTGTATCGCATCGCGGCAGGCGGGTCAGGGTCGATGGAGCCCATGTTACCCTGTCCATCGATCAATGGGTGCCGGCTGTTGAAGTCCTGTGCCATACGGACCATGGTAGGATATATGACCTGCTCACCGTGGGGATGGTAGTTACCCGAGGTGTCACCCGCGATCTTCGCGGATTTCCTGTGCTGGGCAGACGGTCCCAGGTGGAGGTCGTTCATAGCTACCAGAATACGCCGCTCTACCGGCTTGAGTCCATCCCTGACATCAGGGAGCGCTCTGGAAATGATTACGCTCATTGCGTAATCCATATACGAGCGTTTCAACTCATCTTCGATATTGATGGGGATTACTTCCCGAGCTATGTTACTCAAATTTTGGGGACCTCTCGTGACTGAATTGTCTTCCTTATTATACTGCTTCGGGTAAGCAGGGTCAAGGTAGCGAGCGTGTGCGTGACCATGACGTTAAGATTTTACCTCAGCCGTTTCATACTCTGAGTGATGGTGTGACTAACATAACTGGGCAAGACGTCTGCTCTTTTGTGTTTAGCTGAACAGTTACCAGGGTAAACATCCTCTGCATTACCTGCCTGGACTACAAATGCTGGTCAAATAACCCTCTGCGGCTGATGTAGTTTCTTTAATTTTCGAAGAACATACTATGGTATAATATCGTAGAAGGCAGGCAGCCGTGTGGGTCAGCCCCAGTCACTATTGGAGCAGCCATAAAATGAATTTCTGGCATGTAGTAAGAGTAGTACAGGCACGGAAGTGGATAATAATTGGACTTGTAGCGGCTACGTTTCTCACAATCGTCATCGCTGCTCCAAAACCTCGTGTTGTCTACAATGCATCGGTATACATGTCTCCGACGGAACAGGTCATGCAGGGTGGAACAACCACCACTGCGGAAGCCGGCAATCAGTCCGCCGCTCCTAATCGCAACGTCATCCTGAGCAACTTGATCATTCTTGCACAGGGTGGTGAGGTTTACCAAAGAGCGATGGATTTCCTCGCTTTATCTGTCGATGAACAGCGACGGAAAGTTCGGGAGAACATGGGCACTGATCTCCCCAGCTACCAGCAGATACCTCGTATAGAGGTAGAAGCTGGGAAGATGCTCACATACCAGGATTGGCAAGAAGTGCTCGAAGTGACTCCTGTGCAGAATCAGACAGTTGGGGAGACGGGCACAACTACCGATATTATTTGTATTACCGTAAAACTGACCAACGGCACGATTGCGCCATATGTGGCCAACGCAGTAGGTGAAGCGTTCTCTGAGCTGTATCAGGACAAGAGCCGCGAAGATATTCGAAAGTACTCCAAGTTCCTTCTTGCAAGTGAAAACGAAGCCAAGGACGACCTGAAAAAGGTACAGCAGCAGATTGCCGCATATCGCAGTGACCACAACATGACCGCTGCCACAGGCGAATCTGACGGCACATTATCGCTACTTACTGCTGCTATGGCTGCAAAGAGTGAAGCTGATGCTGCTGCCGGTGAGGCACAGGCAGCGCTTAATGATGTAAACGCACAGTTAGCCGCTCAGCCGCTTGTGCGCAGGCAAAAGTTACCTGCCGAGATGAACCCTGTTGTCAAAAAACTTCAGGAGCAGCTATTAGAGGCTGAGGCGGATTTGAAAGACTTGTCCCAACGCTACAAACCGGCTCATGAGAAATACAAAGAAGCTGCGGCAAAGGTTGCATATCTGCAAGGTCAGATAACCAAGAATGGTGCGAATTATTCTCTTCCTGAGATCAACCAGATTCACCAGGATCTGCTGAAGAAACACTCCGATGCACAGTATGCCCTTGCTACTACTGTGGCCAGACGGAGCGCTGCCGCCGCCAGTTTGGCGCAGGTTCAGCAGAAGATGAAGAACATCGCCCAGTCAGAACCGGCGCTTCAGGAACTGCTTACCGAATACTCCCAGGCCGAAGCGCGTTATAAGATGCTTTCGGACAAATACGCCCAGGCTGTTATAGCGGAAAAGGAGTTCACCCGAACGGGGTCTATACTTCCATTTGATTGGGCACGTGATGGGATTAAGCCGACAGTGGAAGGTCCATCGCGAAAGACGCTTCTTGTCTACGGGTTAATATTGTCTCTGATCATTGGTGTAGTTGTGGCTGTGTGGCTTGATTCCATAGATCCCAGGCTGCATGGACCGGGCGATGTGGAGAAACTTCTCGAATTGCCCATTATCGGGGTCACGCCGCAGTTGCCCGGCAAGAACGGCATGCTGCCCAAGTTAACTCACATCTACCCGCTTTCAGCAATGGCGGAGTCGTATAAGATCCTTAGAACTAACTTACTATTTGAACTGCGTGATAAGCCGTTCAAAACATTAATGGTCGCCACCGGCCGCCCAGGCCAGGGCGCTACTACCACCATTTGTAACGTGGCTATCGCTCTTGCTCAGATAGGTAAAAAGATTATACTGATAGACGCCGACATGCGACGCCCCAGCCTGCATAAGTTCTTTGGCGTCGCTAATGAAGCTGGTCTGAGCACGCTGCTGCGTGGAGATGGCACGCTTACGGATGCCTTCCAGAAAACAGATGTCGAAAACCTGATTGTGGTTCCTGCAGGCCCGCAACCGCTGAACCCGTCTGAGCTCCTGGGTTCCGACCGCATGCAGGATCTGGTAAAGCGACTTGAAGAACACTGTGATCTGGTACTATTTGACTCGCCGAGCACGGTTGTGTTCAGTGATGGGCCTATGCTCGCAAGTTGGGTAGACGCAGTATTAATGGTTGTCTCAGCTAACCAGGCACCGAGCGGCACCGAAGTTAAAACACGTGAGCTACTCAAGAAAGCCAGGGCAAACGTGATCGGTGTTGTGGTTAACAAAATGCTGCTCGATGACGTCGACAGTTGCAGATACTACTCTCATTACTATGCCGATTCGGCTCCGCAGACTCCAGATGCTGCTCTTGAATCGGGCAACGAGCATAATGGTAATGGCTCAGGCAAAAAGATCGCTCCACCTAAAGCCAAGGCCATACCGGCGACCGCAGAGGCAACCAAGCCGGATGCCGATGCAGAGACTGCCGGTGACGACAATCCTTTCCCTGATTGATTGGCATAGCAATGAAGCAACTAACAGTTGATGAACCTATACTGCATCGGGTAGAAGACGAATGGCCGGAGGAGCGCGAACCGGGGGCGTTAGCAACACTGTGGCAGCATCGTGAGCTTGTATACAGCCTTGTTCTACGCGACATAAGATCTCGCTACAAGCAATCAGCATTGGGAATTGCATGGGCGTTAGTTCAGCCGCTTGCTATGACCGCTGTGTTCACTGTGGTAATGGCGGCTATAATTAAAGTGCCGACAGGTAACGTTCCATACCCAATGTTTGCCTATGTCGCCATGCTTCCCTGGACATTCTTTGCCACCGCTCTCACCAGCGGAACTGAATGCCTGGTAAGTAACTTCAACTTAATTACAAAAGTATATTTCCCCCGAGAGACATTCCCGATCGCAGCCGTGCTTGGAAAGACTGTCGATTTGGGGCTGGGCGTGCTCGTCTTGATACCGTTCTTTTGGATATATCACATCCACGTTACATGGATGGCGCTGTATATAGTTCCAATTCTCCTGATCCAGATATCGTTTCTTCTGGGCCTTACGTTCATATTCTCTGCAGTTAACCTGTTCTACAGGGATATAAGGCACGTAATGCCGCTGCTCATGCAAGTATGGATGTATTTAACGCCGGTCATCTACGGCCTCGACCTTGTGCCTAAACGATACTACAGCATATATATGCTAAATCCAATGACGCCCATTATCGATGGTTGCCGTAAAACCATACTTCAGGGACAAGCGCCGTTATGGAATTACTTAAGCTATGCAGCAATTGTATCCATTGTGACGCTGGTTGCAGGTTACTGGCTCTTTAAGAAACTGGAGCCGAAGTTTGCGGAGACTATATAAATAGAAAGGTGCCGGGTGACAGGTGACAGGTGACAGATGCCGGTCGAAGAATCAACGTATGTTGATTCGGCATCCTGATGCCGAATCCGCCGGACCCACAATGTATATGATGTTGATAACACTATGTCTGTGATAAATAGCTGTAAACAATACATGAATGTCACTTAGCCTATGAAAGTCATCTCTGCAGAAAATGTATCAAAGAGATTTGTGCTCTCTCACGCGCGGTCGCGAAACCTCGCCGATGCCGCGCGCGGTTTTTTGCGTCGTACTCCGCGTGATGACTTTTGGGCGCTCAAGGATGTGTGTTTTGATGTGGAGCAGGGCGAGGCGCTGGGGATCATCGGCCACAATGGCGCAGGCAAGAGCACTATGCTCAAGCTCCTCACTAAGATAATGAAGCCGACACAAGGCAGAATACGCACCAGGGGCAGGATATCGGCGCTGATCGAAGTGGGAGCTGGTTTTCACCCCGAAATGACCGGACGTGAAAACATCTATCTAAACGGCTCAATCCTGGGCATGACCCGGCGCGAGATAGATAGTAAATTTGATGAGATAGTGTCATTCGCAGAGCTGGAAAGATTCATCGATACCCCGGTGAAGCGATATTCCAGCGGTATGTATGCCCGCCTGGGTTTCTCTGTGGCTGCGCATGTAAAGCCAGATATTCTGGTTGTAGATGAAGTTCTTTCTGTTGGAGATGCACTGTTCCAGAATCGGTGCGCTGTCAGAATGCGTCAGATAAAGGAAAATGGCGCAACTATTGTTTTTGTGTCTCACAATCTCAATGCGGTAACTGACATATGTGATCGTGCAATCGGTCTTTCTCATGGTGAAGTGTTCGTGGATGATATTCCTTCTAAAGCCATCGGTAAGTATCGTGAGCTTATATCAAATGAAACGCCGATCCCTCCTGGACTTACCTGTTCTGAACTGGGAGCGGATGATTCGCCGTTTATCATTACTAGTGTAGAGTCTTCGTCTCCAAGTAGGGAAGAGTGGAGCGCCTATATGGATGAAGATTGGACTATACGCATTAACTATGCTGCTAAAGAGGTAATACACGAGCCCGAGATTATTGTATCTATAAAAAATAGTGATGGGCTGAGCGTTTTCCAACCGTGCAACATAGATTATGGCGCTGCACGAGATGTGTCTGGTAGTGGAACCATCGAGTTCAGAGCAGAGAAGTTGAGCCTGCTTCCCGGGCGATACTCAGTGGAAGTTCTTGCCTGGCCCTATGACTGCGGCCGTCACTGGTATGACCTGCTTGTGCGCCCATCACGAAGTAATATAGTCGGACCGGGTATTCGCTATGGAGTTGCGAAGATACAAGGGCAGTGGGTGTGGCTGGACAATACATAGTTGCGAAAAGACGGCATTAAGAGGCTGAGATGTTAATTGTCGTTTCTGGCAGAGTAAGCATTATTATACCGGCATATAACAGCTCAGCGTATCTATGCGAGGCCATTGATAGCGCCTTGGGGCAGACACACAGTGACGTCGAAGTCGTTGTGGTAAATGATGGCTCAACAGACGATACCGACTCCATTATAGAGAGCCGGTATATGGACCGCATAACTTATATCCAACAGCCCAACGCAGGTCTCAGCGCCGCCAGAAACGCGGGCATACTTGCCTCCACTGGTGAGTTCATTTCCTTTCTCGATGCTGATGATAGAATACTCCCCGAGATGGCCGAGAATCTGTCAAATAAGCTGGCTGACCACCAGGAATGCGGACTGGCATACGGTGGATGGTATCAAATCAATCAGACCGGCGAGCGGTATGGGGAATCAGATCTAGATAATGCGCCATCAGGCAGGGTCTTTCATGAGTTATTCAAGCGAGGACTGTTTGAAGTTGGCACGCTAATGCTGAGGCGAAGCATCTTGGCTAAGAGCGGCTTATTCGACCCCGCGCTCCCACAGCTTGAGGACAGAGACATGTGGATGCGGGTTGCATTTTATGCCGATTTTATAAGTGTGCCGGTCCATGTAGCTGAAATCAGAAGCGTCACAAACAGCATGTCCAGGAATTGGGCACAGAGAAAAGTGGCAAATGACCTGCTTGTCCGTAAGATGCACACGTTCCTGAGGTCGAAAGGCCAACCGCTGTCGCTGCTCACTCATCTGCGCCGCAACTTGAACCGGCATTACCCCGCACAGTGCGTTCAAGATGCGTTCAAAAGTTATTGGGCTGCGGACTACTCTACGGCGTGGCGCAAGATGCTGAGGGGTGTTATAGCTTCACCCGGATATTTACGTAATCGAGGGGTATGGGCGGTATTGGTGAAGTCGGTTATGCGAGGCGGGATGAATAATGGCTCCTGACACACTCGGCAAATCAAAATCTCTGCGCATAGTCCATGTTGTTCCCAACTTCATACCCGAAGGGCATGGTGGACTGGAGCGGCATGTTTCTTCCATTTCACGAGAAATGTCCGCGCGGCACGACGTGTACGTAATCGCGTTCACAAACAATCTTGAGCTTATCGAGCACAACACCACCAGGCAAGGTGATGTAAAGGTCATTTGGCTCCAGAAACGGCAGAATATAGGTGATATGATGCCACCCGAGTGTCCGGAACTCGACGCTCGGCTCCGTGAAGCGATCACATCCATCGCTCCCGATGTAGTTCACATCCATTATCTCGCCGGGTTGAGCACGGGTATTGTGGGTGTCGCCAAAGATGTTGCCCGTGCAGTACTAATCACCTTGCACGACTATGCCAGCCTGTGCCCCGGCGACACTATCGACTGTGCAGGAAAGCTCTGTTTCTCTCCGGGAACTAGGTGCCTGAGTTGCCTCCATCCGTCACAATTTTCGCGAAAACGGCTCATGGGCTATTGGCGTATAACGAACCCTGCTATGATCCTTTTCTCTCGCGTTTTTGGCAACTGGCCGATGGCAAAGGTTATCGCTGATTTGTCTACGCGAAAAACAGTGCACTTCAAGGCGCTGGAGCAGGCGAATGTTATTATTGCGCCGTCTCACGCCATTGCTGATGTGTTCATTGGTGCAGGACTTGCTGCGGAACGAGTGAAGGTTATAACGCACGGGACCGATAAAGTTTTAGGGGTTCCTCACGATAGGCCGCTTCACAACCCTCTGAGGTTTGGCTTCATTGGAAGCAACAGGCTCAAAGGCTTTGAACTATTGCATCGCGCATACGGAAAGATAGCTGATAATCGAACAGAGCTTCACGTGTTTGGCAATCAGTATTACCCAGCGAGTAGTCGCACAAATAGCTGGATAAAGAAAGTTGGATCGGTTGATCATGGGCGGTTTGACCCGGATGATATCAATCAGGTATACGAGCGGTTTGATATGCTGGTTGCACCGTCTATCTGGATAGAACCATTTGGATTAGTGGCGCTCGAAGCTCTAGCGCGTGGTGTTCCGGTGATCGCTACTAATCGAGGTGGTTTTACAGAATGCGTTAAGGATGGAGTGAATGGATTGCTATTCGAGCTTGGCGATGTTGAAGAGTTATCACGTGCGTTGCGGCGCTGTGTAGAAGAGCCTGGGTTAGTGGAACGACTGAAATGCGGTATCGGAACAGTCAAGTCTACAGCAGAGCAGGCCCTGGAGTTAGAAGAACTGTACACACTGTGCCTGGCAATTGATGGAGATAAAACTTGCAGAGAATAAGCGTAGTCATACACGTCTGCGATGAGGAGCAGTATATAGATGAGTGCTTGAATTCCATTGCCTGGGCAGATGAGATTGTGATCATCGATATGGGTAGCACGGATTCTACGGTTGCCATGTGTCATGACCGTGGTGCACAAATCTTTACACATCCCCGCGTTCCGGTGGTGGAGTTGGCGCGTAATTTCGGCATTTCAAAGGCGACTGGTGACTGGATATTGGTGCTCGATCCCGATGAACGAGTGGCTGATATGTCTGGCAAGGAGCTTAGCGAGATCGCTAATGATCCGGCATCGTGTGATGGTTATTATGTCTCGCGTGTAAACTGGATATTCGGCAAGCGTATAAATCACTCGGGGTGGGGCGATGATCGGCTGTTGCGGTTCTTCCGGAATAGAAAATGCACATGGCCGAGCAGTGTCCATTCGGTGCCGGTAGTAAACGGTACGGTGGGTACCATAGAGCCCAAGCATTGCTATCTGATACACGACAACTATCGCACACTTGAGCAGTTTGTAGAGAAGATGAACAGGTACACATCGCAGGAAGCGCAGCGTTTGTATGATGCCGGGCGGCCTTTCCACTGGCTGAAACTGTTCTACCAGCCGATGAAAGAGTTCAACAGCCGATACATCAAACATAAAGGCTACCGGGATGGTTTCATTGGCTTCGTGCTTGCTGTACTGATGGCATTCTACATTCAGCTATCTTATCTGAAGCTCTGGGAAAAGTACGATAATAAGGACAAGTAAATGTGTGCTATACGGTGCAATGTCGACATCCTAATACCATCGTTCAATGGCCGCAAACTACTGGGTTCTGTACTAACACATCTTCCCGATATCATTGGGTCTGAGCATAGGATTACAGTAGTAGACGACGCCAGCACCGACGATAGCGTCGATTTTGTCAGCAGTAAATACCCTGAGGTCCAACTGATTACTCGCAAGATAAACGGCGGTTTTGCTGCGGCAGTCAATGAAGGTATCAGGGCTACGCAGGGAGAATACATCCTGCTGCTGAATAGCGATGTAGAACTTACAGCCGAAATCTTAGACAATATTATCCCAGTTTTCTCCGACCCTAATGTGTTTGCTGTAAGCCCGAAAATTACTATCCCACAACGTGGCGGTATAGATGAGGGGTGTAAGACCGGATTCTGGCACCATGGCATGTTCTACGCTGACCAAAGACAAGGTGTGACATCCCAGACTCCCATACTATATGCTACAGGTTGTGCGGCTGTGTATCGTCGTTCAATGCTCGAAGCGTTGGGAGGGTTCGATGAGGCGTATTCTCCATTCTACTGGGAAGATGCTGATCTCGGCTACAGGGCATGGAAGCGGGGATGGAAAACGATCTACCAGCCCGAAAGTGTCGCCATCCATCAGCACTCATCAACGATATCCACCCTGGACAGGCGATTCACCGACAAGATAAAATCACGTAACGCGCTGTTATTCATCTGGCGCAATATAGAAGACCGCGATATACTTGCCGTCCATCAGAAGTGGCTGCCCCTGGTCATTGCGAAGAAAGCGATGCAACGAGATATGAGCTTTGTTGCGGGTTACAAAGAAGCTCGAAAAATGTGTATCGAAGCATTGGCTGCGCGAGATAATGACTCGCAGCAGCGGACGATGACCGATCGCGAGATATTTGAGATATGTGAGATTGCCTGCTAAATGGATATTTTATTCATCTCTACGTGGTTTCCATATCCGCCTGACAACGGCTCTCGCATACGCATATACAACCTGTTACGCGCGTTGTCGCGTGAGCACACTGTTCACTTGATTTCACTTCTGCAAGACGACTCCAACCCAAACAACGCTCAGCCCCTGCACGATATATGCCGGGTAGTCTCCGTGCACAAGTCTCGCTGGTTCAAACCCGGAACATTTAAGTCGTTCGCAGGCCTGTTTTCCAGCCGACCCAGATCGGTTGTTGACACGTACCTGCCGGAAGTAGCATCAGCAGTAAAAAGAGCCATAGAGGACATTCGTCCAGATGTCATAATTGCTTCACAAATTGGCGCGGCTGAGTACGTACCTTCGGGAACCGGCATCCCTGTCATCATCGAAGAGATCGAGCTAAGTAACATGTGGCGTCGTATGGAGACTCTTAATGGACTTCGCCACCTGAGAACTTCACTTACATTGGGCAAGCATATAAGTTACATACGCAGGCTTCTACAAAGGTGCACTGTGTATACATGTGTATCAGAAAACGAGCAAAATCTTATACAGTTAAATTGTTCGCCACAAGCACGCGGCTTTGTAATACCCAACGGAGTCGACGTAAAGCACTACCACCAGGCAGACCGTCAGCCGGACGAAGCCACATTGATCTACAATGGCGCAATCACATACAGCGCTAATCTTGATGCAGTGAATTACTTTGCCCATGACATATATCCGATACTTTCTATGGCTGTTCCTAATATCAAGTTAAGAGTCACCGGTAGGACCGATGGAGTGGATACAAGCGGCCTCTCGAAGTGCCCCGGCATTGATTTAGTAGGCTATATTGACGACATTCGCGATATTCTCCGAACTAGTGCGGTGTGCGTAGTGCCGCTGCGTGAGGGTGGTGGCAGTAGACTAAAAATCCTTGAAGCGATGGCTGCAGGGGTGCCGGTTGTTTCCACTTCCATGGGTGCGGAAGGCATCAAAGCGGTTCACGGCACACATATTTTGATAGCCGATACTCCGGCAGAGTTTTCGGCGGCTGTGGAGAAGTTGCTTATTGATAGCGACCTCGCCCAAACCCTGACGAAAAACGCAATCAGACTTGTCACTGAGCAATACGATTGGCACGCTATAAGCGCTGAGTTTGAGCACATTATAGGATTAAATGTCAGTTCGGTGAAAACCAGTGGTTGTAACTAGTCTAAACATATCTATACCTATGGTATAATACATCAGGTACTTCACGATGCTTACCAAATTCCGAGATAGAATATTCCTCGACCGGGCTAGTTGGACACCGGAGAGGCAGGAATACCTGATAAAGCAGGTATTTGTGATCCTGCTAGCTGGTATTATCGTTGGAATATTTATAACTAGAGTAAACATCTATTGGGTACTCGCACTCATGGGAGTGCTCACGCTGTCTCTTGTAGTAATCTGGCAGTTCGAAGCCGCTATGGTGCTGTATCTCCTGGTGGCATTCATCTCCTGGGGGCGAACACCTAACCTTGTTGCTGGTGGATCGGGGTTTGGTAAAGGTGTCTACATAAGCCAGATAATGCTAGGGTTCCTGCTGGCAATCTGGGTTGGGAAATACATGCTCTCGGCATTACCAGCCAATCGAATCCGAAGCGGCTTTCACATACCCATTGTTTTGTACCTTATATACTGCGTATTCAACGTTGTTAATGCGTTTATATTCTGGGATGTGCATGTAAGCAAGGCAAATCAGTATATTCAGGTTAACGCTATTGAGGTTGGGTTACGGTTACTAAGCGCAGGTGCGTTTGTGATGATGGCAACATCAATCACAAGCAAAAAGTGGCTCAAACTGGCGTCCGCAGCAGTTCTTATCCCAGGCCTCTATAACTTGGCCAATGAAGCAACGGGCAATCATATACATTTGTTTGTTCCATGGTGGTCCATATTGACGCTGATGCCGGTAGCATATATGTGGGGAGTAGCATTACAACCCAAATATAGCGTGCTAAAACGTGTAATCGCCTTGGCAGTGGTATTGTTTGCAATAGTGGTTGTTTTTGTAAGAGGCGTCAGTTGGGTGTCAGGATGGTTGGGTTTATTTGTTGCTCTGGCGACAGTTGCCTTCATAGTTAGCAAGCGCGTATTTGCTTTTTGTGCAGTGGCAGCAGTAATTGCAGGTATGATCGCCTGGCCGTTTATAAACTCGAATATAGTGCAGGCCTCTCGCACGGAAGGCGACTTTGAAAGGTTCACTTTGCTGTCAGGGGCATTGAAATATGCTACGCACTTTCCTTTTGGCGTTGGTCTCGGCAATTATAGAAGCTATAACACATTCTATTATGAGAAAAAGTGGGGCACAGCTACATTTACATCAGCACATGGCACTTACTCCCAACATCTTGCCGAAACCGGAATACCCGGATTACTTCTATTTTCATCAATTCTGGTTCTTGGGTGCCGATGGTTATTAAAAGAATACAAAAAACTTCCTCCGGGTGGGTCAAAAACATTCCTGTTGGCAGCTATTGGGCAGCTTGTTGGGATAGCATGCGTTGCGTGGATCGGTGACTACATCATCCCAACGTATCATAATGGTGGTATTATCACTTTCTCTACCACGGTTTATTCATGGCTTATATGGGGCCTGGCTGTGGCGCATGTAAGGTTGAGGTAACCATACAATGGACCTTACGATTGCGATAGTAAGCTGGAATACGCGAGATATTCTCGACCAATGCCTGGAGTCGATCAGAGCAAACAGGCAAGGGCTTGAGTGCGAAGTCATAGTAGTGGACAATAATTCATCGGATGGTAGCCAGGAGATGGTCCAGGAGAAGCACCGCTGGGTCAGGCTGATTACCAATGCCGAGAATACCGGCTTTTCACGCGCTAATAATCAGGCATATCAGGTTTGCGAGGGCAGGTACTTTCTGTTGCTCAATCCTGACACAATATGCCGTAAAAACACATTGCAGGCGATGGTGCAATTTCTGGACGAACACCCAGGAGCTGGGGCGGTCGGCCCATTAGTTTTAAATGCCGACGAGACTCTGCAACTGTCATGGGCACGTTTTCCCACACTTCTAAGTGAGATGCAGGGTCGCATAAATCGGACTATCGATGGAATGTCTGAGCTTCTCGCTGATGCCGATGGTGTTAGGGTGAATGGAGCGTTCCAGACAGATTGGGTTGGCGGATGCTGCCTGATGACTAGGCGCGAGACAGTAGAGCACATTGGGCTGCTAGACGAAAATTTGTATATGTATAGCGAAGAGACTGACTGGTGTCTTCGCATGAAACAGGGCGGCTGGGAGATCTGGGTGGAACCAAAAGCAGAGATAGTGCACCTGGGCGCTCAGAGCAGCAGCAAAATTAAAGAAGAGTGTGCAAGGATATTAAGGCGCAGTAAATGTGCATACTTTGCGAAACACTTCAATCTCACAACCGCCGCAGTGCTGGCAGTTGTGCTCGGAGTAAAAAGTTTTGGGAAACGTGTTTTAACGCGTGCCACTAGAATGTGAGCAACATACTACGGTGGCTTTTGGCGATGGAGATTTAGGAAAGCATGGGTACGGATGGTTCAGGCCTCGTATCAATCATAATAGTAAATTGGAACACACGAGATATACTGCTGCAGTGTCTCGATAGCGTCTATCGCACTTCAAAAGAGACGTTGTGTGAGGTAATTGTTGTGGATAACGCCTCTACGGATGGTTCGGCAGATGCTGTTAGCCAGCATTTCCCAGATGTGAGTATTGTTCGGAATGACAAGAACGTAGGGTTTGCTGCTGCCAACAACTTGGCTATAAAAGCGGCCAGAGGGGAATACCTGCTGTTCTTGAACCCTGATACAGTGGTATGCGGCGACGCTATAAGTGAGATGCGGGATTTTCTGGCGAAGGACAAGGAAGTGGGTGCCGTTGGGTGCAGGCTTGCTAATGCAGACGGCTCAACACAGGAGTCCTATTGGTTTAGCTTTCCTTGCCGGCGGTGGTTGCTGGAGAAGGTAATTTATTGGAATAAGGTCACACAGCGAATTAGTAAGAAATCAAATAAACTGCAGGAGCCATTTCCAGTTGCGCACCTATTGGGTGCCTGCATAATGTGTCCGGCATCGCTGGTTAAGCAGTTGTCGGGATTTGATGAGTCTTATTTTCTGTATCTTGAGGAGACTGATTTATGTTGGCGGATTAGGGAGGCTGGTTATGCAGTTTTCCATTTGCCGGGTGCGTCGGTGATACATTATGGCCAGCAAAGCAGCAACCAGGCTGCTGAATGGGCCAGTCTTGAGTTGTACAGGAATACTTACAGGTTCATTCGTGGTCACAGCCGATGGCAGATGGCCTCGCGACTGTTAACGCAGTGGATTATTGCAATGCTTGCTATTGTGAGAGTTTTACTCTGGACGGTACGAAGAATAACTGGTGTTGGCAACCCAGATACTGCTAGAAGAATGACTATGGGCTTCTGGCGTCTTTTGCTTGCCGTGCCTGGCTTTGAGCGAGAGTGTAAGAGGCGTGTGTAATGGTGCGATGTTTGCATAATCAAGTATTCACTGATGATTATATGTCATTGCGATTATTGTTGCTTGCAACCATTATGGTAATTCTGGCGGTACCCTGTACTGCTGCTCCGTCTGTCAGTGGAATGACTGCGCCTGAGAAGGCGGGGTTGTACGAGAAGTTTGAGATCGCGTTCAATGTATCTACTGCAGCCACGCAGCTTTACTGGCCCTATGATACCTCGCCAAATCCCGGTGTGGAAGCTGGTGTGGGTGTCAGCATAGACGGTTTATTCTCGAATGATAATTGGCAGACGACAATCGTTCAGCCCGGCTTCTATTACCAGCCCTACTACTCTTATCCCGGAAATCCAAACCAGAAGATAGATGGCGGCACTACATGGGCTTACCCCTCGGGAAACCCCGGTTGGCGGATTCGATTCGCCCCTAAAGCTACCGGTTCCTGGAAATATAAAATAAGAGTTAAAGACTCCAGTGGAACAACAACCAGCAGCGAATACAGTTTTACCGTTGTGCCATCCAGCAACCACGGGTTTGTCGGCGTAAGCCCTAATGATGGAAGATACTTCGAACTGAGCGATGGCACCTACCTGCCGCTTATTGGAATTACGGACGTGGAATGCACCAAATACTCCCAATTAGCGCAGATGGGTGTTAACTTTGTAAGGTCGTGGTGGCAGAGCAGCAACACACCTCTTGCACTTTTCGGAGCCGGTGGCCAGGGTGGAGATTGTCAGATATCGAATCTGTGGTATAGCACAGTTGCGGTAAGGCCAGGTCATTTGGTATCGGCTCAGATTCCGAATGTTACGAGTTGGCAGACGTGTTGGGAAACAATCAATACCTTTGTGCCCGTGAAAAGTAACACGAAATACCGTTTTTCAGCGTGGGTAAAGACCGTCGGGGTTACTGGTAGTGGCGAATATGGCATTTACCTTTCAGAATATACTTCGATGCGAAAGTCTGCTCCGCTAAATGGCACAAATGATTGGACTAAAATGACTGTGGATATAGACTCGGGTGATCATATTGCCCTGAGGCTGTTAATCGGGGGGTTCAACGTAACCGGTGGTAATGGTTATTTATCCGATTGGTCGCTTAAGGAAGATATAGGAAATGGGAATTATGGACCGGAACTGCTTCCACGACCTGATTTGCAGTCTCATACAAATTACTCACAGTTGATTGCATGGAGCATAGATCACCTGCTGGATGCCGCCTTAGCCAATGGAATATATGTTAGGGCGGTTATTGAAGAAAAGGGAGATAGTTTCTTCTCGCGCATTCAATCCGACGGCACATGGGGGGCGCAAAGCGATTCAAATATCTATGCCACCTCCACTCACGCGTGCAGAACCTATCAGCAATATTACTGGCGGTACCTCATAGCAAGATACGGGTATAGCACTGCGCTTCATAGCTTCGAACTGGTAAATGAGGGCGATCCACATAATACATTCCACCACGACGCAGTTGCAGCCCTGGGCGATTACGTGCAGAAGAACGATCCGAACAGGCATCTAGTCAGTTCATCCAACTGGCATTCATTCCCACCGGTCATGTGGAAAAATCCCAGCGTAGGCACTGCCGATTTACATATGTATATTGGATATCGAATAGCCAGTGGTGGTAATAGGATATGGCCCGGATGGGATGGAGACTGGGCGATGATGAATGATAACACTACAATGGGCAATGACTACTCCATCGACACCAGCGTTGCCCATACTGGAAAGAATTCCCTGAAGATTAATGTTCCTCCAATTTCCGGTGATGATGGGAATCGTATATCTTTTTCCAATGCATGGTTTAATTGTGGAACGCCGCTTGGCCATCAACTTAAATTCTCAATGTGGGTGAAGGGAGAGAAACTTACTGCTTATAATGGTAAGTCATGGATTTCGCCTGCAGGTATACATTTGCAGTTCTCACAGGGTGGAGGAGACTTCGCCGGTTACCCATGGGGTACCGGCACTACTGAGGCGCCTTGGGGCACGTATGATTGGAAAAAGCTGGAGTTTACAATGACTGTTCCCTCTTCGGTGTTTGAGGGATCAGATGGGCACCTTCCACTTATGATGATGGTGCAGCCATTCTCCAGAGCGAATAATTCTGCAACATCCGGGACTGTATGGATCGATGATTTTGTTGTCGAAGATTTAACTACGGGCAAAGTAATAAACTACAACGGAAGTTTTGAATACATGGACTCAGAGAGCTATGATGTGGTTGCGTGCCACAGCGCGTATTCCAGGCTCACGGACAGTTATGACCTTGGAAAACCCGTCATACGTGGAGAAATCGGATTCTGTTATCCCCAGCGTTTTCCCAGTCCATATAAAGGTTGGACTTGGGAAGGCAGTGACACCATGTCAGGCCAGGACCAATTGTTGGTAGACGATACGGACGGAATCTGGTGGAAGAAATGGGTCTGGGCTAATACGGACTGGGGCGGCCTTACGGAAGTATACTGGTGGCCAAACTTGCCCATCGCACGTAACTATAAATATGGAAGAGCATATCTTACGTTTATAGCCGGAGAACCCGTTTCAAACGGCAAATATAAGGATTGTCAGGCGCAAGTGTCCAACGCGGCGCTGAGGGTGCTTGGTCAGAAAGATACCACAAACAACCGTGCTTACCTTTGGATTGATAACGCTCCTTATACGTGGAAGAATGTTGTTGATAAAGTTGCTATTCCTCAGGCGTCTGGAACGGTCACAGTGAGTGGCTTCAAAGATGGCTCATATCAGGTTGAGTGGTGGGACACAACTACTGGCACGATCACACGCACGGACAAAGCTCAATGCACAAATGGTAACGTCGTACTGTCGGTTCAAAACCTGCAATCTGATGTGGCATGCAAAGTGTATCAGGCACCGGCAGATATCAGCCTTCAGGTCACAGTTCCCATGACTGATGTCTTTCCTGGACAGACCGTAAATATCAGCGTGGCTTTCATTAATAACGGCGAGTCAAGCAGCTACAACACATCGGTTAGCACAAAAGTGCCGTCGGAGATGGAGTATGTTCCCGGCAGCGCGGAGGCATCTGGCGGAGTTTGGGATGCCGACACTCAAACCGTTACTTGGGTGGTAGATCAAATCGACGCGCACCAGTCTGGAACAAGGGCATTTAAGGCTAAAGTAAGATAATCCGATAATTTGTGTATTGATGTGAAGAGGGATAAGGGGAGGGTACATTCGGCCACTATGCGAAGAGAATGCTTGCAAGATTGGCTGTTCGTAGTTGTTTTCGCGGCGGTTGTTATATATCAAGTGTTGATTAGCCCTGTTGTCGGCATGCCTGATAATGGGGATTTTCCTCGTATGATGAACTCAGTAGGCCTCTCCGTTGCTGATTCCCCCTATGAAACCGGGTTTTATGCATTCTCTCGCCATTATCATTGGGACCTATCAACGCGAGGCAAACCGTTCCCTTCGTCTGAACTAGCATTTGTGATCCCGGCTCTTGCTGTGAATAAAGTAATATCAGGAGACGGACTATTCGATATCGTAGCCTTGGGTATAGTTCATCTCATTGGATATTGTGCAGTCATCACAATTTTCGCTTACTGCGGATTTAGGTCCAGGCTGCGCTGGCGATGGTTGATCTATCTTGCGGTGATTGTGCTGTTTTCGGATGTCACTTATATCGCATATTTCAACTCCTTATACGCAGAACCCGCATCTTTGATTTTTTTATGCGGTGGCCTTGCATTTGCCATGCTCGCTATTATCGAAGCCGCTGCTGAGCGTCCGAGGACATATCCGCTGTTGGGCTGCTTCGTATGCTGGATACTTTTCCTGTTGGCTAAATTGCAGAACGTGATGCTTGTCCCGTTGCTGGCGCCGATTGTGTATTTGATGTACGTGAATTATACATCGCGTGCTGATGGAGCATTCAAATCGCTGCGCGCGAAAAAGTGGCAAGTCTTAATAGCATTTATCGGGATTGCATTTGCTTATTGGTCAATATACTCTATCTTTCCGATGGGTGTTCGTAATGTCAATGTCTACAATAATGTTTTCTTCGAGATAATCAAAAAATCTCCCACACCCAAAGCCGATCTAAAAGATCTTGGCCTGAACGAGAGCTACCTAAAATATAAAGGCACGCATTCCTGGTCACCTGGCATTACTGAAAAGCTTCATAACGATGTCTATAACTGCGTCGGCGAGAAGGGGGTTATGCTTTTCTATATTAAGCACCCTTCGCGATTGTGCAGGCTCCTGTGGAGTGCAGCTAAATACAGCTTTGAAACAAGGCCGGGGTACCTTGGTAATTTTGATAGCAAGTCATATGCTAATATACTACACGAACATCCAAACAGAAAACTTGCCCCAGGCGAGTCGACGAATGCGGAATGCACAGGATTTGAGCGTTTTCCCTCATTTTGTTTCAGTCACTCATTTGCGTTCAGCAGTGGATTCAAAGAGCGATTTATTGTAGGTTCATCGTGGTCGCTGCTTATCTTTATTGTAATCAACTTTGCTGCAATTGGATGGAAACTACGGTGGCGTGATCGGGATATCTCTACACGAAGTGTGTCACTAATCCATCTCGCGCTGCTATTAATGGCTATATTCCAGTTCTTAACTGTCACTATTGGCACTGGTGAGATGGACCTGGTTAGGCATCTATTCTTGTTCGGTCTGCTGTGTGATCTCTGTACGGTATTCCTCTTAGGATATCTTGTAGAGCTTTTTGCTCCACATATTCGTGCAGGACAATCCGCCTCCGGCGTATAAGCATCCAACCATGAAGAAAGGAACCGATATGCAGCGTGTCTGTCCAGTCTGTGGGAATGATAAGCACAGGCTATGGTGCAAACCTAGAAGGTCCCCTGGTCCATTGGTCAGATGCGCGTCTTGTGGTTTTGTATATGTGAACCCCATAAAGTCAGACCAATCATTGATCTCGACTGGTCCGGTGCTGGGCGACCGGCCGTCACGGCTTCTGACTAGCTCTGATACGCAAGAAATAGAGGGCAGTTGGGAACAGCAGGTCATTGAGATGTATATGAAAGAATCCGAGGCAAAGAGACGCAATGCAAAACAAGCACTCTCACATATAGAAAAGCTGACTCAAAATGGTGGCAGGCTTTTAGATGTAGGCTGCTTTTGCGGATTGTTTCTTGATGTTGCAAAACAATATGGATGGGATTGTACCGGCATCGAGCCACTTGTAATGCCGTCCATTTATGCACGAGGGACTTTTGGCCTAAATATCATTACCGATACACTGAAGGAAGATAGCTTCCAACAGGAATACTTTGACATAGTAACAGCATTCCAGGTATTCGAACATATTGTTAAGCCATCTGAGGAACTAAAGAAAATATACCAATTTCTAAAACCAGGTGGGCTGATAGTAATTGAGGTGCCTAACATAGAAACTGCTGCAGTAAGTTTCATGGGAAGACATCACCGTCATTTCGTGGAGGATCACGTTAACTTCTTCTCAGAGAAGACGCTGACTGCTTTTGTTGAACAATACGGATTTACCAAAAAAAAAGTGATATATCCATCACGAGTTCTCAGTATGCAACAGCTTGTCTGGTGGGCTGGACAATACGCAGGAGAGGGTGTTGCAAAGTTTCTTAAGAGCATTCTTGAGCACACACACCAGAGTTCAAAAACAGTAAGCATCAACCTAAAGGACATAATAACAGTTATTGCCCAGAAGACTTCTTGATGGTATACAAAATTGGGAACCAGTTGTCTCATATAAAGAGGGACGCACCTGAATATGACAAATAAGACTGATAACAAAACCGCACCAGAATGCTGCAAGAAACACCATGTCTCACGAGCTGATAAACTAAAGCTGCTCTGCGTAGGTGTGCTGTTTATTGCCGTTTATGCGCCGACATTTGTTTATCTGTGGAACCGCTGGTTGCATGATTCGCAATACTCATTAGCGTTCCTGGTGCCGTTCGTTTCGGGATATTTTATCTGGAGATTGTGGAAACAAGCCACTTCAACGCGAGTGGATGCATCACCGTGGGGGCTTGGCCTTATTATTGCAGCGCTGTTGATGCATTTTGTGGGGACTCTTTTGGATGTTGCTGTGATCTCAGGGATGTCCATACTTGTGTTACTTCTTGGTGTATGTCTACACTTCAGGGGCTCGGGGTTCACGAAAGTTCTATGGTTCCCGTTAGCATATACTGTGTTCATGGTGCCGATTCCTGAGGGGATCATAGATCTCGTAGGGTTCCCAATGCAGCTATGGGCGAGCATGTCGACAGAAAAGCTGTTGAATTTAATAGGTTTGGAAGTATTTCGCGAGGGGGTCAGGCTGGTTGTCGGCAGCTTCGACTTCCAAGTGGCAGCGGCGTGCAGCGGCATGAGTTCGCTGGTTGCACTGGTCGGGGTAACCGCTGTGTTTGCCTATATGACGAAGCTGCCAGCATGGCTTAAATGGGTGTTGTTTTTCCTCTCGTTACCTATTGCATTGATAGCCAATGTCGTGAGAATAACCACAATTGCGCTGGTCGGCTATCGATGGGGCGCTGATGTTGCCATGAATATGTATCACGACTGGTCTAGCCCGATGCTCTTTATGGTGGCGATATTGCTGCTGGCGCTGATAAGTAGGGGATTTGAATATCTGGCTGGAGCTATTTGCCATAATAAGATGCCGCAGGCAGTAGAGCAGGATTCCGTCTTATCACAAACAACAAGGATTCGATCACCCAAATATGCGATAGTTCTCGTGTTGATGGCTGTGATGTGTGCGGCACTATACTGGGTGCGGGAAAAGCCTGCGCAGGTAATCTTTTCTCCTAACCTGGAGGAATTTCCCTCGGTTGTTCAACAATGGAATGCGACCGAAGTCCCCATTACCCACACTGTTAGAAAGCTGTTGAACGCGGACAATGTGCTATCTCGGTTATATATGAAATCCGAATACGGTAACCAGGTGGGCCTGCTGGTGGTTTATCGTAAGTATGGCAGGAGAGACTTTATCCACCGACCGGAGCTATGCTATCCCGCCGCTGGTTGGCAAATTGTAGAAACCGGCACTGCAACTGTTCCTTATGATGGCAAGAACATCACGGCTACAAAAGTTGTTGCAGAAAAGAATGGAGCGCGTGAGGTTATTCTCTACTGGTTCACGTCAGGCGACCGTGTAGAGCACAATTTCCTTACCCAACAGTTCAGAATGGCGATGGACAGGTTCCAATCACAGAGATACGGGTGGGCGTTCATTAGGATCAATAGCCCTGTAATAAGCAGTGACAATGAAACTATGGGAAATATGCGTAGTTTTACGCGTTCCATCTCTAAACCGCTAACCAATACCCTTAGATCGCCTTAGTGTTCCGATACGAGCGAGGAGAAAACTTGTCCAAAAGCCGTAAAATATTGTTTCTGGCTCATCTTTTCCCGCTCCCGCTGGACTCGGGTGGGAAGATCAAGTCATTTCACACGCTGAAGATACTATCTTCAATGCATGATGTAGCAGTGCTGGCATATGTCAGAAACCAGGACGAGATGCAGAGACTGGATGAGCTGCGGCATGTATGCTCGAGTGTAACTATCGTTTCGCTCGTTCGAGGGAAGTTCAGGAACGTTGCTGACCTTACCAGCAGCCTTATCTCCCGGAAGTCATTTATTGTGTCTCGTGATTATAGGCGTGAAATGCAGGAAGCATTCACACGGTTAGTGGGCGATTTCCAGCCAGATGTAGTGCATATCGACCACCTGCAGATGGCGCAGTTTGTAGATTTCAATGCATCATATCGCACAGTCCTCGACAATCATAATGTCGAGTGCATGATCATCAAACGTATCGCTGAGTCATCAAAGAGTACAATGGAGCGGATGTGTGCATCCATCGAATGGCCGAAATTGCGTGCTTATGAACTCGATGCTTGTCGTCGCTGCGATGCTGTGCTTACCGTCAGTGAAGAAGACAAAGCGACACTTCAGGAATTCAACCAGTCGCTGGCGAACATACACACTGTGCCCATTGGAGTCGACACCGACTACTTCGCGAGCGTGGAGCGCGTTAATAACTCGAAAAATATAATCTCTATCGGGACCATGTACTGGCCTCCAAATATCGACTCGATGTTGTATTTCTATCGCGAGATATTGCCATTGGTAAAGCGCGAGGTACCGGATTGCACACTCACAATAATAGGACAGCGCCCTGCAGCCGCTATTAAAAAACTAGAGTCTGATCCGGCGGTCAAGGTAACTGGAACGGTAGATGATGTCCGCGAGCCGGCGCGAGATTGTGGGGCGTTTGTGGTCCCATTACGATCAGGCAGCGGAGTGCGGGTGAAAATACTTAACGCATTTGCTATGGGCCTTCCGGTGGTATCAACAACAGTCGGTGTCGAGGGGATTACGGCGAAACATGGTGAGCACTTGATGATTGCCGATAGCCCAGCGGATTTCTCGCGTTGTGTGGCGCAGGTGCTTAAAGACCCCTGGCTTGCCGAAAAGTTAGGGAATAACGGGCGTAAACTGGTCGCCGAGTCGTATTCCTGGCAGAAAGTTGGGGAACGACTCCTGAATGTCTATGAACTAATGGCTGATAAATGAGGATTCTATTCATAGTCCCATACGTGCCGTCCCGGATCAGAATTCGCCCATTCGCGCTGATCAGGGAGCTTTCGCGGAATCACGAAGTGCACATAATTGCGCTCGCTGAACCTGGCTCTGCCAAGCACCCAGGCGTTGATGAGCTTCCGGGTATGGTAGAGGAACTCACGATAATCCCACACAGCAGCATTCGCGGATATGCTCAATCGCTCCTTGCCTTAGCTTCACCCACGCCAATGTGCGCAGCATACTGCTGGTCGGCATCAATGAAGAACGCGGTTGAAAAAGCACTCACATCC
This sequence comes from bacterium, assembly GCA_021373255.1. Lineage (GTDB taxonomy): Bacteria > Armatimonadota > UBA5829 > UBA5829 > UBA5829 > UBA5829. Next base: position 66,213 of record JAJFTD010000100.1, read on the forward strand.
AGCCATTTCGATATCATTCACGTTGAACACCTTCGCGCAGCTCACTTCGTGCCACTAAATACAAAAATACCGGTGGTGTTCGATTCGGTGGATTGCCTCACGGGGCTATTCAGACAGATGTATTCATCAAAGCGCAATCCCCTGGGAAAGCTGGTTGCTCTGGAGGAGTATCTGAAACTCAGAAGATACGAGCCAGTGCTTATAAGACGCTTTAATCACACTATCATAACATCAGAATCTGAGAAGAAAGAAATGGCTGCGCTTTACCCTGATGGAACCGTGAGTGTCGTCCCAAATGGAGTCGACACAGATTATTTTACCCCCATAGGCCACAACAGGCACCCGCACAGGATGGTCTTCAGCGGAAAAATGAGTTATCACCCAAACGCGCAGGCTGTTATTTGGTTCGCTGAAAGTGTATTCCCAGCAATAAAGACGAAGTTCACTGATGCTGAGTTTGTTATTGTGGGCAGCAATCCGCCACCAGCAGTTCAGCGGCTCGCGCAGATACAGGGTATCACCGTGACCGGACGTGTCGAGGATATACGACCGTATCTGGACTCTTCATCAATTGCCGCAGCGCCTATGCGGGTGGGGGTGGGGGTTCAAAATAAAGTGCTGGAAGCCATGGCAATGCAACTGCCTGTCGTGGCAAGCCCAATAGCAGTTAGGCCGTTTGGGAAAAATTGCCCCGGCATTGTGGCGGCTGAAACTGTCAGTGAAACAGCGGCTTCGATAATACAATTAATGGCTCATCCCGAAGAGGCTGTGGATGTAGGAATCCGTGGCCGAACGCATGTAGTAGAAAATTACTCCTGGTGTTGCAGCGAGCGAATGCTGATTGAGATCTATGCTGACCTTTGCGATAGGGCTAATTCCGGGACAGGGAGGAATGATGGATAAAATTAAGTGGGGGGTTGTGCTGCGCGTAACGGCTGTGCTGATGTTGATTGGAGCCATCGCAGGCTTGTTCCATATCCGCTGTTTCAATGGGTTGACTACGCGCGACGCAATGGACTTGGGCCAGATAGCTGCCAATATCAGTGAGGGCAGAGGATTCAGCACGCGAATGATTAGGCCCATGAATATGGCATTCGCTTCGCCAAGTGATGTCTATCTTCCTGAACTAAATCGCCCACCGCTATATCCTTATGCACTTGCCGGGATGTTCCGGTTTAAAGCTGTGAGTGCACAGAGTGTTATTAGGACATCACTTGTATTTTATTTCTTAACTGTGCTGGCGACTTTTCTATTGGGCGCAAAGTTATTCGATTGGAAAACCGGGCTCCTGGCGTCATTTCTATTTGGCGCAAGCGCTCCAATATTACAAGTAGCCACAGCCGGTAATGAATGGACGATGGCGTGCTTGTGGTTTACACTAATGTTGATATGTGTGGCTGGGCACCATAAATTGGTAGAGCACTCACCATGGCGAGCCCTGGTTTACACAGTACTTGCGGCTGTCCTGACCGGCGCATTATATATGACCAGCCACGTTCTATGGATTATTATGCTGCCGGTTGCCATCTATTTCGGCATAACCGGTCATAAGCGGGTCCTGAACTTGAGCATATATGTAGTGCTAGCAGCGTTGCTGATGTGCCCGTGGGCAGTGAGGAATGTAATGCGAACCGGATGCCCATTACTTGGCGCAACTGCCTGGGACGCAATGGCCAATACCAGCACATTACCAGGTGATATGGTTTATCGTACGACTATGAACGGCCTTCCGCGATTGGCTGTATACCCAATCGAGCACTTCCCCGATATAGCAGAAAAACTATTGGACCAATCCAACATAGATATTCAGCGATTAGCCATGTTGCTCGGAGTCGCAATATTGCCTTTTGCATTGGTGAGCGTGCTATATAGGTTCAAGAGCCACAGCGCCAATGCTGTCAGAGGGTTGTGCTATGGGGTTGTGCCTGGGCTGTTATTATCACTGGCGGTTTTCAGCGTAAATAGTGACGCAATGATCGTCCTGGCTCCGTTTGCATCCGTGATCGCTTCAGCCTATTTTATCCTTCTTCTGAATGCGAAAAAGCTGCATCCAGTGTATGCAAAGGGGATTACTTTATGCCTGGTGCTTCTCACACTTTTACCTACTGTTACAACTATCATCTGGCCCGGCACTGGCGATATTACTGATAATGCTAACATTCTTGCCGCTGGCAGTTTCTTTGACAGGCTGCGAGCAACGCCGGACACATTGCTATTCACCGATGCGCCTTGGACTGCTGCATGGCACACCCGAGCGAGCTGCGCGTGGGTGCCGGTAAGGGATGAGGACGTAGAGGCTCTGGATTCTCTGGGGCTCCGTATGCAGGCTGTAGTATTAACACCTGAGTCAGAAAAACTGCCGGCAAACGAGATATGGTATGCGCTACATACCACCCCGTGGTGGCGCGATTATCTATCCTCACCCAACAAGAGCGTTGAGCAGTTAGCTGCAACAATAGGCTTGACTTCCGAACAAGCAAAACTCATAAAGAAGAATATGCCGCGTTTGAAGAGATCGTTTAAGTTATCAGAGACTCTAGCAGGTTTCAAATCAAGGCCAACGGATCCAATTCAGCCTGATAAAATCCAATTCTTGATACGCTCGGAGAACTGAAATAAACACAAAAAGGGGCTGGATACCTAAGCATCCACCCCTTTCAATTTAATCGCGAGATATTAGTCCGATTTTCAGATCTATTTCCTGCGGAGCTTGAGCAATCCACCCGCCGTGCACAGACCTACAAATCCGAGCATAACTGTTGAGGCTTCCGGCACTACACCGGGCGTTTCAACGCAGTCCCATGTGACTATGTACGAGCTGTCGCGAGCAATGTGGCTTGCAAGATCAACATCCGGCAGATCAGTCAGGAATCTAAATGTTGCCGTAGTGTTGCTGAGACCACTAAATTCCCACGTTGCATGCCACTTTGACTCGATTACATCATGGTGTACACCATTGAACTCATAATCCCAATAGTGGCCGGATGTCAGTGAGCCAGAATCCGCACCCTTGGTATCGTCTACAACTAGACCCACACTAAACTGGTGGACCCAGTTGTCTCTAGGTAATGTGGGTACGGTGAGCGTATAAATCCATTCCCAATCAGAGCCAACCTGATTGCGTGTGATTTGCAGAATGCTTGCTGGCAGGGAGCCGCTGCTGGTGTAAGGTCCAAAAGCCAAAGCCGGGAGCCCGATAACCAGAACAGCCAGCATGGCAAACATCGGCGTCCATCTTCTCATATCCTCATAATCCTCCATGAGCAACAATCGCGTCCATCGGACAGACTCCAGCCCATCGACCCGACGCAATATCTACAGCACAAAATGGTGCTGCTTTCTAGCAATCCCAAGTCAAATCTGGGCCCATTACTGATCAATGGCCACAGCACGTGTATACCCAGCAAGCAGGCATAAAAAACAGAAATGCTAATCTTGTTTTAATAAAAATAGATTTCTCTAGTGCTTACGAATCTTGAGAATACCACCGATAGAGCTAAGCCCAAGGAATCCGAGCATAATAGTGGAAGCCTCCGGCACTACACCAGGGGTCTCAACTTCCGTCCAAGCGACAGAATACTTACCATCCTTTGCACCCATTGCAGCAATGTCTACACCCTGAAGGTCCGTAAGGAACCGGAATGTCGCAGTGGTGTTGCTAATGGGTGTGAAGTACCACTCCAAACTTTCACCGTTAATGGTGGGGGTGGAATCCAATGTAGTTCCTGTCACCTGGAAGCCACTATAATGCGACGCGTCGGTGTTCGCTAAGCCAATCAAAAATATATGGACAGGATTAGCATCAATGTTTTGGACGTTAAGTGTGTAAATCCATTCCCAGTTGGCACCTTGCTGATTGCGAACAACCGACAGCGTGCTGGCTGGGTTACTTCCAACGCTGGTATATGGCCCAAACGCTAACGCCGCAGAGCTGATCGAAATCGCTGCAAGAACGATTGTTACAAGCAAAAACCTCTTCATATCCAACCTCATTATGCCGAAGCTAAATTGTAGCAACTCCGGTTATTACCTACCGAACATATAGATACAATATATCTGAGCGAGCAGACTAAGTCAAGAGATGTAACAAAAACCTAGTATTTATTACAGCCTATAGATTAGCATCTCGCGACCAATAATGAAGTCAGTGTGAACAATAGCTGCATGACATCGACATCGTGGCCTAATGGGATGTTTGGGGCTGGGTCTATTGATGCATGTATGACCATATCGTGGCGTTGGCATAGAGACGCTGTAAACTACAGTTTTCTGCCTCGTAGATATGCGAGTTTTTACGCTCAAAGGATTAGCTCTACCTTGACTTTGGGTAGCAAGCATGCTATAAGATGCATGAAGATGCTCATGATTGTTCCACGGAAGGACGGTGTCTTGGTGCATATGACACCGCCTCATCCGCGCCATTCACAAACGGTGTTGGCGAATGGCGTGGTTGATTTGCTATGTTGAGCTCGTGCATTCAGAGGTGGAACGTGGTCGCCAGAGCTTTAAAACTCCTATTATTCCTCATTCTGGTTCTTCTGGGATCCAGTGCGGTAGCGCTTGCGTCCGCAATTGGCCAATATAACGCCGTGCCTGAAGCATCCGCAACCATACTCGCCCCAATGGGGCTTGCTGCGATTATTGCTGCTGAGAAATGGAGGCGGCGAGTCTGCAGGATGCACCAGGGTGTAGGAGCAGCTTATATTATCCTTAAAAGATTAGGCGATATTATTATGGCGCTTATTCTACTAATGATCGCATCTCCGGCGTTCGCTTTGTTAGCGCTTCTGGTTCGGCTCGATAGCCCGGGCCCGGTGCTTTTCAAGAGGCGCGTCATCGGTAAGGATGGCAAGAGCTTTGACATGTTCAAGTTTCGTTCTATGGTTGAGGGAGCTGAGCAGATCTTAGAGCAAGATGAAGAGCTGAAAAGAAATTATTACGTGAAGTGTAAGCTCCATACAGATCCCAGGGTAACTGGTATCGGCATTCTGTTGCGCAAGACCAGCCTGGACGAGCTTCCTCAGCTTATCAACATATTAATCGGTAACATGACATTCGTCGGACCAAGGCCTATCGCTGCCGACGAAATAGAAAAATATGGACCCGCAATTGACCGATTCGTTACGGTTACACCGGGGATCACTGGCCTGTGGCAGACATCAGGCCGGAGTGAGACTTCATACGATATGAGAGTCAGTATGGATATGACCTATATCGAGAAGCGGTCAATCTTACTCGATATCTGGATCATCCTCTGCACGGTGCCCGCTGTTTTGCTCAAACGAGGAGCTTGTTAGTGGGCAGTCACCCAACGCCCGCAAGTCGCATGCGGCGAAAGGAGAAGTTTAACATGAGAAGGTTTATAATGGGGGCAGTATATGCGATCGCGCTTATCTGCGCGTTTGGTATGTGCTCACAGGCAAATGCAGCCCGTTACAAATTAACATTGATCAACACCGATGAACATCCACTGCCGTCAGTAATCGGGACCCTTTGGATTGACAAACTCGGTTCATATCAACGTGTTTACGCAGGTCCTATTTGGCTAAACGTGCTTGATACGCAAACCAACCAATCCGAGGTAGTTCGAATGCTTTGCGTGGACTTGGCTGCAGAGATCAGTGTTAACCAGACATGGGAAGCCGATATCAGCTACGCGCGGCCGTCAACAGTAGCATCCGACAGCGCATGGGATAAAGCGGTGTGGATGGCTGTAAACAATTCTGGATGGTATTCACCCAGCGGTTGGCCTACAGGTGACCCTGCTACACAAGATGCTGCAGTCCAGCTCTCTGTATGGGAAGTAATTGCTGATGGCAGCACGAATTTTAGTATGGAAAGCGGATCGTTCAATGTCAGTCCTAATCCGTTTGAGGGCGCGAATAGAGAAGAAGTTTTGCAGATAGCTCAGGGATATTTCAACTCAGCTAACCCGCCTCAGGGATATGGAAGCAGCTATGCGTGGTATGATGCGACATCAAGCGGTCAAGACCTGCTGTTCATACCAACGGTGCCGGAAATCCCTGCTGTTGCGCTTGGCTCGATTGGTCTTAGTTTACTTGCTTGCTGGAGATCTCGCAGAAGGAAATAGCGGGGTCGTTTGGATAAGCATATTGTGGCTTTTCTTCGCGCCGGAGAGTATGGCTCCCGGCGCGATTTAGCGTATGGAAAAGCAGGTATGACGAGCGTTCAGATTTGACAAGACAAGAGGGAGTCGATATACTAGTGTGTTATCGAAAGGGAACCGAAGTGGTTGAGGGAATACCCTTGGTTGCTTCGGCTTCATTATTATATGTTTGAGAGCCTATCCGACAAATTACAAAATGTGTTCCAGAAGCTGAGAAGCAGGGGCGGTCTTACCGAACAAGAGGTAAATGACGCGCTTCGTGAGGTAAGGCTTGTTCTGCTCGAAGCTGATGTGAACTACAAGGTAGTTAAGGATTTTGTCGGCCGGGTAAAAGAGCGGGCGATCGGCGAGGACATTCTCAAAGGTTTGAACCCCGCTCAGCAGGTTATTAAGATCGTTAACGAGGAACTGGTCGGGCTCCTCGGTGGCGAACAGGCGAAGCTCAAAGTTTCCGACAGGCCGCCGACTGTAATGATGGTGGCCGGTCTGCACGGCGCGGGCAAGACCACTAATGTGGCAAAGCTGGCGTTGATGTATAAGAAGCAGGGTAAGCGCCCGCTTCTCGTGGCTGGAGACGTGTATCGACCTGCGGCTATTATGCAGCTCAGAACCTTGGGCGAGCAGATTGGCGTGGATGTGTTCGATATCGGCGACAAGCAGGATGCGGTCGCGGTAGCTGGCGCAGCGATGCACCACGCACGCTCCAATGGTAATGATTTTGTGCTGATTGACGTCGCTGGACGGCTCCACATCGATGAAGAGATGATGTCTGAGCTGAAGCGACTCAGAAGCTCGATAGATGTTACTGAAGTTCTGCTGGTCGTTGATGCTATGACTGGTCAGGACGCGGTGAATGTCGCGCAGCAGTTTAATGAGGCGCTGGAGATCGACGGCGTCATCATGACGAAGATGGACGGCGACGCCAGAGGTGGCGCCGCTCTTTCCATAAAAGCTGTTACCGGCAAGCCGATCAAACTTATCGGCACCAGCGAAAAGATGGACGGGCTGGAACCGTTCTATCCAGACAGAATGGCGTCGCGCATCCTCGGAATGGGGGACGTGTTAAGCCTTATCGAGAAGGCGCAGGAGTCTTTCGATGAGGATCAGGCGCGCGCTATGGAGAAAAAGTTCAGGGAGAACAAATTCGACCTGAATGATTATCTGGAACAGATTCAGCAAATGCGAAAGATGGGTCCGCTCGATCAGATCCTTGGTATGATCCCTGGGCTTGGAAATATGAGCAAGCTCAAAGATGCGAAGATTGATGAGACGGAGTTCAAGCGGGTCGAAGCCATACTGCGATCAATGACAAGAGATGAACGTAGTGATCCGACTATTCTGAACGGCAGCCGCAGGCGGCGAATTGCCAACGGCAGCGGCACCAGTGTTCAGGATGTAAACAGGCTGATGAATCAATTTAGCGAAATGAAGAAGATGATCCGGGTCATGAGTGGCGCGGAAGAGTCTGGGAAGCGGCGTAAGAAAATGCCGAACTTCCCATTTATGGGATAGTTAATAAATTTGCGGAAGCGCGGATTAGCGCACGCGAAAACCGATTATTTGGGAGGCTTACACGTGGTAAAAATCAGACTGAGGCGGATGGGCGCCAAGAAGCGACCGTTCTACAGGATTGTGGCAGCGGACAGCCGCACGGCTCGCGATGGGCGCTTTATCGAGATCCTTGGATTCTACGATCCGACTCAGGATCCGCCCGAGATAAAGATCAACCGGGAAAGAATCGAATATTGGCTGGGGACAGGCGCGCAGCCGTCGGATACGACTCGTGGCTTGCTGAAGACGCAAGGCTTCCTTGGCGGCCCGACCCCCAAAAAAGCAAAGGCTAAGGTTAAGGAACCGGCTGCTGCTGAAGCCACGGAATAAGCTTAATGGAGCAGATTGACTTGAAAAGTCTGATCGAAATCCTGGTTAAGGCCCTGGTTGATAATTCAGATGCCGTGATAGTTAGCGAGCAGGATCAAGGGCAGTCGGTGACATACGAAGTCACCGTGGATCCTGATGATCTCGCGAGAGTAATCGGCAAACAGGGACGCGTGGCCAATGCGCTGCGCACCGTTGCGAAAGCTGCGGCTATCAAGAGCCAGAAAAATGTATATGTAAAGATCCTGTAGCAGTGCGATGGGTATTATTGTAAAGCGCCCGATTCGTGTGAAAGTCGTTGTGACGGAGCAATTCAAAGCCGCCAGAACGGCCGAGATACGTGGTGCGTTGGGTAAGCTTGACGAAGCGGGGAAACGCGTGGCTGTCCAGCTTGAATCCATTGCGCGGCGAAATGAAGTCGCTGGGCAGGAGGCGGACTCGATAAGGGAACGTCTCCGGGCCGAGCAGCGTAAAACAGAAAGCACACACAGGGTCCTGTTACGAGAGCTTGATAGGATTTCCTCGGCATCAATTGGGGATGAATACGAGCAAGGGGTTCTGGAAGGGGAAGTCGAGTTGGAAGTTGGCGATGACTTTTCCCGAGTGAGCACCTGTGAAATTGTGGTTACTGACGGCAAGATTTCGGAGATACGGGACGGCTTATGCCCCGAGAAAACCAAGATATAGTTATAGGCAATATTGTTGCGCCGTTTGGTGTTCGCGGTGAGGTAAAAGTAGTGGTCCTCACCGAGTTTCCTGAGCGGTTCGACAAAGGTCATGAAGTAACGCTCAGGACATCGAATGGCGAACGCCGGACAATGAAGATTGATCAAAGCAGGCCCGGTAAGAGTGGGGTCACGATCAAATTCCAGGGTGTCGATGACCGTAATGGCTCGGAGGCGTTGAGAGGCGCTGATATTGTCATTGATCAGTCTGATCTTGGTGAGTTGCCTGAGGGTTCGTTCTATGTATTCGATCTTATTGGTCTCAAAGTGATGACTGAAGACGGTCGTGAGATTGGTGAGGTGACAGAAATCTTGCAGGGCGGCGCGAATGATGTGTATGCCACCAGCACCGGGGTTATGATACCGGCGCTCAAAGATGTGGTTAGCAAGATCGACATCGAAGGTGGTGTTATGGTAGTTCGGCCTGTGCCGGGACTGCTTCCGGACGACCAGGATGCGGATTGAGATAATCACCACGCTTCCTGATATGGTGGAAGCGGTGGCAAGCGAAAGCATCCTTGGGAGGGCTCGGAAGAAGGGGCTGGTGGAAGTTGAGGCCGTAAACCTCCGCGATTTCACCGAGGACAAACACCGGACCACCGATGACGCGCCTTTTGGCGGCGGTCCTGGGATGGTGATGAAGTGTGAGCCGGTATTTATGGCTGTAGAGTCGCTTACTGGCCGTGGCGGCCCCAGGCCAAGGGTGTTGCTGATGACCCCGCAGGGCAGGAGATTCGACCAAAAAATGGCCGAGGAACTGTCTCGCGAACATCATATTATAATGATTTGCGGCCGATATGAAGGTGTGGATGAGCGTATACGGGAGCACCTGGTAACCGACGAAGTGTCGATCGGAGATTACGTGTTGACCGGCGGTGAGCTTGCGGCGTTGGTGATATTGGACGCTGTGAGCCGGTTGGTTCCCGGGGTGCTTGGTGATGAGACATCACCGCTCACCGATTCGTTTTCGAGCGGGCTGCTTGAATACCCGCAGTATACGCGCCCGGCGGAGTTTGGTGAGTATCGGGTGCCCGATGTCTTACTTTCGGGCAATCATGCGGAGATAGAAAAATGGCGTCATCAGCAGGCGCTTAAGCGGACGTTTGAACGGCGGCCGGACCTGCTTGAGACCGCGCCACTTGATTATAAAGACAAGCGTTTCCTAAAAGAATTGGAGACTTCTTGAGAAGAGTTTGGTATGCACACTAATCGCTGATGAGCTTTCTCGCAGCGCGTGCCGCGCCGCTGTCAAGTTCATCACGAATGGAAGAAAATAGGATATTTTCCGAGGAGGACACAAGTGCAGATTATCGATCAGATAGAATTTGAACAGTTAAGAACCGATACCCCTGAGTTTGGGCCCGGTGATACCGTTCGTGTACACACTCGCGTTATCGAAGGTGGCAAGGAGCGAATCCAGGTATTCGAGGGTGTGGTGATAGGCAAGAAGGACGGCGGTGTGCGTTCTGCGTTTACCGTGCGTAAAATCTCCCACAACATAGGTGTTGAGAGAACCTTCATGGTGCATTCTCCCAGAATCGCACGGATTGAAGTTACCCGCCGCGGTGCAGTGCGAAGAGCAAAGCTCTACTACCTGCGTGGAAGAGTTGGAAAGGCCACCAAGATCAAGGAGCGCCAGACCGCAAGATGAGTATTACCGAACGGCTTGCCAACCTATCCCCATTAACTGTAATAATCACGGTTGTGGTATTGTTGGTGCTGCGTTTCGCTCTGCTCAAGCTAAAGAACCCGATTGCGAAGTCTATTGCAGAGATCGCCGAGTCGCTCGCTGTCGCGATGGCATTGGTGTTCTTGCTGATCAGACCATTCGTGGTGCAGGCTTTTTATATTCCGTCAGCATCTATGCATCCGACGTTGCTTGAGCAGGACCATATACTTGTAAACAAGTTCATCTACCGGATCAGGGATCCTCGACTGGGAGATGTAGTGGTTTTCAAGGCGCCGATGAATGCGACGCCTGATGTTATGCAGCAAATTGAGGCCGACGCAGATGCGCGTGGGTTGGCGGGCAAGGAACGCAGCGATTACATTGTAAATGAGTCCAAGAAACGAGAAAAGGACTTCATTAAACGTGTGATTGCCGTTCCCGGTGATGTGGTAAGGATAACACCTGGATACGTGCTGATTGGCGACATTCAATACAGTCATGCCGATCTGAGGAGCCAGCTTTCCGATATGGCACGTGAAGATGGTGACCATAAAGTTAAGCTCGAAGGCAGCAACGTGTATGTGGATGGACGAAAGATATCCAACTCAGAAGTGGCTGCTGCGTTCAATGATCCCAACGCCAAGGTGAAAGTCGTACCGGCTAAGGTGTATATTAACGGGAAAGCGTTGAATGAACCGTATATCGCTGAGGACCCGGATGACGCTTACCCTGGTGGGCGTAGCCTGGTTGATCCTAAATGGATAGTGACTGAGAAAGTGGGCAAACAGAGAGTCCAGGAAGTTAAAATCCCCAAGGGCAAGCTGCTCGTGATGGGTGATAACAGAAACGACTCTAATGATGCCCGGTTCTGGGGCCTGTTGAGCAGAGACCGTGTACTTGGCAAGGCGATGTTCATATTCTGGCCTTTGGACAGAATAACATGGATTCATTAAACGGCGATCTCGGGATCGTCCTGACGCAAGCGCAAGATGCTGGGCGATGGGTCTACGAGGAACAGGCTAGATCTCAAGGATATAGCTCTATTGCCGGGCTGGATGAAGCGGGCAGGGGACCACTGGCCGGGCCTGTCGTGGCGGCGGCGGTGATTCTGCCTGTTGGGTTCGACGAGACTGGCATACGTGATTCTAAGGCAATATCTCCTAAGACCAGGGATAAGAGCTTTGACAAAATAATGTCGGGCGCATTGGCTGTGGGAGTAGGGATTGTAGATGCCAAGATCATAGACGAGATAAATATACTGCGTGCAACACACGCTGCAATGAAAGCGGCGCTCAATGATTTGGGCGTCGCTTTTGATTATGTACTTGTCGATGGACTCCCCGTGCAGGGGTTGCCTGCGCCGTCTCTGGCAATTGTTAAAGGCGACGCAAAGTGCATCTCCATTGCAGCGGCTTCCATTATAGCGAAGGTTACGAGAGATCGTATGATGCTGGAGATGGACAGGGAGTTCCCAGGATATGGATTTGCCGGTCATAAGGGTTACTGCACAAAGGAGCACCTTGAAGCTATCGACCGTCTCGGTCCTTGCCCGTGCCACCGGCGCTCATTTGCGCCTGTCTATGAAAGGATACGCGAGTGCCGTCTCCCAGGGCTAGAGTAGGCCGCAGTGCCGAGATAGCCGCCGCAGCCGAATTGGGCAAGCGGGGTTACAAAATAATCACCTCGAACTACCGCTGCAGGTTTGGCGAAATTGACCTCATAGCCAACCATGGCGATTCGCTTGTGTTTGTCGAAGTAAGATGCCGTCGTTCTCTGGAATATGGAACAGCGGCAGAGTCCGTTACCCCCGCAAAACAACGAAAGATCGCTGCTACCGCGCAGCATTACCTCTCACAGTTCAACATCAATGATACAAATTGCCGATTCGATGTTGTGGAAGTGTCGGAAAAAGATGGCAAGTTATATGTGTCTGATGTTATAACCGACGCGTTTGGCATATAGCAAAACCCCGCAAGATTACCAGTTTTACTTGCTCTTGAGCCTGCACCTGACAATATGTGTGAAACCAGTTTCGGCGTACGGAACAAACCTTATGGAAAGATAGCGATTCCAACGTATCAGCAACTATCGGAGGAGGTAGACGTACGCAATGAGTAGATTTGCTATCAAAAGGCGCAAGGGTGGATTTACCCTGATTGAAATCATGATCGTGGTTCTGATCATCGGTATTCTCCTTGCTATCGCAATCCCTAACTTCCTGCGCGCCAGGGAGAGTTCCAGGGCAAAGAGCTGCCAGGGCAACCTGCGACAGATCGAAACCGCCAAGGAGCAGTGGGCAATGGACACAAAGGCTGCTTCGACCGGAGTACCAGATGCTGCTGCTCTTGTTCCCGAATACATCAAGGGAAAAGACGATACATTGCCTGATTGTCCATCTAAGGGAACCTATGAAATTGGCAATATGTCAACCAGGCCGAGTTGTAGTCTCGGAACAGGTAAAACGCCGGCCGATTATGACTATCACGGTCTACAGTAGTTAATTTCTTCGCGGATTCAGCCCCCGCTAATAACGGGACCGCAGAAAGATTTAGGGACTGGCAATACTGCTGGTCCCTATTTCACGTACATGTCGTTTGACCTGCGGGTCCCGGCCCCTCGGACTTCCGGACCACCGGACATTCGGACATGTACTCATGTGCTATTGACACAAGGTGAATCCGAACGTAACATGACTTGTCTGTGCCGTGCTGCAAGACTTGTCGGAACAGGAGTAATACCAAAGCAGTGAGTGACAGAATATTGCTTATTGAAGATGAAACGCCGATTGCTGATTCGGTGGCTTACTCACTGAAGAGCGAGGGCTTCAGTGTAGAGGTCTCACCCGATGGTCTGTCGGGGCTCACTCAGTTCCGTACATTTGCCCCTGATCTGATCATCCTTGACCTTATGCTTCCGAAACTGAGCGGATTGGATTTCTGCCGAATAGTTCGCAAAGAATCCAACGTTCCTATCATTATGCTAACCGCCAAGACAGAGGAAGTAGACCGAATAGTCGGTCTTGAGCTGGGCGCTGATGATTATGTTCCGAAGCCATTCAGTATTCGCGAGTTACTTGCCCGAGTAAGGGCTGTTTTGCGACGCACAGAGGGTGCTAAAAGTGATGACTTGCGTGCAAGCCTGCAAGTTGGAGGGATTCTTCTCGATCTTAGTCGCCGACGTGTAACCGTGGGTGAGAAAATCGTGCATTTACCACTGAAGCAGTTTGAACTGCTCAGGGTGCTTATGATGAACAAGGGCCGGGTTATGACCCGTGAAGAGCTTTTCAAACGAGTATGGGACGCAGATGCCACATACGATACGGGCACTTTGGATGTTCACATCCGCTGGTTGCGGGAAAAAGTTGAATCTGATCCAAGCAATCCGCAATATATACGGACGGTTCGTGGAGTCGGTTATAGGATAGCTAGTGACGGTGAAGTTTGAACTGATATGCAGAGCAGTGTATGCTGTCGGTGTAATAGCGGTGCTGGTAGCCGGGATTGTGTGGCTTGCGCGAAGACACAGGCTGATTATAGAGCGCGTAAAAGTACTCAATCTGGATAAGCGCCGTAGCAATATGGTGCTTGAAAGAATGGCTGATGGGATAATAGCCATCAATCGGGCAGGAGAAGTTACTCTATCTAATCCTGCGGCCGATCAGATTTGTGGAACAAGGCACCCATTTGTAATTGGGAGCCAAATCGAAGATACTGATGCTCATCCGGAAATTATGCGATTAGCGTATGAATGCATTGCATCCGGTGAAATTATGAAGTCTGAGATCAAATTGCCGGGGTGGCCTCAGAGGGTTGTGAGCATTCAATCTGTTCCTTTCTCTGAGGACGACTCCGGCACTCAGGCTGCGATGGTCATTCTGCATGATCTTACCGATGTCAGGCGGCATGAGAAGAACCACAAAGAATTTGTGGGTAACGTGAGTCATGAGCTCAAGACTCCGATTACTGCGATCAGGACCACTGCCGAAGTTTTGCTTGGTGGTGCGAAGAATGATCCGGACTTTGTGGACCAGTTCCTGAATACTATCATTTCTGAGACTGATCGTCTTTCTGCACTAATTGAGGACCTTCTTGAGATTGCACGCCGGGATTCTGGAATTGCGACGCTGACCAAGTCATGTTGCAATGTAGCTGAACTGGTTGCTCAGGGAGTGGCGGTTGTTCTCCCGCAGGCTTCTGCCAGGGGTATTGTAGTTGATGTTGATGTGCCCGATGAGCTGGTGCTTCAATGCGACGGTTCGCAGATAGTTCAGCTTATACGTAACCTGGTTGATAATGCGGTCAAATATACGCCGGAGGGTGGATCAGTTTCAATTACCGCCCGTAGGCTGGATGAATGCGGTTTGGCGCTCAGTGTGCAGGATACGGGAATCGGGATACCCTACGGAGAAATCGATAGAATCTTTGAGCGATTCCACCGGGTTGATAAGGCTCGCTCGAGGCGTCTTGGTGGCACAGGACTGGGGCTTTCAATCGTGAAGACCATAGTTGTATCTCACGGTGGAAAGATTGATGTGGAATCGCAACTTGGCAAGGGCAGCATATTTTCTGTGACCATTCCTGGCGTATTGCCTGCCGAGGCAAATAACTGTACAATATCTTCGGATATATAAAGATATTCACCACAGCCGAATGCCGCAAGCAGTAGTGCGGTATTCAATCTTATTACGATAATACAGGTACAACGGAACCGAGGTCTGGATGGAAGACACGCAGTCAATAGGCGAGATACTGAAGCTAGAGAGGGAGAAAAGAGAGCTATCCCTTTCAGATGTGACCGATGCCACCAAAATAACGGCTAACAACATTTCTGCGTTGGAGGAGAGCCGGTTTGATTACTTTCCCAACCGGGTCTACGCACGCGCGTTCCTGCGCGACTACTCTAATTTTCTTGGGGTAGACAGCGATCAGTTGCTGAGCAAATACGAGCGGGAATGGCTTACCCCGGTTCGCGATACTGTGGAGACAACGAAGGGTGGGGGACGCTCGGTCCTGAAGACTGTTGGAATTGCATTGCTTTCAATTGTGATAGCCGGTGGGCTGGCAGCAGCAGGTTATTATGGTTGGGACCGGCATTCGAACGGTAAAGGCGTTGGGCGTATTCCTGCAGTCACACGGCATACGGATAACGGCAATGAAGTTGCACAATTGCCAAAGCCAGATCCTATCAAGCCTGCTCCGGCTGCCAAACCCGGCAATACCGAAGCCAAAAAAACAGAAGAGAAGCCTGTGCCGGTCTCCGATAAGCTGACACTGGAAGTTACGACTCTTGCCCCTGTATGGGCAGATATTAAAGTAGATGGCCAACAGACCGTCTACGGCAATATTCCCATGGGTCAGAAGAAAACTTTTGAAGCAAAAAGTAAGATTTACATGAGGGTAGGGCGCGCCAGCGCAGTTCAGCTCAAGGTAGATGGTAAACCCGTAGTGATGGAACAGAGTAGCAATCCTGTAACCAAGGTGTTTGAGAAGCCTGTGCAAGAGAGCACAGTTACGCCAGACAACACGGCACCTGCGGACACCACAGATCCTCGATAATATCGTTCAAAATACGTTATTAACAGTATAAGGCGGCTGGGATACATGTTATCTCAGCCGCTTTTGCGTCTCATATACTGTAGCTTAATGACAAAATACCGCATTTATTTGAAGGATATGCCTGCTTGCTTGGCGAACTACGACGCAGATGCCGAAGCATGCCTGCGAAATGTTTGCGTACAGTGCATCGGCTGGTCACTATCTTGGGTAAAAGGGTTTTGAACCAGGAAACTAGGAAGCTCGGTTCAGGCCTGAATCTGACCAGATAAGGAAAGGGGCGAATATTCATGAAGAAGATGATGTTCCTACTCACGATGGTTCTTCTCGTTGTCGGGGGTGCAAGCGCATCGTATGCTGCTGCCAGTATTTATGGTATGAGCGGGCTGATCGAAACGCCTAACGATGTCTATCTCGCACCGATGCAATTGGGACTGACCGTGAACTATGTGGCTGATGTTGACGATGGAAACCTGTTCACATTCGGTGGCGCATTCGGGGTCACTCCTGATCTCGAAGTCAGTGCCGTGGGTGCAGATTCCAGCCGTAACGATGCCGACATGCAGGGCTTGTTCAATGCAAAGTGGAGAGTGCTCAGAGAGACGGCTGATCGCCCGGCGATTAGCATTGGTATTGTTGATGTAGCAAACGGCCTAGACGAGGTAAATCCTAGAGATGACAGTCCCAGTGGATTCCTGATGCTCAGCAAGAACCTTACGAGCACTGGTCTCACAATCAGTGGTAACAGACCACTCATTGGCACACTTGGATTTGGAACTGGTCTTTACAAAGGTGCCTTCATTGGTCTGGAGTATCTGCCAACACCCAGAGTTGAGCTGATGTTCGAGTACCTGACCAATGGCATCAAGCAGGATACCACATTCAATGGTGGGATTCGGTATTACATGGCTCCTCAGTTCTCGGTCATGGCTGGTGCATTGGACTTCCAGTCATTCTTTGCTGGCGTAGACTATAGATTGCCTGCGTTCTAGATATAGGCTTTTAGTAGTCTGATACTGTACAAAATAAGCGGGTGGAGTCTGTAAAAAGAACTCCACCCGCCTAATTGCTTCTGGCTGCGTCAACTGGCTGCAGGGTTAATTCTTAAATAGCCACCCGAAAGGAAGAATCGACTGAATAATCTGCAGTGGGTTCATCTTGTCTTTGTGTATTGGCACGTAGACTACATCTCCTCTTTTTACGAGAGGTTCGTCATTAGCGCTGTTCAATACTTTTGTAAGATCAAGGACTTGAGTTTCACTGGGTTTGCCGTCCGCAGTGGCAGAGCGCATTAACTGTACTTTTCGCAGATCACCCATATTGGCGACTGGGCCGCCTGCCATACCTATAGCTTCGCTCAACGTCAGTTTTCCCTTTAATGGATACTGGCCTGGCTTGCCTACGCCACCCATCACCGTAAAAAATGCAGTTTCCAATTCGGGCACGTAGATAGTATCGCCAGCTTGCAGCATGTAGTCAGACGAAGGATCACCGTCCATAGCCTTTTTGTAATCTACGTGAATTACGTCGAATGTACCCTGCCGCTTAATTGTGATGTTGGCTGTGTCTGCTTCAACATTCACTCCGCCGATCAACCCCATAAGCTCTCTGAAAGTCATATTGCGTTTGATGGGCACAGAACCTGTCTTAGGCACTTGTCCCAAGACCATAACAAGACCGATGTCCTGCCTGGGCACTACCACAGTGTCACCGGACTGCAGAGGGATATTTACAGTGAGGTCCGTACCTGATAAAAACTTAGTGAGATCGACATCGATCACTTCATCGCCACGATGAACGCTCACTCGGGATAGATCGGCTGTGTCATCATATCCGGCATTAGCCATCGCCTGGATTACCCGGTCTCCGACTCCCACATCCGTTGCACCCGGCTTGCCGACCTGTCCAACAACAAAGACCTGCATCTTCGTCCTTGCGATGAATGTCACAGTAACCTGCGGGTTAATCAGCACTTTGCCAAGAGCTTTGGTGATCACTCCTGCAGCCTCAGAGGATGTAAGATCGGCAATTTTCACCGGATCAAGCATTGGCACGGTGATGAAGCCGTCTTTATCTACCTCATAATCTTTAGTAAACTCCTTCTCGCCATCCACACGAACAGCGATAACATCTCCGGGAATGAGCCTGGAACCATCCGCATATAATGTACACGGTGCGGCATACAGGGCAAGCACACCGGCCAGTATAAGAGGTGCTGGAAGAAGTTTTTTGCTAAACATTACATCGTGCCTCCGGGACCCTAACCTACACTAGAGTTCTCTAAACGGAACCAGGCGTATAGAGTCCAATTTCATTATTCCTAGCATGTGGCCTGCAGTCAAGTACATTTTTGTACTAACTCGAGAATATTAAGATATAGCCTAAGCCTCTTTCCGTCACAATTATTTGTAAAAAACAGGTATGATTACCGGGATGGGCGGCTTGGCAGTCACGGAAGAACAACCTAGCAGGTCAATAGAATTTGATCTGTGAACCATTGGTCTGCCAAGGACGTTCCACTATGCGACGCGTAATCTTTGCCGCGATATTGTTTCTCTTGTTTGCACCTCAGCATGAGGCTCAGGCTGTTGGCCTACCTCCTGGAACACAAATTCAGCTTACGGCAACAGGAGACTACGACAATATCTACAATGAACACCACAACGCAGTCGCTGTTCCAGTTACACTAACAGTTCTTAGGACTGCAGGGACAAGGGTAGACTGGCTCCCACCCGTTGGCGAAATAAGCAGCGGAAGTGATGTATATATTCCTCTGAAAGTCTACAACACCGGTAACGCCCCAGATACATTCGATCTCTCAGCACAGTCCGTCAATGGCTGGACTGTAAAGTTCATATATGATGAAAATAATGATGGCACTCATCAAAACACGGAACAGTGGGAAATAACCGACACAGATAACGTAGTTACTGACGGCTATTGTCCTTGTTTTGCGAAAGTATCAATCCCATCGGAAGCAACGGATTCGGATACTGTAATTGTGACATCGGCATCGCGCTATAGTCCTCAACTGGGCACCGGTTCGGCTGAGTGCACCGTGCCCGCGCCTGGAATGATGGGTAGCCGGATAACCGCGTCTGCAATCCCACTGGCTCCCTATGTAGGTCAGACTGTTACCATAACCGCTCAACTGGACCCTGCAAAACAGGAGCCTATCGATATAAGTATTGTAGACCCCGTTGCGGGAGTGACATCATCGTCATATACGACCGGGGCCGATGGATCGCTGCAGGTAACTTTCGTTCCCGATCACGTCGGAGCATACAACATACAATTGGACTTCGCCGGAGATGATAAATACTCAGCCAGTTCGGCTAACATAGCTGTTGATGTGCAGGATAAGATAGAAACATCCATCACCCTGACATCTACCCCTGACAATCCCAGCATTGGGTCCACATTGACCGTGAATGGCACACTGCTGCCCGTGCAGGTTGCGACCGTAGACCTGACCTGTACAAAACCCAGTGGAAGCTCTACCCAATATCACATCACCACAAACCAGTCGGGCCAGTTTTCATGGAACACGAACACTGTCGAATCAGGCGCGTGGTATATTGTAGCTTCGTATGCCGGTTCAGAGTCTCAGAAGACAACTTCAAGCAATCTGAGCATTCAAGTGACGACACCCATACCGGAAACTCACAATATCTCGTTTACCACGGGTGCATCGGTCAGTCCTGCTGTTGTTGAATCTGCCGGAACAACACAATGTAATGCTTCCGCTACAGACTCCGGCGGGCACCAGGTCAGCTATCATTGGTCGGATGGCAATATCGGAGGCGAGTTCAGCCCGAGCGCGGATGTGAAGCAGCCTTCTTATAAAGCTCCAGCGAATACATCAGGCAGTGACATCACTGTCACGTTGTCCTGCACTGCTATGTGTGCCAACGATAATCAGATTAGCGCGGCAAGTAGCGCTAACCTGACTGTGCACACTGTTGATTTAACTCCGCCAAACGTAACATCCATTCTTCCAGCTAACGGATCATCATGCGTGGCGCTGGATTCAGCAATGGTTATTCAATTCAGTAAAGCGATGAACAAGTCGGTAACTCAAGCCGCTTTGAGCTTCTCACCGGCACTGACTAACCCAAGCTATATCTGGAGCACGGACAGTCGAACCCTAACGGTCAACCATCAGGGCTTTGCTGCAGGAACGACCTATAATTGTTCAGTATTAACATCTGCTGTCGATACGGTGGGTATACCGATTGATCAGGTTTATACATGGACGTTCTCCACTGCAACGGGAGCAAACTTTAGCCCGAACCAGGCTACTGCGTTGGTTGGTCGTGCCTTCATAACTCCATCTATCGTCCTGGGCAGCGTTCAGCTTTCGTCGGTTTCGCTGGCTATATCCGTGCCTGAATCGATAAGTGTCGATTCGACTCGCATGAACGAGAACTTGACCTGCATAGAGCAGGGCAGCGCAGTAACTCTGATGACTAGTGATTGGGACGGTGCAGGCAGGTTGATTACGATCAGCGCACATCTTGCGGCTGGAGCAACTCCGGGAGCGGAGATCGTCAAGGCTATTCATATGACTGCGCCGACGAGTATTGGTAGCGTTCAGTTGCTTCTTGGTGAATGCTCTGCGCTTAATATGCGCTTTAAGCTGCCTGAGCCGGGCGATTTCAATCTTGATGGCAATGTCAACACTACAGATGCCGCAATGTTCATTGATGCCTGGAACCGATGGCACGGGCAATCAGCACCGCTATTTGATGCCAGCACAGATGGGCCGTTCGACCTTGCTCCGCATACATCTAATGTATGGCCATCGTGGACAGCAACCGGTGATCACCTTATAAACATAAATGATGCTAATGCGTTTATTGATTGCTGGCTGGGTTCTCACAGCTCTCAACAAAGCGCATCCGTTCCAGCGGTATCAACTCGGGCGTGCGCTTCGCGAACATCGACAATCTCTGCTGGAAACCAGATTACAGTTTCTATAGACTCGGCTAATAATGGAGTGTTTGAGACCTCAGTCCAGCTACCTGCCGGGGCTACATTCAATGCTGCTTTGGACACTTCCTGTGGCAACCTGAAGAATGTGGACCCTGGGAAAAGCGTGGGCGAAATGTTCTTTACTGAGTATGATCGCCGCAGTAGAACGATCAAACTTGCGGGTAATGTGTACGGAGACCCGCCATATAAAGTAGCAGTGATCCGGTTGGGTCGCTAAACTCGTGCTTCGACTCTGCTCACTCCTGCGAATGAGAAGCTGGGATGTCATGCTGTCCCAGCTTCTCAGTTTGTCTCTCTCCAACAAGGTAAATATTGCCGATAATGAGTATAGTAGATGTTGATACTCTATAGGAGGAAATGCCTCTCCATGAATACACGCGGAAACCCTCTGGTGGGACTGGCTGTGCTTGCATTACTATTCGTATGTGTAACTGTATCCAATGCAAGCCCCAGTATTGTATTCAGCCCAACCAGCCTTACAATAACTCCTGATAGCACCATGACTACACCACACCTCGTGGTGCAAAATGCGACAGGCATCACATCGGTGAACATTCAAATTACAGTACCGGCTGGTTTGTCTGTCGATACCACTAATGTGGGAGGCAGCATGGCTTGCCTTACCAAGGGCTATAGTGCAGGCAACCTGTTTTTTGCTGAATGGAACGCGGCCACACGCCAGATCAGCGTAGCGTGTAACGTTACTTCCGGTGCCACTATAGAAATACTGCAATCCATTACATTCACCACCGGACACACGGTCACGGCAGGACAGTTTACCGTCACAGGAACCGTGACAGGAGCCAGTTCCAGCCCGACGTTTGTAGCCTTATCTCTGGAGCTTCAGCACACTGTGGCGTTTACATCAGTGCCGAGTGTGGATGCACAGACAGTCTTCTCCGGTGATAGTGTTCACTGCAGTGCGGCTGCGTCCGACACAGTTACGGGTCATTCGGTTGCTTACTCATGGTCGGATGGAGGCAAGGGCGGCTCTTTCAGCCCCAACGCCACCACCCAAAACCCCACCTACACTGCTCCGATAAACAGTTCAGGAGTCAATGTGGCTGTCACGCTTTCCTGCACTGCATCGTGCACGGCAGCATCGACAGTGAAAGCCACCGGAAGCACCACATTAACGGTGTCTTCAACGCTGAAGGGTGATGTTGATGGTGATCGAGATGTCGATCGGACTGATGCTGACTTGGTGCTGCAAGCTGTAATTGGAGACATATCTGTAAACATGGCGACTATGGACGTCAACGGGAACGGCAAGGTGACATCAGCAGATGCCACATGGATACTAAAGCACCCCGTAGCTGCCGGAAGTTAGGATGATGAGGGATATGACATACAGATTGATTCGCAATGTCTTTTTGATATTTGCCGTGGTATGCTTTACAGGATGTGGCGGTGGCGGAGGAGGTGGGTCAACTCCCGCGACTCCGGTTGCGCGTTTGGTACCTGAAGCGCCAAGTATAACGGGTCTAACCGGTCAGGACGTAAGCGTCCCGATAAAAGTAGAAGAAACAGGATCGGTGGCATCTGCTTCATTCGATTTAACATTCAACGATGGTGTATTTGAGCCGGTCAGTGGCACCCGCGCCACTGCCAGTGAAACAGTGCAGGGTTTACCCACAGGCACGATCTGCAGATACAAGTGGCTCGACTCACATACGCTAAGAGTGGTTTATGCCTCATCCAGCGATACTCAGGTAGGCAATACCCTCGTGAACATCCCGCTGAAAGTGAAGTCAGAATCCGACACCGGGCTAACGGTTGTCAACGCTACAGTGAACCAGTAATAAGACGCCAGAATGGGATGCTTGCTACAGATAGAGGTTGTTTCGGGATACCCCTATCCCGAAACCCCTTCGTATACAGTGGGAGTATCGGGAAAAGGGTTTCCCGATACAACTTTATAAGGGTTTCTCGATATAACTCAACTAAGGATTTACCTATACAATTGTGCTGTTCCGTAGATTTAACAGACACCCTTTAGCCAGCATTCTTTAACCAGCCTTCCACTTTGACCTTATCCCTATTTCTGTTATAATATAGATGCCGCGCAGAGATGCGTTGGTGGACAAGACATTGACCAATGGCGGGTAATGTGAACCCGCCAATTATTTGTGTGTACCGGTAACTAAATGCACTACGCAAAACCTCTGGCAAAACTTGTTTCTGAGTTTGAAAAACTGCCTGGTATCGGTCCGAAATCGGCGCAGCGGTTGGCGTTTCACATCCTCAGGATTAATGAGGATGAAGCACGCGAACTGGCAAATGCCGTGATGGACGTCAAGCAGTATATCAAGCTCTGTCCGGTTTGTTTTAATTATACGGACCAGCCCCGGTGCGAGATTTGTTCCGATGCAAAGCGTGACAGATCGGTGCTGTGTGTTGTGTCCGAGCCGCGCGATGTGGTCGCGATGGAAAAGACCAATGAGTTTCGCGGGATGTATCATGTGCTTGGCGGGGTGATATCTCCGATGGATGGTATCGGCCCTGAAATGCTAAAGATACGCGAGTTACTTGCCCGCATGACAGATGGCGAGGTCAAAGAAATTATCCTCGCCACCAATCCCACGATTGAAGGCGACACAACCGCCATGTATATAGCCGGCCTATTGAAGCCGCTGGGAGTAAAGGTGTCCAGAATAGCCCATGGAATGCCGGTCGGAGGCGATATGGACTATGCTGACCAAGCCACCCTGATCCAGGCGCTGCAGTGGAGGCGAGAAATCTAGGAAGGGTCTGATGGTGTGATGGTTAAATGGTTGGATGGCCGTAAGTGTGCCCTCCCTGACCATCAGACTATCAAACCATCAAGCCATCAAACTAAGGAGATATTATGGCAAGAAAAATGGAAGGCTACGACGGCAACTCGGCGGCCGCGCACGTAGCGCATGCGACTAACGAAGTCATTGCAATTTACCCAATTACGCCGAGTTCTCCGATGGGCGAGATCTCTGATGAGAAGACCGCTCGCGGTGAGAAAAACATCTGGGGGACTATTCCCTCAGTTACGGAAATGCAGAGTGAGGGTGGCGCTTCCGGCGCCGTGCACGGTGCTCTGGCTACCGGTGCTCTGACGACTACGTTTACAGCGTCCCAGGGCCTGCTCCTGATGATCCCGAATATGTATAAGATCGCGGGTGAGCTGACCCCGACGGTGTTCCACGTCACCGCTCGAAGCCTTGCTTGCCAGGCGCTCTCAATCTTCGGTGATCACGGCGACGTTATGGCTTGTAGGCAGACTGGTTTTGCCATGTTCTGCTCCAATAGCGTTCAGGAAGCGATGGACTTCGCTCTGATCGCACAGCAGGCGACACTCGCCAGCCGCATTCCGTTCCTCCATTATTTCGACGGCTTCCGCACAAGCCACGAAGTTCAGAAGGTCGAAGTTCTGGATTATGACGATATGCGCGCGATGATCGACGAAGACCTTGTCATTGCTCACAGAATGCGTGCCTTGAGTCCTGATCACCCAAATATGGGCGGCACTGCTCAGAACCCGGATGTATACTTCCAGGGCCGCGAGACTGTGAACAAGTTCTATCTGGCGACTCCTGAGATCGTCCAGAAGACGATGGACAAGTTCGCGAGCATCGTCGGCAGACAGTATCACCTGTTCGATTACGTCGGCGCTGCTGATGCTGATAGAGTCATTATCTTGATGGGCTCCGGTGCTGAGACCGCGCACGAGACCGTTGAGGCTCTCACTGCTAAGGGTGAGAAAGTCGGCGTGCTCAAGGTCCGCCTTTACAGACCGTTCAGCGTGAAGGACATGGTCGAGGCTCTGCCTGCGACAGTCAAGAAGATCGCTGTTCTGGACCGCACCAAGGAGCCGGGCGCCATTGGCGAACCGCTGTATCAGGATGTGGTTACTGGTATCGAAGAGGCGATGAGCGAGGGTATTACTCCATTCAAGGATGCTCCCGTGATCGTTGGCGGCCGCTACGGCCTGGGCTCCAAGGAGTTCACGCCTGCGATGGTCAAGGCTGTCTATGACAACCTCAGTGCCGCAAAGCCGAAGAACCACTTCACCGTGGGAATCGATGACGACGTTACTAAGACCAGTCTCGCATACGATTCCAACTTCACTACGGCTGATGCGAACACGTTCCGCGCTATGTTCTACGGTTTGGGTTCAGACGGCACCGTTGGTGCGAACAAGAACTCGATCAAGATCATCGGCGATGAGACAGATAACTATGCGCAGGGTTACTTCGTGTATGACTCGAAGAAAGCTGGGTCCGTGACGGTATCGCACCTCCGCTTCGGTAAGAATCCGATTAGGAGCCCGTATCTGATCGACCGCGCGAACTTCATAGCCTGCCACAACCCGAGCTTCATCGAGAAGTATGATATGCTCAGCAACATGGAAGAGGGCGGCACGTTCCTCCTCACCACGCAGCACAAGGCTGATGAGGTGTGGAACACCCTGCCGATGGAAGTTCAGAAGCAGATCATCGACAAGAAAGTTAAGTTCTACGTCATCGATGCGATTTCCCTTGCCCAGGAACTCGGGCTCGGCGCTCGCATCAATATGCTTATGCAGATGGCATTCTTCAAGCTGACCGGTATTCTACCGCTCGACAGGGCGGTTGAGGTCATCAAGAAGGCCATTAAGAAGTCCTACGGCAAGAAGGGCGACAAGGTCGTCGAGATGAACTACAAGGCAGTCGATGCCGCTTTGGACAACGTCTTCGAGGTAAAATACCCGAGCGAAGTCACAAGTTCTTACAAGATGCCGCCTGCGGTTCGTGAGGACGCGCCTCAGTTCGTCAAGGATGTTACTGCCGAAATTATGGCAGGCCGAGGCGACCAGATCCCGGTTAGCAAGATGCCGATTGATGGCCGCTATCCGGTCGGAACGACTAAGTACGAGAAGCGCAACATCGCCGTGGAGATTCCCGAGTGGGATGCTGATGCTTGTATACAGTGCGGACGCTGTTCACTCTACTGCCCGCATGCGGCAATTCGCATGAAGGCTTATGAAGAGAGTGCACTCGCTGGCGCTCCGGCTACATTCAAGAGCATAGACGGCAAGGCCAAGCAGAAGGGCCTCAAGTTCACGGTGCAGGTTGCTCCCGAGGAT
>JAJFTD010000137.1 GCA_021373255.1 bacterium
AGGGAAGTTATACTTCTCGGCAACTCCGCCGACATAACGGTCCTCACCTGCCCCGACAAAAGGCAAAAAATCCTCAGGCTTTACAGTAATCCCATGCTCTGCGAACATACGCATAGCCGCTTCGCAGATAAACGGCTCGGAGTCCACAAGGACCCCATCCATATCGAAAATAATTCCACGTATCATAGTTGAGTTATTATAGCACATGCGTTGTCTGGTTCCGTTCACGTCGTGCATTCGGCTCTCGTGGTTCTTTTAGAACTACTGTCGCCCGAGGGGCGGTTTCGGGACGAGGGCGTCCCGAAACAACTTGCGTTATCTTTTTTACTCTTTTCGCGTTTTCGCCCCTTCGCGCTGTCGCGATTAAATTTCTTTCTTCTCCACGCTGAAAACTGCCCGGTGCGAGGCGGTTTCGCCGGGTTTGAGGACGGGGATCAGTTCGCCATTTTCCCAACCTGGCTGGTTTAGATAACCGAAGGCGCCCAAGCCGCGGGTCCAGGGTTCGATGCAGACGAAGCTGGTGCCGTTTGGAGTGTAGACAAGGAACAGCTCGAACGTGTCGTCGAAGTCCACATGTATGGCATGGCTAGCCTTGGGGTCAATCAGCGACATGCGGTTGCCGATGCGGCCAGCGAAGACGTGATCATAGTAGATATCCGGCTGGAGGTCGATGACTCCCTCGGCGGGTTCGGATTCACCGGTTGGGAGCACGGTATCTTTGGTTGTGTGGAGATATGTCGATATGGGCAGCCTAACCTGCACTCCCTCGCGCTGCGGGCTCGATATCCGGAAGTAGGGATGATAGCCGAATGCAACCGGCGCGGGGGTGTCGCCATTGTTTGTAACCACACCTTCGAGTTCGACTTTACCGGGTGTGATCGTGAAACGCTGCGTCAGGTTTACGTCGAATGGATAGTTCTCCTCTCGAACCTTATCAGGCACGGTGAGGTCGTAGGATACGGAGACACGATCAGCCGAGACTTGCTCATCGACTTTATGAAAGCTGGAAAGGTATATGATGCCATGTGATGGCATGAAGTAGGTCTTATCCGAACCGTTGATACGGTATACACCCTGCACCGGTTGATCTCCTGAAAG
Source organism: bacterium (assembly GCA_021373255.1). Classification (GTDB taxonomy): domain Bacteria; phylum Armatimonadota; class UBA5829; order UBA5829; family UBA5829; genus UBA5829. The sequence continues at coordinate 1,099 of JAJFTD010000137.1, forward strand.
GTCCCACGTGCGCCCGACGGCTGGGAAGAGTATGGGGTTACCTCCACCGGTGATCTTGGTGGCTGCTTCCGGGTATCCTTCGGGGACGGACATCATTTCCACGCCGTCAACGATCCACGAGAATAAGTTACACCCCCAGCCCGGTGCAATTGCGCACGAATTGCCTGAATCGAGCTGGTATTTGTCTATTGCCATGTCCATTTATCAATCTCCAAACAAAACATTAAGCAGCCGCCAATACCAGGCACCTGCCATGAATGAGTTTACTTATGCTGTGGTTTGCTCCCGAATATCATCGAGATATTGGTATCAACAAAGGTATACTTGCGGGTGATGCTCGGGTCGTGACAGGGCAGCACTATCTGCTTCTTGGCTGCAACTTCGTCCAAAAAGCGCACATTTCGGTCCTTATCACCCATAAGAGCACCGATCGGCCGCTTTTCGCTTGCATTCCGGCAGAGATAACACTCATCTCCAGTGAGAATGTATTTTTTGCCACCATGGGAGAACTCCGCAACCGACGACCCCGGCATGTGCCCACCGACGGTTTTCACCGTGAACACCCCGTTCACCACGATATGATTGCTGAACGTAACAGTGCGTTTGCTGTCCTTGAGTACCTCAGCGATCTTGGGATCTTCAGGCGCAGCCAGATAGCGATCAGCAGCTTCTTTGGATATGTAAACCTTTGCGTTCGGGAACTCCGGCAAACAGGCAATATGATCAAAATGGGCGTGTGTGATTATGATTGTTTTGATCATATCCGGGGTCACGTTGAGCTTCTTGAGCAACGCAACCGGGGTCTCTTTAATAGTAACTCCCCACTTCGCAGCCAGTTCTTTATTATCAAAGCCCACGTCTATCAGCACACACTGACCATGGACCTTCGCGAAATAAAACGCCCAATCGATCTTTGTGGTGCTGTCAACGGTAGTGTCAGCAAACAGATACTTCATAGAGAACGGTGACTCACCGTAGCTCATATAGTAAAGGCTCGTAATTCCATTGTCGCTCTGCGAGCTATATTGCCCTGCAGCCCCCACTACCGATGCAAGCATCAGGCACACCAGAAGAGTAATCCCAGCAATCCACAATCGGAGGCACTGTGGTTTATTTACTTTTATCGAATTTAGCAGAACAAGCATATCTTTGATGACTCCCTTCAACAGGTTTCAGCCATTATATCACACAGAAAGTCGGCTTGCTTTACTCTTGTTCATACGCCTGCACAAACTCTTCAGTCTCAGCTTCCGGCTCGATCCGACCGTATCTATTGCGGTTAGCCCACATCCTCAGAGCCAGGTAGACTACAGGCAGAATACCACCTATTATGAACAACACATCCCCCGGAAGCCTCAACCATTCCACAATCCGCATGTTGCTCTGCGCGAACAACGCCGGTTCGCGTGCATGCCAGTAACCGTTTTGCACACTGTCCAGCAATTGTATCGTCCCTGCGGGGACCAGGTTCACAAACACCATCCACCCGAGCCCTATGTTCAGGCTCCAGAATGATGTCTTCATCGCAAGCTCACTGCTCTTGTCAGGGGGGATGAAGTATCTGGCGGCAAACATGAAGAATCCTATCGCCAGCATCCCATAAACACCCATCAGCGCTCCGTGGGCATGATTTGCGGTAAACTGCGTCCCGATCTCGTAATAACTCACTACCGGCAGGTTAATAAGAAACCCAAACACCCCCGCACCGAGGAAGTTCCAGAACCCCACGGCAATCAAGAACATTACGGCCCACTTGTGTGGGAACGCCCCTGCCGGCGTGCACAGCGCGCACTCGCCCTGGTTGAACTTTCCAAGCTGCATAAACCGCCAGGCTTCATAAGTGAGCAGCATCAGAGGTATCACTTCCATCGCTGAGAAAAATGCCCCCAACGCCATGTGCACTGCGGGAGCACCGCTGAAGTAGAGATGGTGCATAGTCCCGATCACACCACCCACAGAGTAGAGAATGATATCCAGATACACCACCCTGGTTGCAGTGGTTTGCCTCACCACTCCCAAGAGAACGAATATGTAGGCGACCATTATAGTGGTAAACAGCTCAAGAAAGTCCTCGACCCA
>JAJFTD010000141.1 GCA_021373255.1 bacterium
ACCGCAGCTGAGATCGGCGCTGGCAAGACTCTTGTTGCAGTGCCGACGGGATTGTCTTTCAGGTTGATCGACTGTAAGGCTATTGCATACGGTGGAGCCGTAGCGACTACTACAACTGTTGACATATTAGACGGCTCGACCAAACTCGTCGCGTTCGCTCAGGCAAGTCTCACACAATCGACTGTTCTGACTGCGGGAGGAACGGGTGCTGCAGTGCTCGCGGACGGGGCCTCGTATGTGAAACGAACTGCCGGCAATGACATTACGATTGGCAAGACCGGCGGAGCAGTGGAAACAGCAACGGGCGTGGATGTGATTCTGACTTATACGCTGGAATAGGGACTGCTGTAAACCTATAAGTTGACACGGGCGGGGGCTCCGGCCTTCGCCCTCTTGCTTTGGAGATCTCGATGAGCTTTAAGGACGACGTTGCAGCCGATCTGGATGTATTTCTCAACACTGCCGAATTCGGTGAGATGCACACCATTGATGGAAAGCCAGTAGTATGCATTATCAAGAATAGTCTGGCGAGCGCAAATGATGATGAGATCGGGGCTTTGGCTTACTCGCAGGAACTGACTGTGCATGTGCGGGCTGTGGATCTAGCCAAGATGCCAAAAGCCGGCCTCGCGCTAGTATTAGATGGCACCCCCTACAAGGTGATTGATGTACCGGAAGCAGGTGGCATGCTGGCCATAAGGCTGGATGCCAACAGGCCTTCGGAATGGGATTGACGGCATACGATGCAAGCATTCTTGACAATACAAACAGCAGGTAATAGCGAGAGCGTCCAGGACGTCATCGAGGATGTGCTCGCGATTCCTAAATCAGGTCCGCAGATTGTGCATCGCTCACTGATGTATGCCGGGCGTCGCATGAAAACAGCCGCAAAACGTGCTATTAAAGAAACCTATTTCGTCAAATCGAGCGAACTGCAACTTGGCCTAATTGAGCAGCACTCCCGTGTATCCAAAGACAAGGAGATGTGGTTTCAGGTCAAGGCGATTGGTGAACGCATCGATCTGTTTGATTTCAAAGTAAGCAGGCGAACACCTACCAAGAAACACGCTCCTCCCGGCGGCGTGAGAGTCCAGGTCCGCAAAGATGGAACTGTAACTACTTGGAGACATGGGTTTATAGCCCAAATGGACAGTGGTCATATAGGGCTATTTTTTAGAGATGTGAACAATAGCAAATATAAACAAAAGCCAAGAGACAACCAATTCGGTTTCACGTGGCTTCCTATATACGAAGGTGTCGGCGTTTCGATTGCTGAAATGCTGAAAACTGTTGATGCGGAGCAAGACATCGAAGAAAATGCGACACTCGATTTTCAGAAAGAGCTTGATAGGCAGATGTCGTTATTTTTAAGCAAGGGGAGTCTATGAGCAGAGGCAGCGCGAGATCGGCAATCCGCCGACGTATTGAGACAATAGTTGCAGGCCACAAGATGCCTAGCAGGGATTCCGTGAGTGCGACGGATGTGAAAGACATCCGGGTCTTTGAGCAATTCCCCAGCTTGGCGAATGACGGCACTCCGCGTATCCCCGGTGCCATTGTCGCGTTACACGACGATAGCGAAGACGATGATGTAGAGACATATTTGGTGCCGGTGACTGTAGCTATTGCAACTTACGCAATAGACACAGAGAGCGGATTTGCCGATCCGGAAAACCTGGTAGAGGCAATCAAGATCGATCTGAAATCGAAGCCTTATTGTGAATCCTTTAAGCTCAAGGGGCCATGGCAGATCGGTGTGATGCGAGATGCTAAGGGGGTCGTATTTCAATCAACGTTATCATTCAATGTGGAGCTGCTCGCGACTCAGGCCACGACGGGCCCCAATGGCGAGACCATGGGAGTATAAATAAATGGGAAAAACGAAGCTGCAAGCAGCGCCGGAGCCACCGCCGGTACTGACAATATCAACTGCTATTGAGGGCCACCTGCTACGGGTGGCCTTGTTCATAAACGGTCAACCTGGCGCGGGTGAGCTTCAGTTATCACCAGCAACGGTTTTCCGCCCTACAAGCGCAACCGGAGAGTTCGTTATCGCGCTCGATGGCAAGTACAGAGTATTTCGCGCGGAATATCTACAGGAATTCGCCATAGTCGGGCGCGTAATGCACGACGGTCAGTATGTTCTTAGTGATCCGACTATCGTTAAAATCAGCGAGGTATCAAAATGAGACATGGAACGTATATGAGCGAGAATCCTACCGCGGTCCTCGCTGTAGCCCAGGCGGAATCCGCACTGCCGTTTATTGTGGGTTGTGCCCCAGTTCACGCCGTGCGGGGTGGTGGAAGCGTCGGAGAAGCGGTGCTGCTCACGAGTTGGGCGGAGGTCGAGACAAACTTCGGCTATGTCCACGACTGGCGCAGATACGGCCTCACGGAAGCACTCTACGAGCGGTTCCGTAAATATGGCAAGGGGCCAGTGATCGCCGTAAACGTCTTTGACCCGACACAGCTTAACGGTGAAGCCACCACCAACGCTGCGACGCTCGTTAATGGCACCATAACTCTGTCGTTAGCCGGAGCACTGGTGGAAAGTGTCAGTGCTGATGCACTGGGAGAGAGCAACTATATACAGGGCATTGATTATAACCTGAGTTATACCGATGCGGGTTACCCGATTGTAACCAGGCTCACCGGCGGAGATATTCTCAGTGACACGGCTACGGTCTATGTTACATATCAAACCATCCCAACGCCTAACTGCGGAGTGGCCGCATCCGCTGTCATCAACGCATTGGATCTTATTGATTATTCCTGGGTGCGATTTGGAAAAACTCCAGCTCTGATCCAGTGTCCGGGCTATAGCCAGATTGCGACCGTGGCTGCAAAGATGGCTGCAAAAGGGGCGGGCTACGGTGGTGGTTGGGAAGCGTTCGCCCTGATAGACGTGGACACAGCAGTTATAGGCGGGGCCAACGAGCATACTGAGGTCGCCGCACTGAAATCGGCAAACAACCTGGTCAGTCCATACATGGACGTTCTTTGGCCGATGTGCAAATACGGCGGTGACGTCGAAAACGCCTCTACCGTATGGTCCGGGGAACTTGCCGAATGCGACGCGGAGTTAGCTGGTATTCCGTATGAGAGCGCATCGAACCGCTCGGTGATGATAACTGGAGTCTGTACTATCGACGGAACGGAGATCTTCCTTACCGATGAGCAGGCAACGGAGACGCTCAACTCGAACGGAGTGACTACATTCATCAACAACGGTCCACGCGGATGGATCGCCTGGGGCAACCGCACCGGAGCCTATCCGGGCAACACCGATCCGAAAGATATGTGGCGGCCGTATCGCAGGATGTTGATATTTGCGAAGAACACTGTACGTCGATTGCTGTTGCAGATGGTGGACCGCCCCGGCAATGTCAGGCAAATTGAGGCGGTTATCAATACAATCAATATCTGGATCAACAGCCTGATATCCAAAGGCGCCGTGATGCCGGGGTCGCGAATAGAGTTCTTGCGGGAGAACAATGCGGAAACCGCTCTTGCAAACGGCGAATACAACTACACCATCACCCTGGCGTTCCCGACGCCAATGGAGGCGATCACGGTGACATTCCAAGTAGATACCAGCCTACTCAACTCCATATTCGATCAGCTTGCGCAAGGAGCTTAATATGCGTTTAACACAGGGACTGAATAACTTCAACGTTTACCTCGGAGTAAATCCCGATCCGCTCTCCGGGGTGAAATCCGTCGATCTGCCCGAGATCGCACATAAAAAGGTTGATCTCGATATGGCTGGCATGGGCGGCGCGGTGTCCATGCCAATACCAGGTCAAATAGACTCAATGCAGCTCAAGCTCAATGCCAGCGTGCAAACAATTGGCATGCTACGCTCAGCCGCTCCGGTTTCTAACGAAATCACTGTACGAGCGATCTTCGAGCAAATCGACACCGGCAGCGGAGGGCGTGTGACCGAAGCGCGCACATATGTCTGTAGAGGCTCATGTGGCACAAGCGGCGGCGGAAGCCTCGAAAGAGGCTCGGAGAACGCAGCGTCACTGGAGTTTGAGCTGTTCTACTATAAGGTGATGGTGGCTGGCTCCGTCGTCACCGAAATCGATAAATTCAACAATATCTGCATAATCAACGGCGTCGATTATGCGGCCGAAGTGAGGGATGCGATATGATCAAAACAGTTACATTACGCGAGCCGGTAACATTCGAGGGCAAAGAGATAGAAGTTCTCTCCATTGATACCGGTAAGATCAACGGTCGGCTGATGCGCCGAGTTGAAGGTATACTTTCGGGCCAAGGCAGCTTCACAGTGAATGGGCAGTTTTCAAATGCATACTGCGCTTACTGTGGCGTGATTGCAGCCGGACATCCACAAGAACTTCTGGATGAACTAAGCGGACCCGACTACATGGAGGTATCCACGCTGGTGCAGGGTTTTTTGCTCGGTGTGGATATGCCGGAGGAGACTCTTCTCTCCGAGACACCCAAGTAATATGTATTAAGCTCGCGAGAGCAACAAATACATCTGTCGAGTTCTACTGGAATCAACCTCTGGAGAGCTTAGGTGATTGGATCGATGCGGCCAATGAGGTATTGAGCGATGCGTAACGTTAAAGAAATGATGCTACTTTTGAATGCGAAGGTCGGCTCTGGAATGACCAGTGCGACCAGCAAGGTAGCCAAGCAACTTCAAGACGTTGAAAACCGCATAAAGAGCATTGGCCAAAAACAAACTGAGCTCAAAAAACTCGAGAATCAAATGAATAAGGCGGGACTCGCCACAGACGAGTTCCGCCAGGGATATAAGCGCCTTGAGCTCGAAATGCACGATGCACGCATTGAAGCGGTGCGCTACAGAATGGAACTCGATAAACAGCAGGCTGCCGAGAAGCGGCTGACTCGGATCCAAGGAGCTATCTCCAAAAACAATAGCGCACTCTCCGACTCACGTAGTAAGTTGTTTGATGGGCTCGGTATGGCTGCAGCTATTGCTGCGCCTATGCAGAATGCAATGGAATTTGAGTCGGCAATGGCAGATGTGCGCAAAGTCGTTGATGATCTAGATGACCCCAAGCGATTCCAGGCTATGAGTCGTGCAATAGAAAGGCTCACCACTAAAGACCGCATTCCAATGACGGCTGATCAGTTAGCTCAGATTGTCGCTGCTGGTGGCCAGGCTGGATACGCCGGCAAGGGACTGCTTTCGTTTGCTCGAGATGCCGCGAAAATGGGCATTGCGTTCGATATAACGGCAGAGGATGCTGGCGTATATATGTCGCGCTGGAGAAAGTCGTTTGATCTTACCCAGAAAGCAGCCGTCGTGCTGGCCGACAAGATTAACTACCTCGGAAACACTTCTGGTGCGAGCGCTCCCGCCATATCTGATGTTGTCACGCGGATCGGGCCGCTAGGTAGAATTGGTGGGTTTGCATCGGGAGAGATCGCAGCACTAGGCGCATCTATGGTAGCCATGGGCGTAGAACCCGAACGCGCAGCCACAGGGATAAAGAAACTCATCGTTACATTAAACGCGGGCGGCGCTGCCACAAAAGAACAACAGTCCGCATTTGAAAAACTGGGCATTAATGCAAAGACGTTGGCCAAGCGAATGCAGAAGGACGCTGCCGGCGGCATCTTGGATGTGATCAAGGCAATCAAGCAGCTTCCACCCTACGAGCAAACTTCACTTCTAAAGCAACTATTCGGTGAGGAGGGATTGGCAGCGGTCGGCAGTATAGTTTCCGGGATGGACACCGTTGAAAATAACCTTAAGCGCGTGGGTAACGCAGCGAAGTACAGCGGGTCCATGCAAAAGGAGTATGAAACCCGATCCAGGACATCCGCTAACAGCCTGCAACTATTAAACAACCAGGCTTCATCCGCTGCGCGGACATTCGGGTCAGCTCTGCTGCCCGAACTTGTGAAACTATCGGAGAGTATTGGGCCTCTCATCAGAAAGTTTGTAGAGTGGACTGAGAAGAACCCCAAGCTATGGAGCACAACCGTGAAGGTTGTCACCGGACTCATCGCTTTGCGTATAGCAATGATGGGTGCGCGATATGCTACTCTGGTCTTCAAAGGCGGGGTGTTGGAATTTGCATCCTCGCTGCTGAAAGTCGCAAAGTTCCTGCGGCTTGGAGCTGCTGCGCAGTGGTTGCTCAATACTTCTCTTTATGGTTGTCCTATCGTTTGGATTATTGCTGGCATAGCCGCTCTTGGAGTTGGAATATACCTGTTAATAAGGCACTGGAAAACAGTGCGCACTGCAATGGCCATCGCTTGGAAATGGTTCTTGAAATTCGCGACGGATGGGCCGGGACGTTTTATTCCAATCGTCGGACTGGTCGGTCAGATAGCGAAGCACTGGGACAGCGTCACTGACTCGGTAAAGCGGGCGTGGAACTGGATAAAGAGGATTTGGGATATCGTCAAGAAGTTCGGCGTAAAAACCTGGGGCAAAATAACTTCGGTGCTGCCCGGCTCGGTTAAAGCGCACGCTACTGGCGGCATCATCACCAGTCCGCACCTTGGGTTGGTGGGCGAAGCAGGGCCAGAGGCTATAATACCGTTATCCCAAAATCGGAACAAAGCCCGCTCACTGCTGGATTATACTAACCAGCGGCTAGGGTTCGCCGGGGCTGGTAACACATTTAATATCACCATCCCGATCACCATGCCCGCCGGCACAACCCGTGACACCATTGATTACGCTGCAAAATCGATCAAAGAGCATGTGAGGCAAGCGCTCAGAGAGATCGCACGTGAGGATTCGCATAGGAGTATGGCATAATGGCCGACACATATACCACAATCCAAGGTGATATGTGGGACTCTGTCGCTTATAAACTTTATGGCGATGAGCTCAAAATGACAGAACTTATTGCAGCTAATCCCCAGTATGCGACTACTGTGGTGTTTTCGGCTGGTGTTGTGCTTAAAGTGCCGCAGATCTCCGCGCTTACATCTGTGATTGTGCCACCATGGAAACAGTAAACGCACCGCGCACGGTCGTTAATATCATATACAACGACCACAATATAACTACTAGCCTTGCGCCATATCTGATCAGCTTTGAGTATACCGATTTTGCCAGCGACCAGGTAGATGATATCTCTATCAGCATCAACGATCCAGATGGGCGATGGTGTAATCGCGATTATCCAACGGCATCCACTCGGATCACGGCGAGCATCATCGATATCGGTGAAGCCAGCCAAAGCGAACTAAAATGCGGCTCATTTATTGTCGACTCCCCGAGCTATGCAGCGCCGGGAGTAATGACGATCAAAGCGACCAGCGCAAGTATTGTCACCAGCCTACGCAAGCAAGCTGAGGCGAAGCGTTGGGAGCATATAACTCTCAAGCAGCTCGCCCAGCAGCTCGCGGCGAAGCATGGCACGACAATCATCTTTGAAAGTGCAGACACTCCCCAGATAAGCAAAGCCGATCAGAAAGACGAGTCAGATCTGGCATTCCTTCTGCGGGTATGCAAGCGCGAGGGTTACGCGCTTAAAACAGAATCAAACCGCCTGGTGATAGTGAAACGTTCGGAGTGGGATGCGCGGACCGCAAATCTCACACTCTACCGGGATGGCGGCATTGTAAGCGATTGGTCGTTCGAGGAGGATCGCGATGCCGTGTATTCATCTTGCATCGTTAGATACAAACCTCCAAAGGCAAAGAAAATGCTGGAGGCGGTCTATGCTCCGGAGAATGCACCTGAAAATGGTCAAGTCCTCATTGTCCGGGAACATGTAGGTAGTCAGGCCGAGGCTGAGCGGGTCGCCAAGGCTAGATATGAGGCTGCAAACAGGGGCAGGTTCAAGGGAAATCTAATATGTGTCGGAAGCACAACTTTGTGTAGCGGTATGTCAATCAAATTGTCAGGCTGGGGAGTCTATGACGGCCGTTATGCAATTGATGAAGCGCGGCACTCGGTCAGTCCGGGATATACAACAACACTTGCTGTGGTAAAGCTATTATGAGTGGAGAGACATGGAACCTGTTGAGACATGGCGAGGTTGTTGCTGTAGACACAACCACTTGCTGTGTGAAGGTGCATTTTGAGGAGTTAAATGATACCTCGGACTGGCTACCCGTGCTGCAGATTGGCGGCGGTGGCTTGGCGGCGTATTGGCTTCCGAGTATCGGTGCTGTGGTAGTGGCGGTGTTCTTTTCTGACGCCACGGAAGAAGGCGTGGTTTTAGGTTCGTTATATACAGACGAAGACAATATTTCAGATGCCGGCAGCGGCGTCTACTATGTTAAGTTTCCGGATGGATCGAGCGTAAAGTGGGATAATGGTGCTCTTGAGATTATCGCCAATTCGGTGGATATAACGGGCGGAACTACCATCACCGGCAACGTGATTGTTCATGGAACGGTGACGGCGCAACATTTCATCCAGGAGGGATAAATGATAGTCGGTTCATACGGGGGAATCGTTTTTGAAACCTCCAGTGATATGCTGTTCAGTTTCGATTCCCTCCACTCCGAGGCTTCCGCAAGAATTGAAACTACCGATATTATCGGCAGGCGACCAGCGTTAAAGTTCCTGGGACCGGGCGGCGAGACCGTGACATTCAACATGCGGCTCTGCTCGACTTACGTAGATAACCCGCTAATTGAGTATAACCGATTGCGGGACATGCGTGACAGTGGCAAGGCCGCAACTCTGGTGATTGGATCCAAACCATTCCCCAGTGATCGCGCAGCCGTGAAATGGGTGATCGAATCTCTTTCGGCTGATCTGAACCACTTCAGTCGACATGGAGAGCCGAAGCTGATCGAGATTCAGGTAACACTCAAGGAGTATTCCAGATCAGAGACACAGAGCAACATCTATTCAGGCTTGCCAGCATCGATTAGTTCAACTACCGCATAGGTGAAACATGTATAATCTCAATCCAGATTTAACTACAGAGATAGATCAAAACGTTGAGCTGATTACAGCGACCCCGCGTGGGAGTGTTCCACTATCAAGAACCCTGGGCCTGGACGCTAGTTTGCTCGATTTGTCGGGAACGCGCGGCCAGGCTCTGTATACGGCCGCTGTCTATGATTCGCTACCCGAGCAAGAACCGCGCATACATGTAACTGATGTGTCATTTGCCGAAGGCAATAATCAGGGCGAAGTGAAACCAATAGTGAGGTATGAGGTGGTATCGGCATGAAGTTCGTTGAGGACAACGTTGAAACCATACAGGCGAAGAACATCACCCGTGCCGAGGCGGAACTCGGGCGCAAGTTATACCCTGGCGACCAGGAGCGTGTGCGGATCGGTCTCACTTCGTATATACAGTCACTGGTAGGTGCGGCCGTAAATTTCTCGGTTAATCAATGTAGACTGCGGGATGCAGAGGGTGAATCCCTCGATGCTCTCGCGGAGCTTCATGGCATTACCAGGAAACCCGCTGAACACGCTCGCACTACCCTGCGCTTTTCGCTGGCCGCACCGAGGCAGTCCGTGACCAGTATTCCAGAGGGGACGCGAGCTACGGTTATCGGCTCTGGTATAGCTTTTGCCAGCATCGAATCCGCTGAGATCGCTATTGGAGACACGTATGTCGATGTTATAGCCGAGGCCGATATCGCGGGGCCTTCCGCAAACGGATACCTGGCTGGCGAAATAGATCAACTTGTGGACATTGTTTCATTCATAGCCGAGGTTAGTAACCAGACCCCCAGTGCCGATGGTTCAGATCCGGAGACTGATGAGCATTTCCGAGAACGCATTCGCGAAGCTCCGGAGGCCTACAGCACCGCCGGCAGTGAGGGTGCCTATAAGGCCATGGTTCGGGCCAGCCGAGCTGATGCAGACGGTATCAGTATACATAGTCCTGCGCCGCGCGAACTGGACATATATGTCACCCTCACCAATGGAGTGATTCCAGCGTCTGAGACATTGGCAGAGATCGCGGACTATCTGAATGACGACTACCGTAGACCTATGAGTGATGTCGTGAGAATCAATGCGCCGACGCCGGTCCAATATACAGTCGCGTTTTCGTATTGGATCAATCGGACTGACCAGGCGCGGGTGTCGGAGATTCAGGCAGCCATCGACGCGGCCGTTATCGATTACATCCTTTGGCAACGAAGCGAGATAGGCAGGGATGTGAACCCATCCGAGCTGACAAGACGCCTTATGAATGCCGGCGCTCTACGCGTGGCCATTACGGCTCCCGTATATGCCGCTCTGGATTATTCGCAGCTTGCCGTGATAAATGGCGCTCCGGCTATCACATACGAAGGGCTGAGTGATCAGTAATGCCGAATATGGAGCTTGCCAATCTGGAGTCACGCAGGCTATTGCCGCAGAACCTGTCGACCGATGAGGTGCTGTCCGCGATTCTCAACGCTACAGACACATACTGGCAAGAGCTTGCTGTAGCTATACCAACCCTCGCGATACTCGCCACAATCGATCAGCAGCCGGAAAATGTTATAGATGATCTTGCGTGGCAGTTTCATGTTGATTACTGGAATGCAGGATGGGACTTGGCCACCAAACGCACTGCAGTAAAAAACTCATTCAGATTGCACAAACTAGCGGGCACGCGAGGTGCAGTCAATGACCTGATACGGATAATATGGGGCGATGGTGCTATTGTCAGCGAATGGTGGCAGCACGGTGGAGAACCCGGTACATTCGATGTTACACTGACCAACGGAATCAGCCAAGCTGCAGTTAATGAATTTGTGGCGTCGATTCGCATGGTGAAACGTGCCACGGATCATATAAACGTTTCTATACCTACCATAGTACCAGACTCCGGCCTGCACATTGCGCCGGTGGTCCATATCATCACACCAATGCGGTTTATTGTGCCGGAGGAATAATGAGCACTTACATTACTATCTTGACAACTGCCGGGAAACAGCTCCTACAAGATGTGCAAAACGGCACAGGGAAGCTCGATTATACGCTGTTCAAGTGCGGCTCGGGCGAGATCGGCGCGGGCGATCCGACAGCACTTAACGATCTTATTAGTACGCAGCAGGAATTCAGCGCCATTGATATCAAGCGCGATGAGAACAATATACCATTTGTATGGTGCTGGTTCAGTAACGCCGGTGTTATTACTGGCTATTACCGTATGGAGATGGGGCTATTCGGTAGGGAGCATGGCGGTAATACAGATACGTTGATCGCCTATTTCTACGCCGAGACGCAGGCCAACGCTGACTATATCCCCGTTCCCGATGGTGGCATAGCAGTCAGCAGCCCGGTAGGGTTCCATGTAGCTGCGTCTGCCGATCTCGAATTGGCTGTTACGGTGGACGCCTCACTTTACGGGCTGAGTTTGGACCGATGGGCCGCTCACCTCGCCGGAGCTGGTGGCGCTGATCAGCACCCTAATGCTACGGCGGCTATACCGGGATTAATGCCAGCTGCTGACAAAGCCAAGCTCGATGGACACATCAACACTATTACACCCACTAAGGGCACATCCATTCACGGCAGTGCCACAACCACATCGTCTGGTTTTATGAGTGCGGTTGATAAGGCGAACGTAGATGCCCACATAAACACCACCACACCTACTAAAGGTACAACTATCCATAGCAGTGCTACAACCACATCATCCGGCTTTATGGGTTCATCTGACAAGATGAAGCTCGATGGCATAGCCGCCGGTGCGGAAGTCAATCAGAATGTATTCTCCAGCGTAAAAGTTGGCACTACAACCATAGCAGCAGACGCCAAAACCGATGTGCTAGAACTCGCCGGTAGCACATATATAACTCTGACTCCGGATGCCGCGAACGATAAGGTTGTTATTGAAGGGCAGAACTTGACCCCGTCTTCGCATATTGGCAGTAATGGCAATGCTCATGCTGTTGCTACACAAGCCGCAAACGGGTTTATGAGTGCAGCTGATAAAACCAAACTCGATGGCCTCAATTATGTGAATCTATCAACTTATCAGAATATCTATGGCGGCAAGACTTTCTATGATCCGATCTGCGCTTATGACGACAGTGCACCGCTCACTGGATTGCAATTCAAGATAACTGCAGAGGGTGGATATGCGGTCAGATTGATCAATAAAACCGGCGCGGCCAGCATTAAAGGAATGGCCGTAAAAATTGCATCTACGATGGATGGTGCATTTGCAGTCCATAATGTAGCCTATGACTGCGTAGCAGGTTTTGTGTATGAATCCGGTATTGCAGATGGATCTGCAACTTGGGTGGTTGTGGCAGGTATTGCTAAGGCTCTGATAAAAGCGGGTGAGGCATTGATCTCTGGTGACTGGCTCGAAGCATTAAGTAATGGCCGAATGCAGAAATATACGAACCCTAACCAAGCATACACATCCCTTGGGCCAATTGTCTTGCAGGCCTGCAGTAATACCGGAGCAGAGCAGTTGGTAAGCGTGCTTATGGCTCATAATGTCGGATAAGTAGTTTGGACAATTCTATTGAGTAGTCGCCCCGGCGCTGACCGGGGCTATTTTTGTAACTGGAGGACCTTACTATGACAGCCGATGAACGCGAGCAGCTCGCCTCATTGAGATCACTGGTAACCAACGAGTTTGACCACATCACAAAACGACTAGACTCGCACTCAAATGACCTGCGAGCATTGGCGGTTAGTGTGAATAGAGTCGAATCGAAACTCGATACTCACGTTGCGGTCGAAACAGTGAGCGAGCCTGTTAAGGCGGAGGATCGGCGCTCGATGTGGGGTGTAGTCGTTGCAGTTATTGGCTTAATTGGTAGTGTTGTAGGCGGGTGGATCGCCGGTGGCCATCACTGATATTCCATACGAAATACAAAGGTTTTTATAGTCCGATCGCAATCAAGCGGCGGGCTTTTTCATTCATCCAGAAAGGACAAATGACATGAATCTCAAAGGCATCTCACTGCAGGACTGGATCACGTTGATCGTAGGCATGCTCGGCTTCATAAGCGCTTGCCTCTCACGCACAGACAGACTGCCGTCGTGGGCACGGAAGTGGCTGAAGAAGATAGGCGCTGCTCGCATTACAGACGCCATCGAGCGCGCTGCTGCTATTGCGGAGCTCACGCCAGACCAGCGGCAAAAGCAGGCTGTGGTCTATTTACAGAAGCTGTGCATCAAGGAGTTGGGATTCCCAGTTCCTACGAGTATAGCGAACCTACTGATCGAGCAAGTATATCAGCAGTGGAAGCGGAATCGGAGGTAGATATGAGAGTCTGCTTAGATGCCGGCCACGGCCGGAAGAATAACAAATCGACTGGGGCTCCTCCCGCCAACGGGATAGTGGAAGACGATTGGGCTTTGATGTTTGCTCAAAGACTTGGGCACTACCTTCGCGCCAGCGGAGCTGAAACAGTCTTTACCAGGACTGATAAGGCATTCGTCGCCTTGGCGAGTCGTGGGGCTCTGGCAAAAGCTAAATCCTGCGACTTCTTCCTGAGCATCCACCTGAACTCAGCCGTATCGGACACTGCTCATGGATGTGAGGCGTTTGTGGCGTTGAATGACAAGCGTAGCCAAGCCATCGCTGCCAAGCTAGCATCTGTGGTATTCGCGGCTGGAATGCATGCCCGTGGGGTGAAGTGGGACAACCAAGGGCAGCACAAGAGTCTACGAGTGTTACGGGACACCTATGGGAGGATGCCAGCCGTGTTGATCGAGATGGGTTTCGTCACCAACATCTCAAATGCACGACGGCTTTCTGATAAGATTTGGTGCGAGAAAGCCGCGGAAGCCATGGCTAGAGCAATTATCAACAGCTACAGCTGCTAGACCTAATAATGGTGACGAAGATCAATCCAGAGGTGACGTAGGTGAAAGCGGGTTACAGGAAACATACGCTCAAAAATATTGTCCAGCCGACTCACTCCATTTAAACACCAACCGTCCATTGAGAGCTTAATTACAGGGATCTTGTGGCTGCTGGCGCGCGTGTTGACCTGCGCCAGCACTCTCTCTGGCTCCGCATTCTGCAGGTAGCCAATCATCGCACCGGAGCAGCAGTCACGCCCATAACTATGACTGGGATCCAGAAACCGCTTAACACCGTCATCTACGTAGTCATTGCTAAAGTGGCTATCTCCAAGGCGTTTGCACTCAACATTATAATAGACACTCAACTGTGCCACGTCATCAATAAGCTGGTGCTGAAAGTCAGGGCGTTTGAACACGGCTGAGACGCGCACTGGATCTGACACGCGCGGCTGAGTTGGCGCATTGAACACAGGTATCATGTCGAAACCACGACCGACCTGCCTGAGCCTAAGGTTTGCAGTCTCTAGACACTGAGAAAGAGTCCTACTAATGTCGTCCTCGTCAGTCACAGTTTTTAGATCGCGATTCTGAAGTAATTCTATCGCTGCGAAAAACAGCTCAAGCAGTCTGCCCTCATACTTCGTCCATAGCCGCGTTCCAATTAGCTGTGGCCGCCTCATAATTGCACATCCTCAAGCAGCATCGCTTGTGCTAGCGTTGCCTCAGCATCTTCCCGCGCCGCACTTCGCGTCCACAGTCGTCTCTCATCTCGCTTGATTATGACAATATCTGTTGCAGAAACCACTCGCAAGATACCATCGATCAAGACATTGCTGGCGCCATGGGTCTGCAGGCTGCTGATGGCGAGATCTTGTAGAAGCTGCTGCCATTTCTCTTCGTCTGAATCTTCGGGCGGCGGCAGGGGTTCTGAACGGAATTGACTGGAAAAGATAACTGCCAGCATTGAGGACCCTCGGTGCGGCTGCACAATACGCCAACAAAACTCCTCGTCTGGTTCTAGTTGATAACTCCAAGACGATAGAAACGATTGTAGATACCCTTCGATTGGTATTTGCTCCGCGCAGCTGCTGTGTAGGTCATCAATGACCCCGTGGCGCTTTGATAGACCATCTAAAGAAACTGGTTTAACCGCTGATCCTCGCCATTTATTGAAGAAGAGGTCCAGCTCATAGTCAATCATATCGCACACTCGTTCCCGCTCTGGAACTGTCAGTTGATATAAGTCTAGGATAGCCTCATCCAGTTCCAGTTTCTTGTGATGGATCTTGCGAGAGTCATAAATATCCCTCGGATCAAGGGAAGATAGCTCATCTACCAGACGAACGATGCTTGTACGTGTGTATTCATCTTCGGGCAATCGTATCGGTATGTCCAATATTGAATGCTTGTGGATCGCATTGTGCCACGGTCCCCAAGAACCAACTGTCATCCAGAGGTAATATCTGGCCAAAGAAGACCAGCAGATGCCAACAATGATCTTGGCCACATCAGGGAAGTCATTATTCAAGCGTATGCCGAATACCGAATGTTTGAAACAGTAAGGCTCGTTATCAAGCCGGATCTGCAGTTCCTTCTGCACGCCACGTCGTACAACAAGGCGCAGACCCTGATAAACGCTCTTGTTTCCCAATCTGGAGACATTCTTCGGAACATCGACAAGAGAGGCTTTTGGAAGTGGTCCATATCTCCAAACATGTTTGGTAGGTAGCACCTTGTATTCGGCAATATCCTTCGATGACACGGAAGAAGAGCTCTTCCGCTCATCCATGAAACCGACCCCGCTATCGATGTATATGGACTTCCCGTCTATATCAAGCTGACAGATGTTGGGGTGTGCTCTCAATGCACGAACTAGCGCCCAGTCCATATGGCCACCCCACCAATAGATCTTCCATATTTCGTCGTGCGCCAAGGCGTCAGCCTGAGACACCGACTTCAAATCAGCACGACTGAGGACTACTGACCGAAGCTTTGCCGCCATAGACGTCTTCTTGGCTGACCAGTATTCAAAGCGATGGTTCGGATTCCATGTGGACAGATCAAATACAACGCAAGCAAACGGAGCCGCCGCTCCCGCGAAATAGGTATCTGCGAGATGCGCAAAGTTGGTAAGCTTGACTAACTTGGCTCGTGTGAGCCACTGCTCCCTAAATTGGCGACTCTTGTTCTCGTGCTTGAAAAACACACCAGTCGATACTAATAACCCAGCCCGTCCACCAGGAGCAAGAAGATCCATTGCCCGGTGGATAAAGAGTTGCGAGTACTCATCGTCTCCAGCCGTATAGCCACGGTCTTCACACCAGTCTTTAGCCACTTGCAGGGCTTTCTTGCCCTCCTTGTCATTTGATCGAGGACTGCCCCACGGTGGATTACCAATGACAACGTCGAAACATCCGTCGCCAAACCCGTGACTCAATTCAGAGCTATTGGCTCCCTCTATATCAAAGGCATTGGAAACAAGAAGAGTATCAAAATACTGATCAGGGTCACGGATCACGTGTTCACTCTTGAGAAGATTCGGTAGCCGCGGGCTGTGTCGGATATCTTTCGGCTCCTGACAGTCAAGGAGGGCTAAATACAGACTGAATGCTGCAACGCGCACAGCCTCTGGATTGATGTCTATGCCTGCTAGTTGGTCGCGCATAATCTCGCGAAGTTCATTCCTATTCAGCTCTCTCTCAAGCCCTCGCATTTTATAACGCACAAGCCGCCTATATGCTTTGACCAAGAAGATACCGGATCCACATGATGGATCAATAATACGTGGCTTGCGTTGGAGAACGCTTTCATCTAGCACCTGAGACAACACATACTCTACCAGAGCATCTGGAGTGTAATGTGTACCATTGTCGGCCTCGTCTTCTTTGGCCTTATAGAACTCCTCGTAGATGCTGCTGATGAGCTCTATCGGGATCACATCAAACTTATAGGCATGGAAGAATAGCCTCAGTTGATTGTCCGCAGCCCCCACTAGGAATCGTTGTAGCATGCGAAGGTGTTTTGACGTAACAACATCATTCTCGTCTGCGCTGGACGGGAACGCATCACCATTAAAATCCTTTGCAATCTGAGCGAAGAGTGCATACGTGAACTCCTTGCTGTTCAGTACTCGCGGATAGAGAAGCCTGTGCATCTCCTCATCCATTAGATTGAACGGCAATGGAGCTTCTAGAATGGCCTGCCATTCAGGGTGTCCATGGGCTACATTCAGAAAGTATTCTTCATCTATGATACCTCGATCTTCCAGATACCGTATGAAGATCGAGCGGCCTAACAATGCATGCACGTACGAAACGTCTAGGCTTTGCTGTAGCTGTTCTCGGATGGTACGCAAGTCGCGGATGAGCGCCTGATCGGCCCTATCGCAACTCTTCGGAAGACGATCCTCATTAAGTAGTCTTCCAGTCTCCAGTTCCTCTGCCCGAAACCGTGAAAGACAACGCTGCACGTCAGCGGCCGCCTTAACGCCTCCTAGCACGCGGTTGTGACTGTCGATCGACTCTCCTGGCCCAACTGGAGGCCTAGAAAGGTCCAGTACACGCAGATCACCCGGCATAGCTAGAAACAGGAATCTTGGCCGTGACATACACCAGATCCTGTTGACAAACTGACGTAACTCATCTGGATCTGCGTTGTAGTGCTTAGCGAAAACGACAACGGGATTATCACCGACAAAGAAGATCTTCTCCGCGCTCACGGTGTTCGCAAGTGAAAGCCACTCTCCTCTGTTTAGCCAGTTTTCCGGATCAGACGCACCTGGCGAGGAGACTGCGTCAAGAAGCGAGCCCTTCTCGAAATGCAGATCCTTGTAGGCTGCTTCGAGCATTGTCTGCGGGTCTTGGAGTACATACGGCATAATTGTCTTCCTCCACGATCAGGCTTGAGGCTTACGCAGCCTTTCCGGCAACCAAGTCTTGTCCGAAGCTCTCCAGCAAAGCCGACCAAGTCGCCCCCACAGGGAACAACATGAGGCGCTGGCCGGGCTGTTGAAGAGCACTCACCATAGAGCTTAACACCTCATCACCATCGCGCCAAGCTATATCGTTTCCGCTGACAACCAGCACAAGACCAACTAGTGGCCGTTCTTGGCCCGAGAGTCCTCGGAGGTTTTCAACGGCCTTACGAATCTCTTGCGTTGAGAATCCTGCATTCCTCAGGTTAATGACTGCCAGGGTCTCCATCAAACCAGATCCACCGATAAAATGCCCATGACGCCCACGCCCCAGCCGTTCCGGTGTTACAAGCCCTAACTTCACCCAACTAATAAGTGTTGTCACGGGCAGACCAAGGCGCCTACCTAGTTCTCTTGCAGTACATCCAGTCACAATGTCGTTATTGTACAATTGGTTGCACATTATGTCAACGCCACCATGATGTCTCACCAGATTCTCACTTGACTATCTGCTCGCTTTCAGGTTATCATACGAACATTCGTTCGGCAACAAGGAGGCATTATGTCTACCAGACTCAGATCCCCTATTCAGTGGTTTGGCGGCAAACAAGCGATGGCCGCGAAGCTACTTCCATTATTTCCCGATCATCGCACTTATGTTGAGCCGTTCGGCGGTGGTGGCTCACTACTCATCAGTAAGGAGCCGAGCCCGGTAGAGGTATATAATGACTTGAACGCGGACCTGGTGAACTTCTTTCGCGTATTGCGAGATCCAATCCTGTTCCCCAATTTCTACAATCGCGCCTGGCTGAGCCCATTTAGCCGGGAGGAATATCTATTCTGCAGGGACCACCTAAACGAGGATCCTAGTCCGGCGGAACGCGCCAGGCGTTTCTTCGTGTTGGCGCGATTCAGCTTTAGCGGCCTGGTGGGGAAGTCGTTCGGGATCAACATAGCATCATCGAGCGGGGGAATGGTTGAGAAAGTCTCAGCCTACCGCAACATACTCTGCGTGCTCCCGCTGATCGCCGAGCGATTATCTCGAGCGGAGATAGAGTGTCGGGATTTCCGACAGATCATAAAGATTTACGACCGGCCCGAGACGTTCTTCTATTTGGACCCGCCCTATGTACCATCCACCCGGAAGTGCGGCGGGTATGCGCACGAGATGACAGAGCAGGACCACCAGGAGCTCGTGGAGCTGCTGCGCGGGATCCAAGGCAAAGCGATGTTATCAGGATATCACAACGAGCTTTATGATAGCTTGGGTTGGCGGCGGATGGAATGGCAGGTCAACTGCAGTGCAGTCGGCCGGACACGTGCTACGGGATTGCAAGGCGTTGGGGTTATGGGTGAAGCCCAGAAGAGGACCGAGTGTATATGGATGAATTATGAAATTCCGAGTAATTGACAACCGGCGGATCCTATCCGGGCCTTGTTAGGGCTGGCCCCGGGCGCCCTAACGGCAAAAGCGGGAGAACCTCTGTATGTAGGTCTCCCGCTTTTGCTCTGCATTTCCTATGTGTCCACTCACTAAAAAATGGACACATAGTGGACACGGCAATACTCAACCCATCCCGACCGAACCCATATACAAGGTTGAATCAAGCTCATATTTCAATCTCAAATTCCATGATTAACACAACCCCAAAAGCGGTAGGCTCATGTGGTCGTTTGGGTTCGAATCCCAGGCTACTCATTACTGTATCATTGCTAAGCTATGAGTACGCGCATCTGCTCCATTGGTGCGCCCAAAAATACTTTATACTACTGAAATTTTATGATTTTCAGCTTGATATCAGCCCGCATTCGTGCGTAAAACTGCCTGATATTTGCCGTCATTAGAGATGATTCGGGAGTTCGAATCTCGCCGCCCCTAGCCTGCCATTATTCCCATTCTGACGAGAGAACATGTGGTATACTCATACCGACTATGCACACAGTTCTTCTGGAGGATGGGAATGGGAGATCTTGAAAACCGGTTAGTTTGGTCGCATTCCAGGCAGGCTACTTTTGACTCGTGCAAGCGCAAATACTACTACCACTACTACGGCTCTTGGGGAGGATGGAACTCGGATGCCCCAGGGCTTATTCGACAAGCATACCTGCTCAAGAATCTCGACGGATTAGATGCGTATGTGGGAAGCCTTGTGCATAAGCATATTAGTAGAGTCTGTGCCAACCTCTCTTACGGCAAAGCGCATAGCCTTGATCCCAACACCTTAGCGAAAGAGTTGGACCGGGCATTCATAGAGTCTACAGATGACGTTTGGTATAGAGACCCGAAGAGGCGCACCCGATTCTTTGAAGATCACTATAACGGCGGGATATCTGCTGAACTGAAAGAGAGCAAGAAGCAAAAAGCTGTAGCTTGCATTAAAGCATTCTTGGGCAGTCGCATGTTTGCACAGCTCCAACAATATGCAACGCAAATACATTGGCTGTGGATTGATCCTCCGAGGTTTTCGCCAAACAGTGAGTTCAGCCTGGGCGATTGTCATGCATTCGGGAAACTCGACCTTGCATTTAAGTCTGCCGGAAAAGTCTACTTAATTGATTTCAAGACGGGCAAGCAAGATGCATCCGAACAAGAGCAGATTGGAGTCTACGCACTATTTGCTAAAGATAAATGGGCTTGCGAAACTGACGCAATCACCTGTGGCATGGTCGCCCTTTATCCCGAATATAGTGAAAGACGCTATGCGGTCACTGACCAATCATTAGCGGAGGTAGAAGAACGCATCAAGATCGGTTATTCAGAGATGGTAACTCTACATGAAGCCGGACTCAATTACCAGGATTCCTCATTTTCACCCAGCAAAAGAAAGTGCGAATGGTGCAACTTCAAAGAGATATGTAAAACATAATACCGATCATTCTTATCACTTATAATGAAACACTTATGGACGTTCTATACGATGCGTATAGAGGGCTTTTTTGTAGCATCTCGTCGACACCAGCTATACGGTTGGTAATCCAGTGCTAATCAGAAACTTCTGCGCAATATTCTAAGGATGGTGGCGATCAAAATGAGACTTTCTACTTTTATCGTTTATGTTAGTGTTCTCGTCTGCCTAGCGAAACTACCAGCATCTGCTTCAAATTACTCCATAGAGCAGATTTATACTGTTCACGGTTCTTCGTCTATTGCGCTTGACATTAGTAACAACGGCCAGATTATTGGTTCATCGGGTACAGGTTCTGGCAACACTGGCGCATTTTTTTGGAGCCGCGAGACTGGCTATGTCGATATATGGTCGTCGACGGGTGTTTCGTTTGATCCTGTGGCAATTAATGATGCTGGTCAAATTATAGGCAGAATAACAAGTGAATGGACAACCCCTGCTGCACTATGGTATTCGGAAAATGGCGCGATTAGTCCTATGGATTTACACGACGTATATAGCATTAACTCGGCTGGAATAGTACTAGGTGTTTCCGACACCGGTAATACGGTGTTGCTGGACAACAATAAACATAGCACCACCGAACTCACAGGCGCTTTCGAGGGAATAATCTCTTGCGGTAATCTAAACAATTCGGGACAGGCAGTCATTACGACAATATGGACGGACAGTGGTCCTGGCTGGGCTATTGCTGGTTGCACGGCATACAGATGGGATTCTGCCAACGGCATAGCGGTCCAGTTGGATTCACCATTCGATGAGAATAATGCCTATGTCAATGCGATAAACGATCATGGCTATGCGGTCGGCATATCCGGAAACCACGCCGTGATGTGGAACCCCGACGGGTCGGTTGTGGACCTTGGCGAGGGCAGTGCCTGGGATATTAATAACCTTGGGCAGATAGTTGGAAGTAGTCGTGAATACGGCGCAGTGCTGTGGCAGTCTGACGGCACGATTGTTAACCTGCCCGACACTACAGACAGTGATGATTCCTGGGCTTTGGCAATCAACGATGCAGGGTGGATTGTTGGTCAGGACGGCGCGAACGCCGTCCTCTGGCAACCAGTTCCCGAACCATCCGCCTTTGCAGCGTTAGCATGCGGCTTGGTTGGGATTTTCACCCGCACAAGAAAGCGTCGAAGCTCATAAACGGTCTTGGTTAGTTCACTGTACATTTACAGGGTTGTGTGCCGTAAACCTGCTGCATACAACCCTGGTCTCTATGCTTCTGCTAACATACCAACTAACATAATGCCAGTTCAATCCCTGTGCTAGTCCTAAAAGAAAGCCACTATTGAGCACGATTTGAGTATCAAAAAGACTCAACAATAGCTTTCTGTAGACCGCTAAGTCGGGTTCAAGCCCCGGCCTCTCGCGGCATTATCAGATAATGCCATAATGCCAATATAATGCCAAACGCAAAACAAAGGCCCTCCGAGATGCTCTCTCAGAGGGCCTTTTGATCTTGGTGGGCAAGGAGGGAGTCGAACCCTCATGGTGTTACCCCGCGGATTTTAAGTCCGCTGCGTCTGCCATTCCGCCACTCGCCCAGTTTTTCGTGCAGGTATTTTATAGTGTCAGTTTATCAAAAGGAAGAGGGCATGTCAAACTTGAAAAGCGCTTAACTATCTGAGCCGTTGTGCTTGGAGGGCGTGTGCAGTATAATGGCTGTGGTTTTACTTATAAACTGCCATTTGGAGGAAACCAAGTGTTTGATATTCTACCTGTTGGAAAGAAATTTCGCGCAATTGCTGTTTCGGGAATGCTGCTGGGTGTGTTAATGGTGGCTGGCTGTGGGAATCAGTCGGCTGATACTAGTAGTTCTGCTATGCCTACGGGCACATCTAGTGCACCTAAGGTCCCTGCCGCAGGTCCTGCTATTTCCGATAAGTTAAAGTTCGACCAACTTATACTTGATTCACCGGTCAAGACAACGGGTGGAAATGGGAGTCCTCAATTTTTACAGTTTACATACACCGACAGAGATGGCTCGGTTTACAAGTGTAGTCTCCCTAAGGCTATGTCTGAAGGTGAATATACTCCCGATGAATGGGTAAGGACGTTTAATCTGTACAGGCAGGCTAAACCTGTTAGCCATAAGGTTGTTCCTAAGAGCTCCGATGGGCAATCAGTCCAGGGATTCCCGTTTATCGCACCTCAGCCTCAAGCTCCGGCATCAAACACCACTCAGCCTGCAGGTCAATAGGCTTCTTAGTATAAAATTAATTACAGAAGGGCGCCGCACTGATGTGGGCGCCCTTTTTCTTGTCTGATTGAAAGTATTATGCCCCTCGGCCATGACTATGGAATATTCTTGATGTAAACTGCGTAACCCGCTCGCGGGTTAACGGAGCAGCTCTCCAACACGGCTCAGAAATATTACACTGGGGTGCTCACTCTATGTCACTATTTGAAACTTGTGCGAGGCTTGCTGCATACCTAACCTGCATTGGCCTGGCTTTAGAGCTATCTCATCGGTTCTACTGGAAGCTAAACAGTAGAGTGACTCAGCTCCAAATATCGACGTCTTGGCGTTCGATCCTGGGAATAACGATCGCCACACTGCCTATGGGCACGGCTGTCGTCATAACGGCTACATTCGTTACCGTATTGGACAATCAATCGTTGCTTACCCTCGGGCTTCGCTACGATGGTGATTCAATGGTACGTGTGGCTTACGGTGCGGGTATTGCCCTGGGCTGTGTCACTCTGGCATTTCTCACCGGCCTATTGCTCGGACATATAGATGTTAAGCCCTCTAAAATGTCGGATGATTGCGTTGCCTGTCTGCCGTTGTTTCTTGGGGGACTCATTGACTTCATGAGCGCGGCAATTTTTGAAGAAGTTATCTTCCGAGGTTATGTATTTTACATACTGCTAGAGTCTGCAGGGTTGATGCCGGCTGTTGTGGTGTCATCTGCGATCTTCTCACTCGCGCATCTTCTAAAACATCGCAATACACCGGTGTTCTTTACTATTAACGCGTTCATCTTCGGATTGATACTTGCTTTGTGCCGCTATCACACCGGGACGCTTTGGCTGCCTATCGGATTGCACTTCGGCTGGAATGTGGTTTCCGGGCCTATATTCGGGCTCCCTTACTCCGGTCGGTCCTACGAACGCGGTGTAGTGGTAAGCGATGTTTCAGGTCCATTGTGGCTCACTGGTGGGTCTTATTCACTTGATGCCGGCGCTCTTGGGACGATAGCTTTGGCAGTCGCTGCAGTTGGTTTGCTGACCGTGGCTCCCATGCCATGGTAATTCACAAATTATGAATTACTGAGTCTCTACAGCTCGCTCCAAATCCTTTCGGATCTGATCTGCCAGCATGTCTGGGGATTCAAAGGTCATCTCGTCCCTTAGGCGACGAAGGAATGTAACATCTAACGTGTGGCCATAGATGTCACCCTGAAAGCCTGAGAAATGGACTTCGATGGTCTGGGCGTGCCCGCCGAAAGTGGGCCGCCGTCCAATATTGCATACTCCTGTATAAGATGTGTGGTCAATCTTGGACTCTACTACATAGACCCCACGCGCCGGGATGATCTGTCTCGTACCTGGTTGGATATTAGCGGTTGGATAGCCGATAGTCCGGCCTATCTGCTCGCCGCGCACGACTGTCCCTCTCAGGGCAAACCGTCGCCCAAGGAGCTTATTAGCCTCAATGATATCGCCTTTGCTCAGCAGCGCTCTCACTCTGGTGCTGCTCACGGGTCCGCCTGCCACGATAACTGCCGGGACCACATTCACTCCTATCCCCAGAAGAGGCGCATTGCTCATTAGGTAGCGCGTGTCACCTTCGCGATCCCTACCAAATCTAAAGTTTGAGCCAACCACTATGTGCCTGGCACGAAGGAATCCGCGTAAGACTATACTCATAAAATCTTCACGTGAGAGTGAGGCGAGTTCTTGATTGAACTCCGCAACGATCACCTCGTCCACTCCAGCAGCTTGAATAAGCTCAATCCTTTGTTCAAGGGTGCTTATATACTCGGGGGCTCTGGAAGGAGCGAGGAGTTCGGTGGGGTGCTTGTCAAATGTGAGAGCCGCGCTTTTGATTCCACGCGAAGTAGCCACTCCGACCAATTCGTCGAAGATGGCGCGGTGCCCCCAATGGACGCCATCAAAGACTCCTATGGCAACTGCGCACCCGCGCGCCTCATGGGGGATATTTTCAAGTCCGAATGTAACGCTCATAAAATACTCGTCGCTGCTATCATCAATCCGGGCATTGGCATTGTATGACTTGATAGCCTTGTCTTCCTACGAAGACGAGTGCTGGGCGTAAGCTCACATCAGGTAAATATCAAGTTATGAACGTCCAGCACCACAGTCCGGGTTATCTAAAATCTTCTTCGGCTTTGCTACCCGGAGCCCCTCTTTCTCGGCTACAATTCCGAGCCCGACCAGTCTACCATCAGGTGCTAGCATTCTAATTGTATCACCATCAGGCCAGTCGCCGTCTATCGGTATTACTAATCCGTGCAGAGCATCTAGCGAGGCGCTCTCAGATATCTCAGCGTAGGGCATATCACATAGGGCATCATTTATGCTCATCACAAAGTCTTCCAGCCGACCGTCTATCCTCGCTTGCTCTAGCTGTTCAGGTGTGGCTGCGTCTTCGATTGAGAAGCGCCCTACCCTCGTTCGTTGAAGCATGGACATATTCGCTCCGCACCCGAGCCGATCACCGATATCTGAGCATAACGTGCGGATGTATGTTCCACTGGAGCACCTCACCATTATCTCAGCCTCTGCACACACGCCCGGCACAAAATCCAACACATCAATCGATTGCACAGTTACTCTTCGCGCCTGTCGCTCTACAGATTTCCCTTCACGCGCAAGTTTGTATAGTGGCTTGCCATCGAGTTTAATAGCCGATACCATTGGCGGTATCTGATCGATCTCGCCTATAAAAGCCCTCGTAGCTTCCTCAAATGCTTCTTTTGTGACAGCCGAGGCATCCGTTTCTCGCAGCACAACTCCTGTAGAGTCCTCTGTATCTGTGGACTGCCCCAATATCATCTTTGCGCGGTATTCCTTCGGCGCACCCATGAGATATTCTACTATTCTTGTCCCTTTGCCGAGGCAGACTACCAGGACACCTGTCGCCATTGGGTCCAAAGTCCCTGCGTGGCCGATCTTTTTCTGACCAAAGATGCGCCGCATCGTGTAGATGATGTCGTGTGAGGTTGGGCCGAGGGGCTTGTGGACGTTTACTACTCCATCCACTTAAGTACCTCGTTCACAACCACATCCACTGCATGATCCAATGAACCCTCGACATGGCACCCTGCCGCAGCCTTATGACCGCCGCCGCCGAATGCTCGCGCCACTCGATCTACATCAACTCCGTCTCGGGAACGTAGACTAATCCTGATGGAGCCAGGCTTTGATTCCCTGAAGAGTATAGCAACTTTTGGGCCCTTAACTGTAGTCACGTGGTTAACGATGCTGTCGGTGTCTGCATCGGTCGCACCCAACTCATCTAAATCATGTTTGCTAATGGTTGCCCATACCACACGACCTGACTCGTCTATCTGAAGTGAGCCCAGTGCCCGGCCCAGGAGTTTCATAGAACGGATCGGCCTGCTCTCATAAACTTCTCGTGCAATCATCGCCGGGTCCGCCCCATGTGCTTGTAATTTGGAGGCTATCTCAAAGGTTCGGGGCTTGGTATTGGAGAATTTGAAACCTCCTGTGTCGGAGATGATGCCGGTGAGGAGATGAGTTGCTGCAACGGCGTCAAAAATTACATCGTTAGCTTCTAGGAGTTCATATACCACTTCAGCCGTCGAACTGCGATGGTAATCAACTACTCTGATCTCGCCGAACCCACCGCTGGGCAGGTGATGGTCCACACATGCGTGCACTTTGGAACTTGTAACTGCATCCGCAGCGGAGCCTATGCGCTTGGTTCCTTCGCTATCTATGAGAACTCCAATGTCGAAGTCACGGCGATCGGTCGATGTTACAACGGTATCTGATTCGGGGAGGAATGTATAATTATCTGGAATGCCATCCTCTGAGATAACTACTACATCCTTGCCGGCCAGCCTTAACACGTGCGCCAGGCCAAGTGCGCTGCCCAGTGTGTCACCATCCGGTCGCTGGTGGCAAGCCAAAACAAAGGAGCGCGCCTCCATGAAGCGCGCCCACGCGTCCTTAAGCAGATCAATCTTCATCATGCTTTATCTGCTCCAACAACTCCTGTATGCGTATCCCCTTATCGGCGGATGTATCTAGCCTAAAGTCGATCTCAGGAAGCGTTTTCATGTGTATTCTTCGACCCAACGCTGCCCGCACGAAGTGCTCGCCTTTTTTCAATATGGCTATATTCTCTTCGCGCTGCTGTTCCGTGCCAAGAACGCTCACGAAAACTTTTGCGTGCCTCAGATCGGACGTCACTTCCGCGCCTGTTATAGTGATAAACCCAAGCCGAGGATCTTTGAACTCCCGGCGCAATATATCGCTAATCTCTTCCCTGAGGAGTTCCTGGATCTTCTCCTGTCGTGTAGTCATTGTAAGGCCTCCTTAATAATAGTAAACAAGGCCGTTTCTGTATATTATAGAAACTGCAGTTCAGAGTCGACAACCTCGCAGAGCGGGTTGGATTCTATCTGGCTCATAATGAGATCCAAAATCCTGTTTACCAGCGCCTGCTCATTGCTCACGCATGCAAATGCCAGCCCAGCGCGTCTGTGCGAGTCAAGATGATCGACCTCTGCCGCAGACACATTGAACTTGTTTCGGATTGTGTCCAACTGGCTCTTGATCACCTGCCGCTTGTCCTTCAGCGTATTGCTTCCGGGTATGCTCACGTCCACTGTCAGTATACCTATAATCATATGCCTCGCCACCTATCAAAAGCGCCCGACGCCACCGCGGCCGCCGAGCGCCATCTTTTCAGAATCACGAGCAAAGTTATATCGCTCTGGCAATCTGCTTTTTGGTGTAGACTTCTATGATATCGCCGACTTGATAATCGCTGAATGCATCTGTCCTGATTCCGCACTCGTAGCCCTGAGCCATTTCTTTGACTTCGTCCTTGATGTGCCTCAGGGAATCGAGCTTGCCTTCATAGACCACTTGACTATCTCGGTGGACTCGCACAAGCTCGTTGCGAACCACACGGCCTTCTGTAACATAACATCCGGCGACAAGTCCGTGGTTTGGAATACGGAATGTAGCCCGAACTTCCGCCTCACCAAGTTTCTGCTCTTCGTAGACAGGCTCCAGAAGACCTGCCATAGCACCCCGGACGTCCTTGGTCAATTCATAGATGACATTATAAGTTCTGATCTCAACATGCTCGGCTTCAGCCATCTTCGCGGACTGTGGATCTACCTTGACATTGAATCCGATAACAATAGCGTTGGAAGCTGATGCCAGCAGAATATCGGACTCATTCACGTTACCGACGCTGGAGTGGATGATATCCACCTTCACTTCTTCATGCTCGATCTTTAGCAACGACTGTCTAACAGCCTCTTCCGATCCCTGCACGTCAGCTTTCAAAACGATACCCAGCTTCTTTACGTTGCCCTCACGAATCTGCTTGTAGAGATCCTCAAGGGTGATCTTCGTGTTGACTTCCATCCGCTCTTGCCGTGCTTCAGCGGCACGCTTATCGGCTATATTTCTGGCCTCACGCTCGTCCTTTGCAGACTCGAGTATATCTCCGGCCTGTGGCGCAGTAGACAAGCCCAAAATCTCCACAGGAGTGGATGGGGTCGCCTTGGTAATGCGCTCACCCTTGTCGTTATACATCGCTTTGATCTTACCGTGTGCTTCACCAGCAACGATTGGAGCACCGATCTTGAGAGTTCCGCGCTGCACGAGAACTGTCGCGACAGGTCCCCTTCTCGGGTCGACCTGCGCCTCAACCACGCTTCCGGCAACCTTGCTGGTCGAAACTTCTGCATGCAAGTCGGCCATTTCAGCAACAAGCAGGATCATCTCAAGGAGTTCATCAACGCCCTCACCGGTCTTGGCGGCGGTCTTCACCATAATGGTGTCTCCACCCCACTCCTCAGCCATCAGGCCATGCTCCATAAGTTGCTGTTGCGTGCGCTCAACGTTGGCGCCCGGCTTATCAATCTTGTTGATCGCGATTATGATGGGCACATTGGCCGCGCGAGCATGGTTAATAGCTTCAACAGTCTGCGGCATAACCGCATCGTCTGCCGCAACTACGAGAACCGCGATATCCGTAATACTGGCTCCCCTGGCTCGCATAGCAGTAAAAGCAGCGTGGCCTGGAGTGTCCAGGAACGTGATTTTTTTGCCTTTCCAGTCAACCTGATAAGCACCGATGTGCTGCGTGATTCCACCAAACTCCTGCTCGGTAACGTTTGTGCGCCTGATGGTATCAAGCAATGTGGTCTTGCCGTGGTCGACGTGGCCCATAACAGTAATTACAGGTGGTCTCGGCATCAGCTTACCGGCATGCTTGGATTTCGGCTGCGGGGCCAGCTTAGCCGCCTTAGCTTCTCTAGCCTCTTTCTTAGCGACAACTTTGACCGAGTATCCCCACTTTTCAGCAACTTTTCCGGCTACATCAGCCCCAATTGCCTGATTAACGCTCGCTAAAATGCCCATCTCTACAAGCCGCTTCTGTACATCCGCGGATTGAACTCCCAGCGCTTCAGCCAACTCTCTTACTGAGAGCGCCTGCGGGACTTCGATGGTCTTAGCCGCGCTGATGACCCCCTTGTCCTGCGATATCATTTCCCGGACAGTATCGGCGGTAGAGGCGTCCAGCACGCTGGAACCACTTGTAACCGACATACCCAGGTCCCTGAGGACGGCAAGCAGGTCACTGTTGGTGATTCCCAGGTCCTTTGCGAGCTCGTAAACTTTAACCTCGCTCATATTTTATGTCCACCTCTTCCTTGGTTTCTCGTAATGCAATGATAGTAAATGATAGTAATAGTGGTAGCGTGAAATGTGGCACACGTAAGGGGAGCGCCGTGGGGATGGTTCCGAGGGATGATTGCGGAATACACGAACCTGCCAGTGTTATTCAGCTTTCATAAGACCTGTCCCCATCATCACGACGTTCTATCCTCTACCACGAGATTTTCCAGCTCCAGTTTGATGCTCTCAGGAACTTCGCACCTGAGAGCTCTGCTCAATTTGTTACCTTTAAATGCGCGTACAAGGCATTCCCTTGCGCCACACAAGTACGCACCCCTGCCCGGCATCTTGCCGGTGGGGTCAATCCGCACATCGCCATCAGCCGTGCGAACAATGCGAATAAGTTCTTTCTTAGCCGATGAATCGCGACATGAAACGCAAGTCCTGATCGTAATCTTCTGCTCTTTATCCGCCATCACAGGACCTCATGTCGACACTTAGAGTGCATCCTGAAATCCGCAACGTTTGTGCACCCGGCGATTTCGGTTGCAGACAACCGAAGCAACTTGGATTAAGCTCTTCGGCAGTTCTTTTACACACTCTTACTCTTCCGCGCCACCGGATTCAACAGTTTGAGCTGCTTCCGGCTCAACTGCTGCCGGCTCTACTACGTCAGGTTCAGCAATGGCTGCACTCTCTACGGCTTCGAGTTCATCGCCACCGAGTGCTGCACGAGCGAGTTGAGTCTCGCTGCGGATGTCAATTCTCCATCCGGTAAGTCTCGCCGCAAGCCGCACATTCTGCCCGGATTTGCCAATGGCAAGTGAAAGCTGGCTATCTGGCATCACCACGAGTGCAGTCTTTGCCTCTTCATCACACTTTACAGAAACAGCCTTCGCGGGAGAAAGTGCCTCGCCTATAAACTTCTCAATATTCTCGTTCCAACGAACAATGTCGATTTTCTCGCCATAGAGCTCGTTAACAACAGACTGCACTCTCGTGCCTCTGTGTCCAACGCATGCTCCCATTGCATCGACTTTGTCATCGTTGGAGAACACAGCAACTTTAGTGCGAGCGCCGGGCTCGCGAGCCACTGATTTAATCTCAACGATACCGTCCGCGATCTCAGGAACTTCAAGTTCGAAGAGTCTGCGGATAAGGCTCGGGTGAGTACGCGATACTACTACCTGCGGCCCCTTAGGCGTTCGCCTTACTTCAAGAACATATACCTTGAGCCTATCGTTAAATCTGTAGGGCTCTGTCGGCACCTGTTCTGCAGGTGGCAGCAATGCTTCTATCTTGCCTAGGTTTACGAATACATTGCGCTGCTCACGTCTCTGCACGGTACAAGTCAGGACTTCTCCGACTCGTTCGCCGTACTCTTCGTAAACGCGCTCACGTTCCGCTTCGCGAATCCTTTGGACAACAACTTGCTTAGCGGTCTGAGCGGCAATACGGCCGAAGTTCTCGGGGGTGACTTCCAACTCAATAGTTTCACCCACCCGGATGTCGGGATCGTGCTTTCGCGCTTCATCTATAGCGATCTCAGTGTGCGAGTTCTCGACGGTTTCAACCACATCTTTTTCACAATAGACATGGAAGCCACCTTTTGACGAACTGACGCGCACGCGTATGTCCCCAGTGGCCGCGAAATTTTTCTTATACGCGGTTTCCAATGCGGACTCTATCGCCGAGAGCAGTACCTCAAGCGGTATTTCTTTTTCTCTCTCTATCTGACGAAGAGCATCCAGGAAATCAGCATTCATCAATTGTCTCCCGATACCAGGCAAATTCAAAAGAGTGGGCGTGAGACCCACTCTCTCGACGTCGCCAACAAGTTCTAATTAAGTATATCAGAAGCCCCCATCGTTTGCAAGCGCTGCAGCGGTTGGCTTCTTTTTGACCATCAACATTCACAGTCAGTTAAAATAATATCGTCCAATGCTCGCTTCGGCACATGGTGAACGCCATCCGCGTCACGATGATATTTTATGCTCCCATCAGGCCCAACGTTTTCCAGGACAACTTTCTCAGCCGGTTTACCCAGGGCTATTATCAACAGGATTTCGAATGTCTCAGGAATACCTAGATTTTGCCGTAGAAGGTCCCGGTTAATCGACCCAATCATGCATCCACCAAGTCCCTTTTCCGCCGCACCGAGGAGAATGCTCTGCGCTGCGATACCGTGGTCGCAGAAGAAATTCTTACTAACCGATGTATCGCCCAAAATCACTATATATGCGGACGGTCTCTCTCCCTGGTCCGGCCCAGGCCATTCGGTGAAATAGCTGGCCCATGATGTCGCCGGGAATACAAGATCGTTTTTCTCTGGTGTGCAGCTTAGAATATACTTCAGCGACTGCAGATTTCCGCCGGATGCCGAACACCGCGCGAGGTCTACAAGCTCCCGCAATGTCGACTTATCTATATGCTCACTCTCAACAAACCTTCTGTAACTGCGGTTCGCTAGAACTATGTCCTTCAGCATTGCTTATCTCCTCCTAACGTAAACCCATAGACACAAGATATTTGTAGCTCATCTCCACCGATTCGAACGGGTCGCGGCCGTAGTGGTCGTCTTGTTCAACCAAAACATACTCCACACCGGACTCCTCAGCGGCCTTGAGGATTTCAGCCCAGTTAAGGTTGCCCTCACCAACAGCCAGAGTGCGGACCTCACCGGACAGCGTAGGGCCCCAGTCTTTGACATGAAGCAGCGGTTCACGGCCAGCCATCTTGCGTACCCACCATACAGGGTCTCCGCCACCGTGTTGAATCCAGCATGTATCTATTTCTGCGTTCAGGTGTGAGGGATTTGAATTATCATAAAGAGTCTCCAGCCACGTCTTCTCACCGATCTTTGCCAACTCGAAATGATGATTGTGGTATGAGAACGTCAGACCTGCCGTTGTAAGTTTCTCTGCCGGGCTGGGTAGTTCGCGAATGAATCTCTCGACTCCTGACCGACCTTGGAAATATTCCTTTGGAAGGCTGCCGATAGCAACGTGCTTGCAGTTATACATTTTGTGGATATCGATGATTCGCTGAGTCTCATCACGGACCATTGGCCAGGCAACATGAGTGGCTACGCAACTGACACCACTTTGATTCAGCGCTTCGGCAATCACCTCAGGGTCAAGCGCAACTCCTGACACCTGGACGGCTGTGTAGCCCATGTCCTTCAAGCGGGACAAAGTGTACTTGAAGCCGGGAAGGTCAGTGCACTGCTCGCGCAAAGTGTAAAGGTTTACTCCAATGGTCATCTTACTCATTACGAATCTCCTGCAGAGAGTGTATCTCTGATTTTCTTAGCCATTCCAATGTCTGCCTCCTTCCGAATGTAAGGATTATGCTTGTTACAGTCTGAAATCCTGGAGCTCAGAAGCCAATAATTAATACTGGCACATATTAAAAAAGCAACTGGGATATCTCTATGTCACAACCATTACTTACGGAGAACCTTACCAAGACCTACCAACTCGGCAAGAAGAAACTCCCCAAGACTGCACTCGACTCATTGAATATTGAAGTCCCTGAAGGAATCATATTTGGATTCCTCGGACCCAACGGCGCTGGGAAAACTACGACAATCAAGCTGATGCTCGATTTCGTTCAGCCTACAAGTGGCAGTGCGACTATCTTTGGCCACCCAACGACCGCATCGTCTGCGAGGAGTTTGATCGGCTATTTACCCGAACAGCCTTACTTCCACAAGTTTCTCAAGCCGATTGAAGTGCTTTCGATGCACGCGGTTCTCGCTGGAGTTGACCGTCGCGAAATACGTAAACGCGCAATAAGCTGCCTGGAACGGGCTGGACTTTCAGATTATATTGAAACGCCAATAGCTAAGCTTTCAAAGGGACTCACGCAAAGGGTTGGAATCGCACAGGCAATTGTCGGAGATCCAAAACTGCTTATACTCGATGAGCCAGCCTCGGGACTCGACCCTATTGGTAGACATCAGATGCGTGACCTGCTGCTGGACCTGAAGAACGAGGGCAAGACAATCTTCTTGAGCTCTCACCTGCTTAGTGAGGTCGAAAGCATCTGCGATAAGGTGGCAGTACTCAAGAAAGGCAAAATGGTCGCAATGGGAGCTCCGGACTCTGTGCGCAGCAGCAGTTCACACGTCGTAATACATACATCTCCAATAGATCAAGACATGCTGGAGCGCCTGCGGTTCTTGAACGTTTCAATCAACAGGCAGAGCGACTGTACTGTCCTCACCATAGACCCCAAGGCCATCTATGAAGTGATGCGGGCAATGGAGGAGATACATCTGCCCGTTTACAAGATCGATACACAACGGGAATCGCTGGAAGAGGCATTCCTGAGACTTGCGGCGTGAGGTAATCCCGAAATGACTAAAATTTGGACCATCGCAAAGATGTCACTACTGGAGAACAGCCGGAAGCAGGTATTTCACGTCTTGTGCCTGCTGATGTTAACTGTAATAGCCGGTTCAGTTCTCCTGTCGATATTTACTGACGGCACCAAGCTCAAAATACTCAAGGACCTATGCATGACGTGCATTCTCTTTGGTGGAGCTGTGCTGGCTATAGCTTTGGGCTCTACCGGTATCCCTAACGATGTGGAGCAGAGGACGCTTTACCCGATTATTGCAAGGCCGGTTGGCAGGGCACAATATGTAGTGGGTAAGTTCCTCGGAACACTTCTCACCGTATCCATGGGTGTGCTGGTGATGGCGACTGTGTTTGGAGTGCTGGTATATTCATTCCAGCATGGATTTGATAAGTTCCTGCCGCTCGCAACGCTGTTCG
The DNA here is from genome assembly GCA_021373255.1 of bacterium. Taxonomy (GTDB): domain Bacteria; phylum Armatimonadota; class UBA5829; order UBA5829; family UBA5829; genus UBA5829. The sequence goes on from JAJFTD010000141.1 coordinate 34,174, forward strand.
CTCTTATGGAAGTAGCAGTGATCGCAGCACTGGCAACAGCTATCTCTACAATCGCAACACCTGCTGTATCGGCTGTGGTGACATTCCTCGTCTATATCTGTGGAACAATCAAGATTGGCTACTTCGGTGGTCTCATTGAGCAGGCGACAAGTGGCGCTGCAAAGGCTGTCTACAGTGTCGTTTACCACGCTCTGCCGAACCTGGAATGCTTTAATCTCAAGACTGCACTGGTGCACAGCGACAAAGTGCCGATAGCCTATCTGGTGCAAGTGGCGCTGTATGGGCTGTGCTACGCAGCATTCGTTCTTTTCCTGGGTTCATTGAACTTCGCACGTAAGGAGGTTTAGTGATGAAGAGAATTTGCTGCTTGATCACGATGATAACCGCCGCACTCGCTTGTCCCGCGTGGGCACATGATGAGACTGAAGAACTTGGCCATCATTGGGCGGATGCTGTATATACCCACGAGATAAGGTTGCAGATCGTGGCTATGGCCGTGGCTGTATTCGTCCTGCTGCTTGGCTCGATGATTGTGCGACGTTTGAAATCGGGGAGAACGACGCAATGAAAGATAAAGCTGTTATGCTCTGCTTGCTGGCGATGCTGGTCGGTGGAATTTGTATACTTGAGAGCAACATTGTAAAAATGCGGCCGAGTGCACCCGATAGCAATAGCGACTCATCAGTCTACATGCTCGCAGGGGAGTTCAGGACGGTGTTCGCCAACCTGCTCTGGGTAAAGGCAGAGCAATATCACCACGAGTATATAGCCAATCACCCTGA
>JAJFTD010000146.1 GCA_021373255.1 bacterium
GCAATCACGATGCCATGGCGGATTGGATTCATCAGGCGGACCCAACCAGATTGGTGCACTACGAAGGCGCTGGCGAATCCAAAGTGATGGATGTCGTAAGTGTGATGTACGGCACAGTTGATCGAATGATCGAAGAGGGAAAGCGAACCGATGACCCGAGGCCGTTCTTCCAGTGCGAATATGCTCATGCCATGGGCAATGGCCCCGGCAATCTCAAGGAATATTGGGATGCCATACGCAGCTATCCCCGGCTCGCTGGTGGATGTATTTGGGAGTGGGCGGACCATGGAATCAGGCAGGCAACTGAGAATGGTGAAGAGTGGTTTGCCTACGGTGGTGATTTCGGTGACGAACCCAACGACGGCAACTTCTGCATCGACGGCCTAACCTTTCCTGACCGCATTCCTCACACAGGTCTGATCGAGTATAAGAAAATCCTCGAACCAGTGCATACAGAGGCCATCGACCTCACCGCAGGTAGAATTAAGATTACTAACCGCTATGCATTCAACTCGCTGAGTCGCCTTGAGGGCTCATGGAAGATCACACGCGGGGGTAAGGTGCTTCAGCAGGGGCGTCTGCCTGAACTCGATATCGCTCCAGGTGCATCGGCTGAAATCACTCTGCCGTATAATCTTCCTTCACCCGTACCCGGTTCGGAGTGCTGGCTTGATATCAACTTCACACTCGCTGAATCCACTTTGTGGGCTGAGCGCGGTTTTGAACTTGCATGGGTGCAGTTTGCTCTGCCGGTGGAAGCTCCACAGGTTCAGACGCTAGCAGTTTCAAATATGGAGTCCATATCCGTAGAGGAGACTGACAGGCAGATAGCCATACGCGGTGATGTCTTCAGCATTGTCTTCGACAGGCTCCATGGGACAATCTCAGCCTGGGATTTCCAGGGTATATCGGTAATGACTTCCGGCCCAGCTCTCAACATCTGGCGCGCTCCCACAGATAACGATAAGTATATCCAGCAAGATTGGCGAAATGCCGGTTTCGACCGCCTCCTTCAGCGGGTGAGCCGCGCGGATGTCGTGGAGGTTCAGCCGGGGGCTGTTAAGATCGAGATCGAGTCGACCCTTGGCGCCAAGAGGCTGCGCCCTTGCTTCTCATGTGTATACACCTACACCGTATACGGCACCGGCGACGTGGTCCTGAAGACTCACGTCAAGCCGATGGGTGATATTCCGAACCTGCCCAGGATTGGCCTGCAGATGCACTTACCGGCCAGGTTTGACCGTTTCGCCTGGTACGGCCTTGGCCCGCATGAAAGCTATATCGACCGCCGTGAAAGCGTCAAAGTCGGTGTCTACCGGAGCACGGTGATGGACGAGTTCGTGCAATACATACGCCCACAGGAAAACGGCAACAAGAGCGATGTCCGCTGGGCAACTCTTACCGATATTCAAGGCGCAGGCCTGCTGGTTTCAGGTATGCCGCTGATAAACGTAAGCGCGCACCCCTATACCTTGGAAAATCTGACCACGGCCGATCACACCTTCGACCTGGTCCCCTGTGGCGAAACAGTCCTCTACCTGGACTATCGCCAGGTTGGTCTAGGCAGTGCAAGCTGCGGCCAACCACCGCTGGATAAGTATCTCCTCAAACCTGAGGAGGTAGAGTTCTCCATCCGCCTGGCGCCATTCTCAATACCACAAATATCGCCAGGCAACCTGTGGATGCGGAGGTTGGAGGAGATCTAGCTGTGGTTCACACGAATACACAAACCCAGCATGCTGAGCTAATGGCTCAGCATGCTGGGTTATGTTGGTATCCTGATGCCGAACCCGCCGGACATACCTCAACGTGCACGCCTTTCTGCAAACGTTCGCACATACAACACCAGCAGCCATCGCTGATCAGGGGCTACGGTCTCTTCCAATACAGGGCTATGGCCTACACCATTGAGCATTGCGTAGTAAAGCCGCCCATCTGTGAGGCCTGTGACTCTGGAGGACGCAAGATCGGTAGGCTTCGGCACAAAGCTCTCCCCCACCGCACCGTCTCCATCTCCTTTTGCCCCATGACACATCAGACAGTAATAGCCGTAGTAAATCTCGCCATTGCGGATGTTAAGCGAGGTCGCAGGAAGTGGGTTTGTTGTGAGCTTTGACTGCTGGATGGTCAAGGCTCTGATGCCACCGGTTGTGGGAACAGTGCTGGCGGGCATAGGCGGTAGTTTTCGATCATAAGGCTGCACGGAAGGCTGCTGGGTCATGTGCGGGCCGCACGAGGCGCACGCGAGCGCACACAAACACGGCAACACCATCATCGCTGTGCGCGCCAGCCTTTGCCAGCCTCCCTTCCTACCTTCCTCCACGCATTCCTCCCTGCTTTGTTGTCTTCTTTGGTAATATCACCTGCTTTGGCAGGCTATCCTTAGGTGGATAACGCGTCGTAAGCCATGACTGTGCCGGCACGTAAGGCACCACTCCATACTGCCAATGCCTTGGTCTGTCATGCAGGATTCCATGCATAAGCCCATGCCAACCCACCGTATACATCACAACCAATATCGGCGCGATCCATCCCCCCACAAACCATTTCTGAAACGATGGATCGTTGCGGTATTCCTCTATTTGATCCGTTGGAATATGACCGGGTATTTCAGGGTTTTCGTGGTCTGACGGGTTCAATAGGTAACACCTCCCAGCCACGTGTAAAGGATATAGCCGAACATCCACAGTCCGCACCAGATGTAGAAAATTACTAATACCGCAGGAATTCCAGTGAACCTCTCATGCAGGTTGGCTGGCAGGCTCACCTCGGGAAGCTCTTCCTCCTGGCGTCGAGTGTGAACCCAGTGCAGCCCTATATGCCACCATCCCGCCAGTGCCAGTCCAGCAATAATCGCCAGCACTGCTATTGTGTTAACCAGCCCTATGATAAGTTCCATCTACCGTCATCTCCCGTTGTCACCTGCTGGATACCGGCGGGCCCTGATTGCGCACCGGCACAGGTCGTCTAGTTACCGGCCACGCGTATTTACCCTCAAACGAAGCGGGCATGCCTACGCTGATATATTTGTCATCTGTGTGATTGATGAAACTGTACTCAATGAAGTTGCCGACGTCCCAAATCTTCGCCGACTCCAAATCTTTCTTATGGTAAGGCATCGACGAACCGGTTACTCCGTTCATAATCTGATAGTAAAGGATACCCCCAATGTATTTGCGGTCGATCAGGTGGCGCTTTAGTATTGTGAAGTTCACCGGGCGCGGTATGAGATACTTCGCCGCCGGTCCGTTGCCGTCGCCCACCGGGCCGTGACATCCTATGCAGTAGTCTTGATACACCTTCTCCCCACGTTTGACCGATGCATTAGTGACAGCACTCTGCGTAGGCATTGCCCGCCACACCGGGGGCACGCGTGAATGGAGCCAGTTGATATTGGCATCTGGCCCTTTCCTGAATGCGGCTATTGCCTCTCTGCGGAATCGATTTTGGACGGCGACACGAACATCCGCATTTTTCTCTCCCAGCCCTTGCACATAATAGATCAGTGCCCTCACATTGGCGTTACCCTCGTAGGCGAAGCGTGGCATGAGCGAGCGTGGTCGTGTGAATCGAGGGTCGATAAAGTGCGCCAGGTGCCAGTCATTGGTATGCTCCCCGCCTTCCTGGGAAAGGTCGGGCCCTGTCCGTTCTGTGCCGAGCAGTTGCGGCACCTGCCGGTAATAGTCTCCCTGCTTGGCTATCCTCTCCGCTCCGATGCCCCAGTCCTGCGGGCGTATATATTGAGAGTGGCAGTATACGCAGCCATTAGCCATATAGAGCTTTCTGCCCTTCAACTCCAATGGAGTGGAAGGACGCCATTGCCGGGACGGACGATTGTGCATCATCAGCGATGGCCATAACACATGCGCCAACGCCGCCGCAACCACCACAGCCGCCGTGCCGAATATAATTATGGCGTCCTGCTGCCTCACTTCTCTATTACCTCTCCATATTTCAACGTCATGATCATGTTGTAAAGCCCCACAAACGCGCCTGAGATAATCAACAATCCGCTGAGCAGTCGCAAGGTCATCCATGGCTTGAGCATCGGCACCGACCGGTAAACGGTTCCTCCCATCAACCATACATGCCCCTGGATCAACCCCGCTATAGTTAGAAACAGAAAGAACCCCGATAGCCCCAGCAGCACCAGCCAGAACTGCGCGTTGACCATCTTCAGACTATAGATCCTCCGCCCAGTAACCTCGGGGAATACATACCACAATCCCGCCAAAGCCACGAACCCCGTAAACCCTAACACGGCTATGTGCGAGTGGCCTATTACCCAATTGTTGAAGTGTGTTACACGCTGAACCCACGCCAGGGATTGCAGTGGCCCCTGAATGCAGGTGATTGCATACCATATAGTGCCGAACAGCACCAGCTTCGCGGATGGGGTGAGTAAAAATTTGCTGAACCTGCCGCGCGAGGTGTACCAGAAGTTCACCAATACTGTCGCCACAGGCAGCACCATCACGAAGCTGTCGGCTATCCCTACAGCCTTGAGCCAAGTGGGAATAGGTGCCTGCAGCAAGTGGTGCGAACCGATGTGAGCATAGAATGACAGCAGCGTCCAAAAACCTATTATCCCCAACAGTTGGCTGTAGAGTGGAGCCCCGGCTATCCTGGGCATCATGTAGTAGATGATTCCTGTAGCCAGCGGCGTCACAACCAGGCCAAAGATATTGTGCCCATAGAACCAGAGCAGAATGGCGTCTTTCAATCCATCTTCTGCCCCGATCCAGGGGTGCCACATCGCGTTACCCGCGAAGTATACCATTGCCCCCCACATCACCCCTCCCAGAAAATACCATGAGGACACATAAAGCAATGGTTCACGTCGCCGGAGGATGGTCATTACCGCGACATAAGAGAGCAAGATCAGCGCAGCTTCGATGAGTACATCCGATGGGTAGATATACTCCGCATATTCTCGAGCCTGGGTGTAACCGGCTAGTAGAGCGATGTCACCTATAATCACCCCTGCTGCATATAATAAAGCCGCCAGGTTTGCGATTGGCTCACTGAACAGTTCCGTGTCCAGCACTTTCGGGATAATATACAAAAGCGCACCAATTAGCGTAGCCGTCACAAACCCGAACAGCACCGTATCAACGTGCACAGCCCGGATTCGCCCGAATTCAAGCCACGATATGTTGGCAAAGAAGTCCGGCGCAACCAGATGAATGGCGCTGCCAAGCCCAGCCAGTGTTCCCACGGCCATAGACAAGGCTCCAAACACCAGCCAAGTCTTCGCCCCGCTGTATTCAGTTCTCCAGTATGGTATCTCGGGCATTTGTAATCTCACTAAGCAATGTCAATTTATATCACGAAGTGAAAAGGTGCCGGTTGATGATTGACAGTCGAAGAGACAATACAAGTTGTTTTTGGTTGGTCCGGCATCAGGATACAATGTTGTCGAAAGTTAGCCGACGGACATAGTTGCTTCGGACCGCGAAGCTGCCCCTTGGGCGACAGCGGTTCTGTAAGAACTGCGAGAGCCGAAGCCGACGCCGAAGGCGGCGAGACAACGTAATTGTGATAGACCAAACCGTTCGAATTATGCGAAACGTGGTCTTTTCGGCCTCTGCGAGGCCGGCTTCGGCAGCTCCGCTACGCTCTGCAGTCCGAAGCAACCTCAGTTTGCTCGCTAACTTTCGACAACTATG
>JAJFTD010000154.1 GCA_021373255.1 bacterium
CCCGGGCAGGCAGTGGCATTGCGTTGATTATTGCTCCGATCATCACCCCTATGAGCGTGACCGCAGGCAGATGCGCCCATAATGGATGGTGAAGCCTATGTCTCACTTCTGTTCTCCCGTCAGCTTGCTGTGTGGTTCTGAAGCAAGCGCAAGGCATTTCCGCCCAGTATAGCGTTGATCTCATCGCTGCTCAAAGATAGTGCACGTATACCCTCAATCTCCGTTGCTTGATCAGTCCAGGGCGAATCGGTGCCGAACAGGATTTTATCAGTACCGTGAGTCTTTATCATATCGACCATACGCTCAACTCCGAGGTCAGCCCGTGAGTATGATGTGTCAAAATAGATGTCACGGCCTACGATGTACTCTTCTACCTCGTCCCAGCGCGCATATCCACCCATGTGCGCAGCGATAATAGTAAGGTTGGGCACGGTGTCCATCAAGCGAGCTAGCCCGGATGGAATACAATGCACAGGAGGCGGCAATCCGATGTCTACTCCTGCATGAAACAGCACGATAAGGCCGGCATCTGCCAGTGCGGAGAACATAGGGGTCAGAGTTGGATCGTCAACGTAAAAATCTTGATAGTCCGGGTGCAGTTTTATACCCGGAATTCCATTGCTCACCAGATAGTCTATTTCAGCTTGCCAATCATCCTGCTTTGGATGAAGAGTGCCAAAGCAAATAAGGTCGTCAAATTGCCTGCTTGTTTCTACTGCACCCCGGTTGATGCTCCGCACCTGGGTGGGTTTGGTGGCAATTGGCACAACGGCTGATTTATCAACACCGGCGTGATGCATGGAAGCCCGCAGACCAGCAACAGTGCCATCCGTATACGGAATAGTGTTGCTTCTGTCTGCTAACGTTGCAACTGCGCGCGGCGCCAGCTCGTCCGGGAAACAATGCGCATGTATGTCTATTATCATATCTAATCTATACTCCAACCCGCATTTTTCAATTATTTTAGCACCAACTCCTGCTGTAGTCGACGTCTACCACAGCCGCTGATCAGAGTCTGTCCGCACCCTTTTTGCTGAGCTATGCACCAATGGCACAGTTTTTGCAATAATATCCTGTGGATGGCTTTCCGCCAAGCTCATCTAACTTGCATTGTTCGCCATAGGAATAGTGCAGGCTAAGGCGTATTATTCACCTTTAGTATTTCTCACATCGCAGGAGGCCTACGACATGGTCACGAAAGGCAGCGTCCTTGTCGTCGACGATGAGATCAATCTGTGCCGCATTCTCGGGGCGAAGCTGGCAAAGAGCGGCTATGATGTCGTGGCTGTGCATGATGGCCTGCAAGCAGTGGAGAAGGTTCGCGAATCTGAGTTCGACGTTGTTCTTCTAGACTTGATCCTTCCTAAAATGGATGGTCTTACTGCTCTGGCCGAAATCCGCAGCTTACGAAGCGCGCTCCCTGTAATTGTTATGACGGCATGCGAGAACGCAGAAGCGCTCGCGCAGGCTAAGTCATACGGGGTATCGGGTTACGTCAACAAACCGTTTGATTTAGATAATTTAGTTTCGCTCGTTGCCGGAACATCGCTGGCAACAGTCGCCGATCGACAGAAAAAACTTCCTACAGCTACAGTGCTTTTTGGCAAAGATCAGCCTTTGTCGCTGGATGTCCAGAACGGCAGCCAATCCAGGGCTTACCATGGCCTTATATGCGATAAAGACGATCGCACGCTGTCTGTATGTGTCCCGCGCAGCGATGATGAGACTGCGGAGATTCCGCCAAGGGTTTCAGTGAGATGCGGGCTGGCGGCGGTTGATGCGTATTATAGCTTTAGCACGCAAATTCTGAGGATTGTGCAAACTCCGGCCCGTGTGCTGGTCCTGGACAAGCCGAGTGTGATATACCGGGCACAGAGAAGGCAGCATACGAGGGTGCCGATGAAGGTGCCTGTTGAGTATACCGTGCTGTGCAGTGATTCAGGCGACTCCACTCCCTTGCGGCGTGGCGATACAATTGATTTAAGCCTGGGTGGGGCAATGATCTTGGTCCCTGATGAAATCCTGCCTGGTGAAATGCTCAAGATCGAGTTGCGCCCCAAGACGTCGAAAGACAAGGCAAACGCTGTAGCCCACGTGCTTCGGTCAAGACCGGCTAATCCCGGCGAAGTTGGCTATGTGCTGGGTTGCAAGTTTACGCAGTCTGACGAGTCACTGCGTAAGTTGCTGGAGCGCTAGTTATCAACGTTTGACACCATGTCCAAACAAATCAACGGCGAGTTCGCATATATCCTGAAGCGAACCGCCGTTTTTTGTTGCCTTGCTCACCAGCCCGTGGAGCATCCCCTGCAGCGCGCTCACTGCCATCTCAGCGTCTACCTCTCGATAACACCCCTGAAGCATTCCTTTGCGCAGGGTTCGCTCATAAATAGGTGATACGGGGTTGGCGGCGTCGGGGGCCAGGAATCTATCCGCCAGGCCGGGATAATCTTGTAGGAATGCCATATGCGCTCCCACAGCCGCGCTCAAGTCTTCGCGAGCATCGCCTGATGTCTTCTCCAGCGCAACACCTATTCGGTTATTAAGCTCCCCGGCGAGGTGCTCCAATGACGCCTGGACAATCTCTGCCTTGGTCTTAAAATATAGATAAAAGGTCCCTTTGGCGACTCCAGCCCCGGCGACTATATCATCCACTGATGGGGTATCAAATCCTTGCTCAGTGAACAGCTTTAGCGCCACCTGGACCAGTTCGTCCCGAAGTTGCTGCTTTCGCCGCTCCCTCCACGAAGCCGATTGCCTACTTTCCTCACTATCCATCTTGATCCCTCCCAGCGTTACATGGATACATTATCACAAACAGGCATTATGAGCAAAGGTGGACTGATGGTTGGATGGCTTGATGGCTGGGAAAGTTGGTAGCGCACCTGGGCGGTGATTTTCGAATCGCCAACCTAGAGTTAAAACGGGAATTCCCCTCAGGCGACAGCATTATCGATAGATAATGCAAGAGCCGAACCCCGTAGCTTTGGCTGAAATAACCAGATCTGGAAATCCTCCCCCAGGAAGTGGCATGACAACATCATTGCGGAATTATTAGTTGTTCTTCTCGCGGATATGAACCTTGTATCTGGCAATTAAACTTGTTTTCAAATCCTCTCCAACACTATTGAAGAAAGTAGTATCGAGGGTGTACCATTTATTCCTTAGTTGTTGGAGTGCGTGTTCGGCTAGATGTACCCGCGTCCTATCTGCAGTCCAACGATCGGGACCTCCGCTGCTGGGCGGTAGCGGACTATCTACCCAGTTCACGTGTAACAGATTATGCTGCACCTCTACAGATGCCTGTTGGAGTGCGAGCTTTACCGATGACGCAATAGCCGTGATTCCAAGTAGCCGCTCAAAAGCTTCTGACTCGACTTCAAAGGGTAAGCGCAATTGCGAGCCAGAACTAAAGAAGCTGTTCGAATAGAGGGCAACGCACGCCACTCCTAAATCTTCGCTGATTGTGAAGTCCACCTTCTCCTTCAGGAGTCTGCGGATAAACGGCGCAGTGAAGGCGGCGAAACTATTTGGCATCGCTGCCGCGATGCAGCTGATGGTAGTATAGAAGTAGAGTCCAGGATCGGATGACATAGCAGTCGACAACGCCATCTCGTTAGGCATAGAAAGTGAGCGCTCGAGCATTTGCGTAGGCATGCGTAGTATGAATTCTGCGGTTAGGTATTCCTGGATCGATTTATGAGCGAATTCGTAGATCTCGTCGGAAACTTCGACTATTAAGCCAGTGTGCGATTCTATCTCGCGGATTACCTTTCGAGATCCTTCCCGAGGTAATCCGAATGAGTCACAGATCTTCTGATAAATGTTCTGCAGATCCCGATGTCCGAATGCTCCGCGGCGAGACTCCATTGTGAGGTGGTATGCGACTGCTCGTAGGAACTCCTCCTTCCGGTCTACTTCGAAGGATGCATAAGCTGATGGTCTTACGATTGAACGCTGCTCATCCCATTCTTCAAGGAGCAAACGGACGATCTTCCGGTAGACCGTGCGTGGCTTCTCTGGGATGCTCCCAGTCCGCTCGTAGATCGCACAGAGATGAGCGAGAGTGAGTGGGAGTACCTCTGTACCGCCATACGGAGCCTCACGAACTTGCGTAAGGAAAGGTTTGGCATTCGCCTTCCCGAGCCATTTGTCTGCAAACGCAAATATCTGCCTGTCAGATAGTGGCTCAATTACGTATACATCCGCAGCGTCAAAGCTGTAAATAAAGTCGCCTGTTCGACATGTAACGATGATCAGATATCGCGACGAGCTGATGAGAAGGGAACGTAACTGGCGGATCGCTATGTCTTTCATACGAGGGTGCAGCTCGTCAAGGCCGTCGATCAGCAGGACCGCCGACATGTTCTGCAGGGATTGCGTGACAACGCGAAGTCGCACATTTTCTCTTTCTTCATCACTAAGCGAATCATCATAGTGAATAACGATACCAAGCATTGAGATGACAGCGCTCGTAAGCGATGTTTCACCGCTCAAGTTCCGTAAACGTAGAAGAAGTGGGCAGCGAGTACCAGTGGCATTACTCTTCGTGCCCAGAATGTCGATCGCAATCCGTTTGAGTGACGTTGTCTTTCCTGCCCCCGGATCCCCCAACAAGACAGCATGCCGTTCGCATGCCGCAAGATTAGAAGCATGAATGGGTGAACCAATACGTGACCTATTTCGCGTAGCAAAGCGCCCTAACTGGAGGTCAAGGTCGATGAAGCTGTCTGTTAGTTTACGCGACTTCAAAATATCACGAAAACTCACCTCGTGTGCCCAGTTTGACATTACCTCCAGGTGTCTGGCTAACGCCTTATGGCATTCGCTAGTATCGACTCTTGTTTTCTTTGCTCTTTCCAGAGGGATGTGTTTAGCTAAAGCCTCAGCGCCAACTTTTGCGATGGATGATAATACTGTAGTGACAACGGGTTCCACGACTCTACCTCTTGTTGGGTTATAAGCAAATAACGATCTGGGTGCCAATGCCCTTAAGTACAAGCATACGCATCTGCTTAGGCCGAATGCTACCTGATATCAGTTTGCTTGCAGATCAGCTAAAAATATTCTCTACATTATCTCTTACAACATAAATAGCACGATTCCTTTGTTGCTACGTTTCGCAACCCTAAGCAACATATGGAGATGCACCACCCAGCATTTACACACACGACCATCTACTGTCGACTAACAACCGCCAACTCCTATCCCCTAACTTCCAACCCCTAGAACAGCGGAATCATGAGTGTGGATGTATAACCTATTATGGGAACAATTCCGATGCTGCGCGTATAACATTACGGAGATAATATGAAACCAGGCGATGTTATAATCTCGTTTTCTCTTGCGCTTTACAGCCAGTGGTTTTTCCACAAACCCACCCGGTGCCTGTTTGATGCGGGCGAAGGGGTGGCTACTATGCTTGGCAATAAAGTTTTTGCAATCAAGCATGTGTTCCTCTCGCACGGCCACGAGGACCACATCGCGGGTATATCCAACATGGTGAACATCCGCAACCTGGCCTATGGTGAGAAAGAAAAGCCTCTTGTCATTCACTACCCCCGCCACGACCGCTGGGTGAATGCGCTGCTGGAATACATTGAGAAAAAGCAATCCGGTCTGCTGCAATATTTGCTTTATGCCGAACCTATGGATGTAGGCTCCGAGGTCGATATCGAGGGGACTAAGCGTCCTACACGTGTTGTGGCGTTTGAGATGCAGCATGTTCGAGGACAACTGTGCCTGGGTTATGAGATCCAGCAGGAACGCTCAATGATCGACCCTGCCACTGGTCAGCACATCTGTTGCTATCATCCCATTTTCTTTTACACTGGTGACGGCAGCAGGGCATTTCATTCGCCATATGGACGATTGGACATGGCCGTTCACGAAGCCACGTTTCTCGGCCGCGATGCACATTTGGCGGCTGAGGAGTCGAACCGGCACGCGACTGTGGAAATGGCGGTGGATTGGGGAGCCAGGGAGGATGTGAAAATACTGATCCTCTGCCACATATCGGATCGTTATAATGTACAGGAAGCAATCGAAGCCGCAGTCGTTGCCAGAGAGAAATCCGGTTTCCGTGGAGATCTGTATATAGCCCATTGTGGTGATATCCTGCCCGTGCCTTTTGCGAACAGCCCCAACTTGTGATAAACTTGGGGTGGCAAGACTTGGCTTTCTATTCCGTCATTCTCTAGTTAGTAGGGTTTTGTGTTTCACTACTGAAACCCGTGCGTACGCCAAGGCTATTATCTGGAATATACATGCAATTGATGAGTAGAATATCTCTGCGGCCGTTATGGATATTGGCGGCTCTTGTTTTTCTTGCGGCCGGATGCTCCTCAAAGCAGCCCACCGTGCCCAATGCCGCGCCTGTGGTGCCCGGTGATAAAGTAGTTAAAACTCAGGCTGTACCCGTTAAGGATACACCCGTGGATCAGGACAAGGCTCAGACGGGCAAGAAGACTCCTCCGTATGTGGGGCCGAAGGTCGAGACAGGCCCCAAGCTCCAGTTGAGCCAGCAGGGTGTGACTCTGCGTTGGATAGAGAATGGCAGCACACGCATGAGCGCTACTGCTAAAGAGTTCAAAGGCAATGAGATCACCCGTGTGGGTGAACTCCTGCACTTTTCAGCGCAGCTCTACGAAAACGGCAAGCTCAAGGCAACAATCACTGCCCCTAAAGCCGTAGCTGATACTGTGAACCGCGTGGTGACCGCTACCGGTGGGGTGACACTCAAGTCGCTTGAACGAAACACCACTGTAAGAGCCAGTTGGATGAAGTGGTATGCCAAGGAGCAAAAAGTGGTCGGTAACGGCGGCGTTAAGATCGATTCCACAATGGGGACGATGCAGGGAGCCGCTTTTGTTGCCGATACTGCGATGAAGACTATTACGATAAAAGACTCGGCGAAAGGGTTATAATGTCGAGAATGAATAAGTTTGGTTATCTAATGGCTGCAGTGATCGCCCTGGCCGCGGTTGTTTCCACGCCGGTGCTCGCCCAGTCTACATATAAGGTTAGTGGCATCACGGTTGCGGCCTCTACAATCCAGCTTGATGCCGGGGCTTCCAAGGTTATTGCAGGCGGTAAGGCTCATGTGAAAACGATTGATAAGGTGACCGGGACATCGTTTGAGGCTTCTGCCGCGAAGATCGTTGCGAGTCTGTTTTCCGCTCCCGGGACAAAGACCAAAACACCGGGACTGGGCGCTATCAAGAGTGCTGACCTTACAGGTCCGGTTACGATAATCTACTCCGCCGTTGATCAATCCGGTTCAAAGACGGTCACCACAGCCACTGCCGACAGCGCGACTTATGACGGTATTGAAAGGGTTGCTCACCTTACTGGCAATGTGAAGATTGTAAGCGACAACCCTGCGCTGTTTGATGAGCCTGCGGTTATGACCGGTGATGTGGCCACTGTTGACTTGAAGTCTGCGGCTGGACCCGCAATCAAGATTGAGAGCACGAACGGGTTGAGCAGGATCGAAGCTACTCCCAAGAAGCAGGAGCCACAGAAGAAGTGAAGCTGGAAGCCTTCAACCTTGTCAAGACATATAAGGGTCGGCGCGTTGTGAACGACGTGAGCATGAACATGGCGACCGGCGAAACCGTAGGGCTGCTTGGCCCGAACGGCGCCGGCAAGACTACTTCATTCTACATGATGGTAGGCCTTGTGCACCCTGATGCCGGTCGTGTAACCCTCGATAGTCAGGATATCACGAACAAGCCGATGTCAGTGCGGGCGAAGCTGGGGCTTGGCTATCTGGCCCAGGAGCCGTCGGTTTTCCGCAAGCTGACCGTCGCTGAGACTATAATGCTGGTCCTGGAGATGCATGGCAAGAGCCGCAAAGAACGCTTGGAGAAGACGGACTCCCTGTTGGGTGAGTTCGGTCTTCAGCATGTGCGAAACAGCATGGGCCAGGTGCTCTCGGGTGGTGAGCGGCGGCGTGTGGAGATTGCGCGGGCGCTGGCTACGGACCCACGGTTTATCCTGCTTGATGAGCCGTTCACTGGGGTAGACCCCATAGCTATCGGTGACATCCAGGATATCGTGCGGCACCTCAAGGATAAGGGTATCGGCATAGTCATCACAGACCATAATGTACGTGAGACCCTTGCTATTACCGACAGGGCGTATATAATGTCTGAGGGCCAGATCAAGACTTCCGGCGCGTCGGAAGATCTGCCTAACGATCCCATAGCGCGCAAGTTCTACCTGGGCGACAGGTTCGAGATGTGAGGCGATAGTGAGGCTGCTGGATAAACTTCTCTGGCGCGAGCTTATCGGCCCGTTCCTGTTTGGCGTGATAGCATTTACATCCGTGTTTTTCGCGGGTACGTATTTGCTCAAGTTGACCAATTGGGTAATGAACGGCATGTCGTTGCTCACGGCTATTCAGATGTTGCTTCTGTACGTGCCGTATGTGATCGTTTTTACGCTGCCGATGTCCACTTTGCTGGCAGTGCTCCTGGGCTTGGGACGGCTCTCGGGTGACAGCGAGGTGGTGGCGATGTTCGCCGGGGGGATCAGTCTATACAGGATTGTAGCGCCTATTGCTGCGCTCGGTTTGCTGGTGAGCGTAGGCTCGATCTTTCTGAATGAGGTCGTAGTGCCAAGCGCCAGTTCGAGAAATGCAGAACTGGAAGCGGCTGCGCTGCACCAGGAAACGAAAGCCAAAGCCTCGTTTACTCTGCTTGATGAGGGGACAAATTCCCTTATCGCAGTAAAAGGTGGGGTAGATGCCAAGACAGGTGTCCTCAAGGATGTTACCATTGTGCAGTATATGCACGGACGCCCTGGCATTGTAGTTTATGCGCAGCGGGCTGTGTGGGCTGGAATGAAAGACAACAATGACCGCAGCGCATGGCGGCTGTACGATGGCTATTGGCAGCTTGTGGGCGGTGACTCTCCTGCGATGTCGACATTCTCAAAATCTCAGACCAGGGAAATCAAGATAGACAAAACGCCGAATCAGCTTGCGATGTTCCAAAAGAAGTCTGAGCAGATGAGCTTTACGGAGCTTTCTCAGTTTGTGCGTTACTTAAAAGCACATCCCGACAGGCCGTTGAAGGACATCGCCGAGTTGGATGTGGATCGCTGGAACAAGCTGGCGTTTCCACTTGCGAGCCTGGTATTCGCACTGTTGGCGGCCCCTATGGGGATTCGCCCTTCGCGCAGTGGTTCATCCGTTGGGTTCGGACTGAGCATTCTTCTGATATTTATTTACTGGATAATATGGCACTATACATCATCCCTCGCCGTCCAGGGCAACATACCCCCGATTATGGGGGCGTTTATGGCCGATGTGCTGGGGCTGGCCGCGGCTGTGGTGCTGTTAAGAAGAGCAGCAAGATAGACTTGCCGAGATTGGCAATCTTTTCTGGGTAAAGATTGCCTGCCAGTTTGAGTTGCTTCGGACTGCGGAGCCGAAGGCGGAGCTGCCGAAGCCGGCTCCGTAGGGGCCGACGTTATCTCACGGTGCAATAATTGCTATAGATTCGTGGTTTGGTCCTGTTAATTTGATAGAGAGTGCCAGGCGTTACGTTGTTTCTCGCCGCCTGTGGCGGCGGCTTCGGCAGCTTCGCGGTCCGAAGCAACTATAACCATAACAGGTAACTGTCAACCAAACATGCGCTACTCGATCTTATTTGTGGTAGTACTTATAGTGGTATCGGGCTTTATTGCCTACTTCGGTGACCTTCTCGGCCGGAGGATGGGCAAAAAACGCCTGATGCTTTTTGGTGTACGGCCTCGCTATACAGCAATTATTGTGACCACCATCACGGGCATGGTAATTTCCGCATTGGTGCTGGGGACGCTGCTCTCAATCAACTCCGACTTCAAAGACGCCTTTACTCATTGGCAGCAGATCAAGACCCAAAACAGGCGTCTGGACCGCGAGAGTAACAGGCTGGAAGCACGCAACAAGAGCCTGACAAGCCGCAGCCGGTTGTTGGAGATCGATGTTGCCAGGCTGCAAAAAGAAGCCGAAACAGCGCGCAGGGAGACTCTGCGCGCGGTGAAAGCCCGGGATGTAGCTGTGGCCTCTGTTGCATCATTAAAGAAAGAAATCCTTGGGCGCAAGAGACAGTTGGACGCGCTGCGAGCGAAGAGCGCGGCCACTGAGAAAGAACTTAGGACAAAGACCGCACAGTTAGGCGATGTCAGGTCCAGGCTGAATATTGCTGAAAACAGTCTACACGCAAAGCAGGCTGACCTCAGGAGTGCTCTCTCCAGGCTGACCACCGCCAACGCACGACTATTCCAGACCCAGAGTAAACTTGCCGAGGCTAGCAAGACCCTCCAGGAACAGCAGAGCGCTATTCAAGAGCAGCAGACCCAACTTTCTGAGCAGCAGAGGGCGCTGGTGGAAGAAGGGAAGCGAGCTATCAGCTTCCAACGGCAGACCACTGCCCTGCGCAGCAGCGAACTCGTCTTCCGCCAGGGTGACGAACTGGGGCGGGCTGTTGTGTCACCACGGCAATCGGCATTCGGTATTCAGGGTGATTTGTTCTCGCTGCTGCAGTCAGCGAGCGACAGGGCAGATAAGCTGGGGGCGAAAGTCGGTGATAACCAACGCTCAATCAGCGTTATATATATGCTCGATGCTGATCATTTCCTCCCAGAGAGGACCTGCATTCAGATGGCTGTAAACACGATATCGGGCAGCTATCAGGATGCTGTGGTGCAGGTAGTGTGTACGCGTAACACCATTGCCGGAGAGCAAGTCCCGGTAGAACTCAAGCTGTATCTCAACAACCTCATATTCCCTAAGGATAAGCTGATCTCCAGGACCCGCATCGATGGACGGGCTTCAGAAGGCCGCATACTTCTTTCAGTGATCGACTTCCTGCAGAAGGAAGTGAGTGAGGCGGCGCTACGTTCTGGAATTATTCCAATATCTAACCCCGATCCTCGTGTAACCAGTGGCAAGGACCCTACCAGCCAGGTAGAGAATCTAATGGCGGTTGTAGACGACGTGAAGCAAGTGGACTCCAAGGTCTATTTATATGCCTATGCGAGTGCAGATGTGTATGCCGCCGGGCCTCTTAATATGGACAACATGCGCTTTGTTGTCCGAAAGATCGATTGAGCAGCC
>JAJFTD010000161.1 GCA_021373255.1 bacterium
GCCAATGATTTTTGGCGGCAGTTCAAGTAGTACACCCGCTGCAACGGACCCTTCTGCGATGGGTACCGCGCCTGGCGATGCAAGTAGTGGTGCGCCTCCAATGCCTGGAGCTCCTACACCACCTGGTATGGCGCCTGATCCTTCCGCTGCTGGTGGTGCTCCGGCAACACCTGGCGCTCCAGGTGCCCCGGCTGGTGGAACTGCAGGTGCAACTGCAACACCGGCTCAGGGTACTACCGCTGCGGCAGCGACCAATGCGACCCCGATGGAACCGTCACGTGGTGATCCATTCCAGCCGGTTGGCTATAAGCCTCCGAAGCATGTGAGGGTGGTCAAGGTAATCCCGCCCATCGTGGATTTCCCATTTGAACGAATTCCGGGAGAATACCGAAAGAGTGGCGCTATTGTTGAGGAGACAGAAGTCGCGCAACCTGTAAGGCGAATGGCCGGTCTGTTGCTCAATGAGAGAGTATATGCGATTATTGAGAGCAATGGATCATCTGAGATTGTCCAGCCCGGTGATATGTTAAGAGACCGATTGGCGAAGGTGGAGCGGGTTGAGCAGGATAAGGTAATCCTGAAGACCACAGGTAAGCGCCCAAAATATTTGACTGTACGTATGGCTTCTGCTCCGAAGGTTGATGCTAATATTAATTCCGGTGCTTCATCGAGTAGCGGGCGTGCAGGAATGCCCGGTATACCTGGAATGCCAGGAATGCCAGGTATACCCGGAATGCCTGGTTCGGGACGAAGAAGATAGAGTTTAGTGGACTGTACGACCAGGAACTTTGTAGTGCCGGGCTAAGTCCAATGAAGTGTTGCTGAGTATGAGTTTGCAATTACGCACGGCAAGTTATTGCTTATCGTGCAGGAGGTTCTTGAAATGATGAATGGATTGAAAAGGTGGATATGCGCATGCATGGCGGTTTCGGCCGTTGTGATAACTCTGAGTTCTCTCGCATGGGCTGCTCCCAGCACCTTGCCCGTGAGTCTAGACCTCAGGGATGTGGATGTTAAGGCGGCAATTGAGTCGCTGTTCCGTGGAACGGGCCGCAACTTTGCGATTGAACCTGATGTCCAGGGAACAATCCCCAGCCTTTCGATCAAAGACGTTCCATTTGATGTCGCGCTGAAGAGTCTTGTAAAGACGGCCGGTTTGGTCTATCGCGTAGACAATGAGATTTACCTCATAAGCAAGAAGCCTGCAACAAATGAGCTGCCTAGCTCGACAGCGGTGGCGACTGTGGATACCACGGCGACTGTAGATAACACCACGACTGAAGAATCAATCATTGATAAGATTCCGCTTAGCAATACCGGTGCTACCGAATTGCTAAACATGATGAACAACAATAGCAATAGTAGTAGTGGCTACGGTGGCATGGGCGGCCTTGGTGGTTCTAGTGGTGGCTTTGGCGGCATGAGCAGCGGCGGCTTTGGTGGTATGAGCAGCGGCGGCTTTGGCGGCATGAGCAGTGGCGGCTTTGGCGGCTCTAGTGGTGGCTTTGGCGGCATGAGCAGCGGCTTTGGTAGCTCTAGTAGTTTTGGCGGTAGCAGCAGCTATGGCCGGTCCTGGTAGAAAGTGATTTTTAGTATGGTTTTTTGTGCCTTTGACCGGAGGAGGAAACATCAAATGCATTATATACTGAGGCTGTGGCGACCAGTGGTTGCTACGGCTGTAGCGGGAGCAGCGCTTATTGCGATTATGGCTGCGAGCAGCGCTAATGCAGCAAATGGTATTATGCTGCAGATCAAGGATGCCCCGCTTAAGGATGTCGTTATGCTGTTGACACAGCAGAGCGGCACCAACATTGTAATCGCGGATGACACTAAACTTGAGAAGAAGATCACGGCTTCGCTGAAGGATGTGCCTCTCGAGAAAGCCCTGGACTATATCGTAAAGGGCGCGGGAGTCTCATATCGAAAGGCAGAAGACGGGACCTATATCATCGGCGGTGCGACATCTGACGAATCGGCCATTTCTTTGAAGGACGTAGCCGCGGCACTCCCTCCGGTCGAGATGCCTTCGGCTGCTTACGCGCCGGCTCAGGAGTCGCAATTTGTCGTTGTAAAGCTTATTAACTCAAAGCCGAGTGAGCTTTTGAGATTACTTGGCTGGAACGGTGTAAATCCGCAGCCTAACTGCGAGCCCATATATCCAGAAAGTATGATGCCGAAGCAGGAGCAGGGTGCTGTTTCAGTGATAAGCAACAATGGCCAGATCTATGACCCGACCAGATCGATACGGATGCAGAATAGTCAGCAGGCTGTCCCGACCATTGACCCCAGCAGCTTGAATCGTGGAGCTGGCAGGACCGCTGATCAGAATACAGGCGCAGCGCAATACGGAGATGTTGGTGGAATCCGGCCACCCGGTTACAATCCGAGCTCAGGTAGACCCGGTGGTACTACCGGCACCAGCAGCACTACAAGCTCATCGAACCGCAGCGGCAGTAATAACGGTGACGATTTCCTGTGGCCGGATGGTGTGGATGATGCGAGGCCGTTTGACCTCGATAACTCCATTATAGTGAAGGGCACAGAGGACGGTATCGAGAAGTTTAAGAAGATCGTCCGCATGCTTGATGTTCCGCCGAAGCAGGTTCAGATAAAGGCTGAGTTTGTCGAAGTCAAGACTACAGACGTTAAGCGCTTCGGTATCGACTGGAGCTTGGATCGCTTAAATGAGAGCTTCAATACTGCGTTCGGCCCTATGGGTAACGTCATTGTAGGCTTCACTAGTGGTAACCTTACTGCTCAGCTCAAAGCTCAGCTTACAAGTGATATCGGTCGTGTTATAAACTCGCCAATTATCTCGACGATTAATAATCAGACCGCGCAGATTCAAATCAGCACGATTATCCCTTATTGGGAGAGTATATCGACTGTCGTTGGAGACACTGTTATCGATCAGGCTGTCGCTCGTTATATCAATGTTCAAACGCAGTTGAGTGTTCTGCCCAGAGTTAACGGTGATGGCACTATCACGATGCAGCTATATCCGCAGGTTGCTGATACTGGTAACCAGGTTCAGGGACCTGGCGACGCTGGAAGCATTCCAGAGCAGCGCACCCAGGCACTCTATACGCAGAGGCGTGTTGCAAATGGCGAAACCATCGTTGTCGGCGGTTTCATCAGAAAGAACGACTCAAACAGTTATCAGAAGATTCCGATTTTGGCGGACCTTCCGATTGTGGGTGGTCTCTTCCGAACGCACGCGAAGACAACTGAAGACAGAGAACTGCTGATCTTCGTTACTCCGACGATCATCGCGGACTCCGGTGCCGGCACGGTTGGAGATAGCCTGGTTCCGTAGTATAGGGCGTAGATAATGAATATCAAGGGGGTTGCCGGTGTGCAATCCCCTTTGTAATGTACACGGTGTATGGAGTGGGCATGTCTGAAATCAAAGTCAACCTTGGTGAGCGCTCCTACGTTATAACAATTGGCTCGGGTATTCTTAGCGAGCTCGGGAAGATCGTGACCTCGGCTGGTAATTATACTCTGGCTGCTGTTGTCACCAACCCTACAGTGGCTGCGCATTATGCTCAACCTGTGCTGGACAGTTTGCACTCTGCAGGTGTTCGGACAGAGGTGATCACGGTTCCGTCTGGTGAGCGTTTCAAGACACTGAATACCGTTCGCAAGATCTATGATGGGCTGATTGAAGCTAAAATGGACCGGGGTGGGGCAGTGATAGCCTTGGGCGGCGGCGTGATTGGCGATATGGCGGGTTTCGCTGCGTCGACATATATGCGAGGGATCGATTTCTTTCAGGTGCCGACAACTCTGCTTGCCCAGGTTGATGCGAGTGTTGGTGGAAAGACAGGAGTGGACTTACCACAGGGAAAAAACCTCGTGGGTGCATTTTGCCAACCGCGCGCCGTAGTCATAGATATCGACACGCTTAATACACTGCCTATGCGAGAACTGCGATCCGGGTTGGCTGAGCTTGTTAAGCATGGTATAATTTACGATCAAGCGTTCTTCCATTTTGTTGACCGTTATGCATCGGAGTTGCTTCAGCGTATAGAGTGCCCGCTCATTGAAGCAATAACACGGTCGGTGCAGATCAAGGTTAATGTTGTTGAGCAGGACGAGCGCGAGGGTGGACTTCGGGCTATTCTCAACTTTGGGCACACGATAGGCCACGCAATAGAGATGTTAAGTGGCTACGGCAAGTACCGGCATGGTGAGGCGCTTGCGATTGGAATGGTGACCGAAGCTCTGCTCGCTGAAGAAATGGGCATAGCAGAGCCCGGCACTGTGAATGCTATTGCTAAAGTTCTGGCTCGGTTGAGATTACCAATTGCAATGGACCCTGCGCTGTCGACTGCCGATATTGTTCGCGCTATTGAGTTGGATAAGAAAAACATTGGTGGTAAGATTCGCCTTGCGCTTCCTATAAAAATTGGAGAGTGCCGGGTGTTCGCTGATATTACTCGTGACGCTTTAATTGCCGCAATCGAACGGCATGGTGCTGGACGTTTATAACTTGATATTTGCCTGATGTGAGCTTACGCCCAGCACTCGTCTTCGTAGTAAGACAGGGCTATCGAGTTATACAATGCCAACATCAACGGCATAGAAAATGGAAACCATGAGATCACAGAGACAGCAACCATTGAATAGATATTTGGACCTGGCTATTGCTGTGTGGGTAGTATTCACGGGGGGACTCTTCGTGTTGCCGATGTTCGCGGCGGCTCTGGGATCGGAGAATATGCTTACGAGTGCGGCGGAACTTGTGGACCTAAGCCGAAGCGTATACGTAATAGTTCTCGCGGCGTGTTTGACCACAGCGGCCCTGGGAGCAGCACGAAAAATTACCGGAAAGGACAAACAATGAGTAAGTCCAAAGTAGCGGTTTTGAAGACGTCGCCTGAGAGCGTTATTGAAGACTATGCGAGGTTGATGAAGCTTGCAGAGTTTGAATCGCATCTGCCAAAGGATAAAGATACTATCCTCAAGATCAACATCTCGTGGCATTACTATTTTCCCGCCTGCTCTACTACTCCATGGCAACTGGATGGAGTCACGAAGGCGCTCAAGGATGCGGGTTATAAGAACCTCATCCCTGCTCAGAACCGCACTGTCGTTGTCGATCCGAAGCTCGGTGCAAAGAACAACCATCTGGAGTCGGTGATTGAGAAGCACGGCTTGGAGTTTCTCTATCTCTATGAGGAGGGAGTGAACTGGATCAAGTATGAACCCAAGGCGAAGATGCTGGTTCTGGATAAGGTGTTTCCAGATGGAATTATGATCCCGGACACTATGTTGGACAAGAATGCGATTCACCTGCCGACGTTGAAAACTCACGTCTTTACCACTATGACCGGTGCGATGAAAAATGCGTTCGGCGGCCTGCTTCGTGAGAATCGGCACTGGACACACTCAGTGATCCACGAAACTCTGGTTGATCTTCTGGCAATACAAAAAGAGATTCATCCCGGCATTTTCGCAGTGACTGATGGCACCATTGCCGGCGACGGTCCCGGCCCTCGCGCTATGATGCCTATAGTCAAAGATTATATAATCGCAAGTGCGGATCAGGTGGCTATTGACGCCATCGCCGCCAAAATGATGGGTTTTGATCCAATGAACATTAAGTTCTTGAGGCTGGCCCATGAGCAGGGGCTGGGGTGCGCCGACCCCAGTGAGATCGAAGTTGTCGGCGAAGATATAGAAGAAGTGAACTTCCACTTCCACGAAAAAATGGAGACGTTTGCCAGTCGAGGGCAGAAGTTGATCTATCACGGTCCGCTGAAGCCGCTGGAAAATGTGCTCCTCAGGAGCTTTATCAGCCCTTGGTCTTACTACGCTTCACGGCTCTACCATGACGGCTATTGGTACCCGTGCGTGGGCAAGCCCAGGGTACAGCGTATGCTTGAGACCAATTGGGGCAAGCTCTTTCAGACCTATGGGAGACCTGGCGCGTGATAGGACAGATTGTGAATCACAGATATGAGGTGTTGGAGAAAGTGGGCGATGGTCCGCTGTTCTCTGTGTATAAATCGCGTGATAAAGTGCTTAACCGCCTTGTCGCGCTGAAAGTGCTCAATTCGGAGTTTATGGCAAATCAGCAGTGGGTTGCAGCCGTGGTGAGTGGCTACCAGGATGCAGCCCGGCTGACTCATCCCAACATCGCGCGAGTGGTAGATGCAGACAGCATACCGTCAGAGTGTTTCGTGGCTACGGAGTTCGCGCGTGGTGTGAGTGTGGGTGAACGTATCCATCGCGCCGGTTCGATATCCGCGCCGACCGCAGTGGAGATCATTATGCCGGTGCTTGCCGCTCTGGATTATGCTCACAGCAATGGCGTTATCCATGGTGATCTCGCTCCGCAGGATATTATTGTCAGCCCGGACGGTGAGGTCAAGCTGACTGATTTGGGGTTGTCCGGTGCGCTGCTCCAGTGCCCTCAGGTTGCTGAGAGATACACAATGCGGTCGGTCTATTATCAGGCTCCTGAGATTGCGGAAGGAGCCACGCCGACTCCGGCATCGGATGTCTACTCCGTCGGTTCTATTCTCTACGAAATGCTTACAGGTCAGCGCCCGTTTGAAGGTTCTACTGCTATCGCTGTGGCATTGAAAAAGATCAAGGAGATTCCTGTAGCGCCCCGCCAGATCAATACGGCTATCCCGAAATCATTGAATGATATTGTAATGCGCGCTCTGGAGACCTCCCCACAGAACCGCTACCAAAGCATAGCAGCCATGCTTACCGACCTCAAAGCGGTGAGCGAGGCGCTGAGGACCGGTCGGCCTGTGGGCGCATCGGCAGTTGCTGTAGCGAGACAAGTCGATAAGGAAGAGTCCCTACCTCAAGATTTAATGGCTTTCAAGTGGTGGTATGTAGCCCTTTTTGTTGTTGTGGTTTTTGTTATGGGCGGCATCACTATGACTATTCAAAAGGGGAACGCAAAGATTACTGTGCCTCCTTTGCTAGGCAAGACATGGGAAGAAGCTCAGGAAATTGCCACTGATAAAGGGATTGAACTGGTTGATGATGGCCGCGTCTACAGCAACATGTATCCTGCAGGGCAGATTTGCTCGGTAGTCCCGCCTGCAGATGGCAAAGTGCCCAAAGATAATCCGCAGGTGAAGGTTAAGATCAGCAGCGGCCCTAGTGAGGTAGCTATTCCAGACCTGACCGGCCTTACCCAGTCCGATGCAAATGCTAAAGCTGTCGAGGCCGGGTTTACCGTTGGCTCAATCAGGGAGAAATATAGTGACCAGGTACCGGCTAACTCTGTTATCAGCCAGGACCCTCTGGCAGGCACACTGTACGCGCCTGGAACTGCTATAGACCTGGTCATAAGCACCGGTCCCAAGCCTCAGGAACAAGAGACCGAGCAGCCAGAATCGCCGTCATCTAGTGTAACAGAAAGCCAGCAGAGAAAGCTAAAAGTGAATGTTGAGGTGTCATCAGACGCCGAAGGACCGCAGGAGGTTAAGATAATCGCCACTGATGACCGTGGTGACAACACGGCCTACGAGGAAAACCGCGACCCGGGCGACAGGTTTACTGTCACTGTGCCCACGTATGGCTCGTCCGCGAGGATAAGGGTATATGTCGGTGGGGAACTCGTGAGTGACGATACATATTGATATGCCGGAGATTAACATTTCACCATCGCTGTTATCAGCGAATTTCAGTAATCTAAGCGCCGATGTAGGCGTTGTAGAGCAGTGTGCGGATAGTCTCCATTGCGATGTGATGGATGGCCATTTTGTGCCCAACATCACATTTGGGCCGATGGTTGTCAAGGCGGTGAAGTCGATTACGCGCCTGCCCCTGCTCGTCCACTTGATGATCGAGCATCCCGAACTCTATATTGAGCAGTTTGTGAATGCGGGTTCGAATGAGATAACTGTCCATGCCGAGGCATGTGTGCATCTTCACCGGACCATTCAGAGCATTAAAGACCTCGGCGTAAGTGCTGGCGTTGCGCTCAACCCGTCGACTCCGCTTTGCCTGGTCGAGAATGTTATAACAGATATCGACGTACTTCTCATAATGACTGTGAACCCCGGCTTTGGTGGGCAATCGTTTATCGAGACAATGCTTCCGAAGATCGAGCAGGCCAGAAAGATGGCCGAGCGTGCTGGAGTGGATATCGACATAGCCGTTGATGGAGGGATCGATGAGACCACCGCGCCCAGGGTTGTCCGCGCTGGAGCCAATGTGCTTATAGCAGGCTCTGCCGTTTACAACAACCGAGTTCCACCGGTTGAGGCGTGCAGGATGCTGCGCGAGTCGGCCCAGGCCGCGCTTGCTGGAGAGCATTGAAATGCCCAACACATTCGCCCAGTGGATTTCGCTGTTTGGCATCATCGGCATAGGCGTATTGTTTGTGCTTGAGGTCAGAAAGTGGCGGTCGCCGGGGAATGTGATCGGTCGGAAGCAGCGCATTCTGCGTGGTTGCCTGGTCGTGCTCATTGAGTTGCTGTTCGTGCTGATGCTCGTCAGCCCGTGGGTTACCTCGCGCAGGGACCCAATTGGTGAATTAATTTACTGGATGGCCTGCATCATCCTTGCATTCATTGTGGTCGGACTAGCCGCTTTGGATATGCGCATGGTCGCCGGACAGTATGCGTCGATGCACCGGCGTATATACGGCAAACTCCGTGGCGATGACAAGCGGGGTGAGCAGTGACTCATCAGCAATATATGCGCCGCGCGCTGGCTCTGGCGAAGCGCGGCAGGACCAGCCCCAATCCTATGGTGGGCGCGATTGTAGTAAAGGATGGCGTTATCGTCGGCGAAGGTTATCACCCCCGCGCTGGTGAGCCACATGCAGAGGTCTTTGCTCTCAGGGATGCAGGGGCTGATGCAAAAGGCGCCACTCTCTACGTGACGTTGGAGCCCTGCTGCCACCACGGCCGCACTCCTCCGTGCACCAAGGCAGTTATTGAGGCTGGCGTTAGCGAGGTTCACGCTGCGATGGTGGACCCCGACCCGAAAGTTGCATCCAAGGGCCTCGACGAACTCCGGCGGGCGGGCATTATCGTCCATCCTCTGCTTTGTGAAGACGAAGCCCGGCGGCTCAACGAGGCTTACATCAAGCACCGCACTACGGGAATGCCGTTCGTCATCCTCAAGTCCGCGATGAGTCTGGACGGCAAGATAGCCACTCGCACCGGTGATTCAAAATGGATTACAAACGAGCGCTCCCGTGCCTATGCTCATCGCATCAGAAGCCGCGTGGATGCTATCATAATCGGTGGCAACACCGCGCGCACGGATGATCCCTCCCTTACCGCTCGCCTGGGTAAAAAAGTCTTCTATCCCACGCGAGTGGTAGTGACTGCCACAGGCAATATCCCGCCCACACTCCAACTGTTTCAAGAGCCAGGCGAAGCCGTTATAGCCGCGCCGAATCATGCTGATTTGAGCCAATTGAGGAAACTCGAACAGGCTGGCGCTCGTATAGTAACATTAGAGGCCTCCGATGGGCGGCCATCTATCAAAAGCCTGATGCGTCAACTCGCGAATGACGGCTGCCTATCGGTCCTGATCGAGGGCGGCGGCGAGGTTGCGGCCTGGGCTTTGGAAGAACGTGTTGTGGATAAGATAATCTACTTCTACGCTCCCCGCATTATCGGCGGCCGTGACTCCGTAGATTCAGTTGCCGGTCTGGGTGTTGAAACCGTGGCATCAGCAGTTACTCTGAACAATATCCGCGTAAAGCGCTTTGGTGAAGACACGGCTATTGAGGGCTACGTATCGTATCCGGCTTTTGACACATGCATATAGCAAGAGGTACAATTAGACCAATGAGCCGGATGGAGGGTAATTGTTTACAGGTCTTGTCGAGGAAGTAGGCACGGTAAAAAGTCTGACCACTGGTACGGTGGGCAGGCTGGTTGTCGCATCTGATAAAGTGATAAACGATGTCGCCCTGGGTGACAGCGTCTCTGTGAGCGGGGTGTGCCTTACTGTTACTTCCATCGGCAGCGGCGAGCTATCATTCGACGCGGTGCCCGAAACACTCAACCGCAGCACGCTGGCTGATCTTCGCCCTGGTGGTAAGGTCAATATGGAGGCGAGCCTGAGGGCGGGCAAGATGATGGGCGGGCACATCGTGCAGGGCCACGTGGACGGCATTGGAACCATCACCTCTATCAAACGCCTGGCGGAGTCGGTGGAGATCAGGGTGAACGCACCGGGTGAGATAATGCGGTATGTAGTCGAAAAAGGCTCCATCGCCCTTGACGGCATCAGCCTGACCGTCGCGTCATGCGATGACTCCGGGTTTACCATTGCTGTTATCCCGCACTCCCTGGAGGTTACTACGCTCGGCCTGCGGCGGCCCGGCGATAAAGTGAACCTTGAGACTGATATTATTGGAAAATATGTCGAAAAGTTTCTGAACGCCCGGCAGAGTGGGGGAAGCGTCACTGAAAGCCTCCTTCGCCAATCCGGGTTTATGTGATTGATAAGCAAGAAGGTAATCTATTAAATGCAGACCATTGAACACGCATTCGCCACCATTCCAGAGGCTATTGAGGAAATCAAGGCCGGTAAAATGATCATCGTTGTTGACGATGAGGACCGCGAGAACGAGGGTGATTTCATCATGGCCGCTGAAGCCATCACCCCCGAGGCCGTCAACTTTATGGCCAGGTATGGACGAGGCATGATTTGTGTGCCTACCACCGAGGAGCGGCTGGAAGAACTCGGCTTGCCGATGATGGTTGAGCGCAATACGGCAAAACTGGGCACGGCGTTCACTGTGAGTGTCGATGCGGTTAAGGGTACGACCACGGGTATATCCACCCATGATCGTTCGATCACAATCAAGACCTTTGCCGATTCCTCCGCACGTCCTGAAGACCTTGCCCGTCCAGGCCACGTTCACCCGCTGCGGGCAGAATCTGGCGGCGTGCTTGTGCGTGCGGGGCACACCGAGGCGGTGGTAGACCTTGTCCAGATGGCTGGAATGGGCTCCAGCGGAGTCCTCTGTGAGATTTTAAGCGAAGACGGCTCGATGGCGCGGCTTCCTGAGTTGGTTGAGATCGCCAAAAAGTGGAACCTTAAAATAGTAACCATTGCCGATCTTATAAAATACCGGCGAATAAATGAGCGGTTAGTGTTCGAGTTTGCCGCCTGCCGCATACCTACAAAGTATGGCGATTTCGTGGCACATGGCTATCAGTCCACTGTGGAGTCCAGTCCTTATATCGCCTTGGTGATGGGTGATGTATCGGATGGGGAGCCGACTCTTGTCCGAATCCATTCCGGGTGCTTTACTGGTGATGTGCTTGGGTCCCTTCGATGTGACTGCGGCGATCAGCTCCACAAGGCTATGGAGATGATTGCTGAAGAAGGTAAGGGCGTGGTTCTCTACATCTATCAGCAGGAGGGCCGCGGCATAGGGCTTGTGAATAAACTCAAGGCCTATGTGCTGCAGGACCATGGGGCGGATACGGTGGAGGCCAATCACATGCTCGGTTTCCCGAGCGATATGCGTGACTACAGCCTGGGTGCTCAGATATTGGTCGACCTGGGCCTCAAGAAGATCAGGCTCATGACAAACAACCCTGGCAAGTACGTTGCTCTCCAGGGTTATGATATCGAGATAACCGAGCGTGTGCCCATTGTATGCGATATCAACAAAGACAACGCCCGTTACCTCAACACCAAGCGTGAGAAGATGGGCCACTTCTTGAGCGAAGACTTGTTCAAGAAGTGCGACTGTCCCGATCATAAAGAAGATTAGAGTCATAAGGTCACAAGGTCCAAAAGTCATAAGGTTTTATGCTTCGGGACTGCTTTTCGTCCCGAAGCACTTCGAAGAGCCGGGACTTCGGGACGAAAAACTTGTCCCGAAGTATCGTGCTCTGGGAGATAGTATATAAGATAAGTTTGAGCGAACCCTTTTCCCGAAACATCTGTGGGCACGGCGGTATCGGGAAGAGGGCTTCCCGATACAACAACCTTTTGACTTTCAGACCTTATGACCTGTTTAGGAGGATGCCATATTGTCTAAAATATATGAAGGCCAGCTTATTGCGAAAGATCTGAAGTTTGGGATCATTGCCAGCAGGTTCAATGAGTTTATAACTAATAAGCTCTTGGAAGGTGCCCTTGATGGTCTTAAGCGACATGGGGCGTCTGATGACGACCTTGAGATTGCATGGGTGCCGGGCGCATTTGAGATACCCGTGATTGCAAAAAAAATGGCGAGCAGTGGCAAGTATGACGCTGTTATATGCCTGGGTACTGTGATCAGGGGTTCTACGCCTCACTTTGACTATGTCGCGTCTGAGGTATCCAAGGGCATCGCGCAGGTCGGTCTTTCCACCGGCGTCCCCACTATCTTTGGCGTGCTCACTACCGACAGCATAGAGCAGGCAATTGAGCGTGCCGGAACCAAGGCTGGTAACAAGGGTTTTGGGGCTGCGGAATCTGCGATAGAGATGGCCAATCTACTCAGGAGTATAGGCGAATGAAGCGGTTCATATCGTATGTTGCCGTATTTGTGATTGGGTTTGTAGTATGCGCTGGGGTGCTGTTCCGATGGTATGGCAAGCCTGCAGGCAATAACGGTCCTGTGTTCGTGCCGACAGTCAGCCGCGCGGGCATCGGCCTTGATAAGCCCGTTAGCAGCCCCGTAAGGAAAGCTGCCGCTGTAGTCAGCAACTACGTGGTCAACATCGATACTGTGGGTAAGCCGGTGCATCAGCCCGGTGGGTTTGGAGATTTCCCGGACTTCTTTGGCTTCCCGTTCAGTGCGCCGGAGGAAGTTATCCCCAAAGGACAGGCGTCAGGTGTTATCTATACCTCCGATGGTTATATCGTCACCAATAACCACGTGGTTGAAAACGCAGCCCGGCTTACGGTTACTTTGCACAACGGCCGCAAGTATTCTGCAAAGCTCATAGGTCGCGATCCGAAAACCGACTTGGCTGTGGTAAAGATCGATGCAAAGAACTTACCGTATGCGCGTTTTGCCAAGTCGAACACGCTGCAGGTCGGCGACTGGGTTATTGCAGTGGGTAATGCGCTGGGACTGGGGCCTACGGTCACGGTCGGTGTAGTGAGCGCCAAGCGCACTGTGGATATTGACGGAAAGAAGCTCGAAGGTGTTATCCAGACCGATGCCGCTATCAATCGTGGCAACAGTGGTGGCGCGTTGGCTGATATCAACGGTAACCTGGTCGGTATCAATACTGCTATCCTGTCCACTTCTCCAGGTGGAGGCAATATCGGTATCGGGTTCGCCATACCCAGCAATAACGTCAGCCGCATTGCCGATCAGCTCCAGAAGCACGGCGCGGTCATCCACCCGTGGTTGGGCGTTGGTTATGGACCGTTCAATTCGGATATGCGTAAGAATCTAGAGCGGCGCGGTGTGACCAAACTTCCCAAGCAGGATGGTGCGATTGTTGCCAAAGTTTACGAGGGCAGCCCTGCCGCGGAGGCTGGTCTGCAGCCTGGTGATATTATTCTCAAGGTCAACGGCAAGCCTGTGAGTGTGTCCGAGAACCCTGGACGCGGTAAGACATCTATTGCCGATGCAGTGAGCAAGGCTAAGGTTGGTGATCGGTTGGTTATGGAAGTCTGGCAGGCGAGTGATAACCAGATTGTTCAAGTCGCCCCAAGGCTCAAGCAGATGCCAGCGGACTTCACTAACCAGCAATAGGAAGCATTAATGAAGATCGGCGTTATAAGTGACACTCATGGCAATATCGAGGCCTTCAAAAGCGCGTTGAGCTACTTCAACGATGCTGATATGATAGTCCACGCGGGTGATGTGCTGTATCACCCGCCGCGAATGGGCTTTACCGAGGGCTACGACATTCCCACGTTCGCTGAAACGCTGAACTCACTGTCGATTCCGATGATAATAGCGCAGGGCAACTGTGACGCGCAGGTCTATGAGGAACTCCTCAGCACGCCCGTGCAGTCGCCCTACGCTTATGTCTGCTGCAACGGCATCCGAGTAGTGATTAGCCATGGCCACCTGCTCACACGCGAGGGTATGATCGAACTGGGCAAGAAGTATAAAGCCGACTACTTCATCTCCGGTCACACGCATTTGCCGGTATTGGAGAGGGTGGACGGCGTGACTCTCATGAACCCCGGCAGCCCATCGCTTGCCAAGTTGGAGATCGGCGGCAAGCCCATACCCAGTATAGGCCTGATCACGGAGACTGGGGCAAAGGTCATCAACCTGATTGATGGCTCCACACTTTTTGAATTAAACGCTGAGGCTTAGGCACCTATTCCTTCTTGAACCTTGCAGCTTCATCTGTGCCCTTCGTCAAATTGCCTGCTGTGTAAGAATGAGCCCCGACCCCGGCCAGTTTTCCGCCCTCGACAACCAGATACTCATTGCGAATCGGCCGACCATCAAACCAACACTCCAGAATTTCGCGGACTCCAGCGGCGTAGCGAGCCTGGGCCGACAATGTCGTCCCTGACACGTGCGGTGTCATAGCATGGTTTGGCATTGTTCGCCAGGGATGGTCATTCGGCGGCGGCTCTGGGAACCAGACATCACCGGCATACCCGGCAAGCTGCCCACTTTGCAGGGCCCGGACAATAGCGTCCCGATCACAGATCTTCCCACGGGCTGTGTTCACGATGTATGTGCCACGCTTCATCTTGCTTAAGAGGGTGTCGTTGAACATGTGCTCTGTTTCAGGATGCAGCGGGCAGTGGATCGAAACAACATCGCAAATACGGACCAGTGACTCCACATCGGGGTGATACGTTAGGCCAAGTTCGTTCTCAGCACTTTCGGGCAGACGATGTCGATCGGTGTAGTGTAGACTAACATCAAAGGGCTTGAGGCGTTTTAGGACAGCGAAACCAATCCGGCCGGCGCCAACGATGCCGATACTCATGCCTTCGAGGTCATAAGCCCGCTCCACACAATCCGCGATGTTCCAGCCGTTTTTGACGACCCACTCATAAGACGGGATGTAGTTGTGCAGGAGGGCCAGTATCTGCATCACTGCGTGTTCGGAGACGCTGATGCTGTTACAGTAAGTTATCTCAGCGACGGTGAGGCCCCCGTTCATCGCAGCCTGCAAATCGATGTGGTCCGAGCCGATTCCGGCTGTGATCACCAGCTTGAGCTTGGGGGCCTTGGCAATCCGTTCTGCGGTCAGATAAGCAGGCCAGAACGGCTGAGATATGATGATGTCCGAATCGACGAGTTCTCTTTCGAAAACGGAGTCAGGACCATCCTTGCTCGTGGTCACAATGAACTCGTGTCCATTATCCTCAAGAAACCTCCGCAGGCCAAGTTCGCCGGAAACGCATCCGAGAAGAGTGCCGGGCTTAAAGTCGATCTTCTGCGGAGTCGGCAACTTCTGGCCATCGGGATAATACTCCAACTTCGGGATATCGTCTCTGGGATACGATTTGGGATAACCGTCTACCGGGTCATCATAAAGGACACAAGTCACCTTTGCCATGTCTTATATTTCCTCTGGAGTATTGTACACGCCAGACGATGTATACCCAGTTTGGTATCGGGCCATCCGCTGCCCTTTCGCGGCAAAATTTCTTAGAATCCCGCCTGCGCCTCCAGCCCAAGGTTATCCACGCTGGTTACTCTCCACATTTTGGTAGGGATAACCATTGCGTGGTGGCCATCCTCTTTGCGCAAGTTCAGGGTCAGGTTGCGGGCGTAGATCGGCATCCCGCTCTTGGCGTCTTTTACAGATGCATTCAGAGTAACAGTGGCACGGTCGCCTTTGATCGTCAGCTTGCCCTCCTTAACACTTGCGGTATATTCGGTATCCATCCTGAACGCCTGTGCTACCAGCACCCTCAGTCTGTCGTAATTCGTGCCCGAGGAGTCTTTATAGTCCTTTGAAACACATTGGATTGTCCCGCCGAGGTCGCGCTTTTGTATAGCCGTGACGGTGTCGGTGATCATCGATTTGATTTGCGACTCATCATCACGCCGGTCTACTGTTGCCAGCCCGTAGATGAGGTACCCTCCAACCAATGCCAGCGCCAATATCCATATCGCAGTTCTCATAACGATCACCTCTTTAACCCGTGTTGTAATTACGCGAGTCTCAATGTCTATCACTTCCAAGACCTACCCACGCAGGAATTTGTTTCAACAAATATTAAGACATAGAGTATGACGAAGTGGGACGATGTATTCGCTGAGGTCATATCAGCCCCTGGGATTGTGATGGTTGTCGGCGCGACAGATACCGGCAAGACCAGTTTCTGTGTGCGCTTGTGCAACGCGGGCACCAGCGCGGGTATACCGACGGCTGTGGTAGATGCTGATGTAGGGCAGTCGGAGATAGGCGCGCCGGGGACCATTGGAATGGGGTTTGCCGACAAGCCTATAGAGTCTTTGTCAGATATCAAGCCGAAGCGGCTTTATTTCGTCGGCAACACAAGTCCAATCGGCCACCTGCTGGAGAGCGCGGTCGGGACGAAGAAGCTGGTGGACGCCGCTCGGGAGCAGGGAGCGAAGCTGATCATAGTTGATACTACGGGCTTGGTAGATGGCCCGATCGGTCGGCGACTCAAGACTTACAAAGCCGATCTGCTCCGCCCGGATTATCTCATAGGTATCCAAAAGCACAGGGAGATCGATCACCTGCTGATTCCGTTCACTAAGATCACACCGGTGAAGATCAAGCGTATCTCCTCGTCGGAAGAAGTCAGGAAAAAGCCGCCGGAGTTTCGTGCGGCGCGGCGGCAGCTCAACTTTTATAAGCACTTTCACGACGCTCCCGGGCATATTATCCGCATGGATGATGTCTGCTTCTGGAACACTTGGCTGGGCACCGGGCGGCCTATCAAGTGGCAGTATATCAAGTCCGCTGAAGATGCGCTCAGGTGCCGAATTTTGCATGCGGAGATCACCGGCAAGGGCATCTTTATGGTGTCGGAGCGGCCTTGCTCTACATCAGGCCGCAGGGCTGTGGAGGAACAGTTCAACACCGGCAGTGTAACCCTTGCCACCGGAGATATGTTCACCAACCTGCTCGTGGGCTTGGGTGACGAGAACGGCAACATACTCAACGTCGGCCTGGTGCAGGTAGTCGACTTCAAACAGCGATTTTTATTCGTCCTTTCGCCGATGAGAACAGCCTCACCCGTGCGCGTGGTGCAGTTCGGCACCATCAGGGTAACGAAAGAGGGTAAGGAACTCGGCACGATCAGGCAGGGAGATATATGATTACGTTATATGTAGTGCGCCACGGTGAGACCGTGGACAATCTTGAAGGACGCATCCAAGGGCATTTGGATTCCCCACTAACAGACCTCGGTCAGCGGCAGGCTCAAGCTGCAGCGGAGAGGTTAGCCTCAGAACAATTTGCGGCGGCATACTCCAGTGACCTGGGCCGGGCTGTTGCCACCGCTGAGATTATAACCAAACCCCATAATCTACCTATACAAACCACTCCACTGCTGCGAGAAGCGTATTTGGGTGCCGTTCAGGGTCTGAAGCGTGCGGAGTTCGAGGAGCGCTACCCGGAGCAATATCGCCTATGGAGGCAGGATTCCATTACTAATCGCCCGCCCGAAGCCGAGCGTTTGGAAGACGTCATTGAGAAGTGCCGCACATTCATCGCCCGTGTGATTGATGAACGTGAAGACGGCGATAAAGTTCTCGTGGTCGTGCACGGTGGTTCACTGCGCGGCCTGATTTGTGCCGCGTGCAGGCTGCCTGTCACATTCTACCGATGCATCCGCACAGCTAACGCCAGTGTCTCGATTATCGATGTGGGTGATCGTCCCGCTCTATGGCTGCTCAACGATACCTGCCATTTAGAGTCGCTCAAGGTCACTGAGGAAGAGAGCGACAACGTATTTGGCTACCGCATATCGCCATAGGCTATTTCGACACGAGCCAGTGTCCCAGCTTTCTTGCCTCCGCGCGCTGAGTATCGGAGATGGTTGGGTGCTGCTGCTGGCCCATTAATCCATATTTCAACACTCGAACACGCTTGGCGTTGAGCATCTTGGCTACATTGCGCATGGTTGTCTCGGCAGTAAAACGTCCCACCCGCCATGCTATAGTTGGTGCGGCGCTGGTGATTACCAATACAGCTGATTTTGGGGTGATTCCCTCACGCATTTTGGGCGCAGGTGTGCCCCACGGCCAGTAACCGAGTGCGACCAGTCGCTCCATAAAGCGCTTCATAATTGCTGTGACAGCGCCCATGTTCACTGGGGATGCCAGCACAATTCCGTCCGCATGCACGCAGGCATCCAGCAATTCGGCCATCGCATCATTGTGAATGCAGCGGCCAGGTTCATCGCCCGGCTCCTGCATACAGGCTCGGCAGTTGGTGCAAAACTCGATATCTACATCGGGAAGAAACACGCGCCGCGTGGTTGCGCCGGCCTCAGCAGCACCGGCAAGAATCTCCGTTACGAGCTGGTCGTTGACGCCGTTTTCGCGATAGCTCCCGACAATGCCGATGATATTTGCCACAGGCATTACACCTCGATTCCCTGCCCCGGTGTGAGTAGGATCACATTGGTGTTAGGGGATTTTATGCTCACCGCGTCTTTGAACGCGCCCGGGCTGCCTCCGTGCTCGGCGAACAGCCAGAAGTGAGATGGGATAGTCACCTTCGCGCTGCACTGCGCTGCTAGCCCTGCGGCTTCTTCTTCAGTTAGATTCCCGAATGCACCATTGATGCAGGGGATCAATATTTCGGGCGATGCCGCGATGCCCTTCGCCATCATCTCAGGATTGTAGCCGGTATCACCAGTGAAGTATATACTGCGTCCACCAAACTTGATCAGGAAGCCCACTGCGTCCGCGCAAAGCTCGCCGTGGTCCGCGTCCACAACTTCAACATCAACATTGCCGCAGTGGAATACAGCTCCAGGCGTCGTCGTTTCAGCGGCTATGCCTATATTGTCCAATGCCTTTACGCTGGATTCGGACGCGATAATCTTGCAGCCGCGGTTGCCCGTGATCAGGGCATTTATGCTATCCATATCCAGGTGGTCGGCGTGGTCGTGAGTTATAAGAAGAGTGTCGAATTTCAATTCATCGGCACTTACAGGCGAGAGGCTGAGGCGCTTGAAGTTGAACAACCTCTCCACCGCGTCGCTCAGATACGGGTCAATGCATATGACTTTTCCATCCGCGAACTTGAACGCGAAGCCCGATCCTCCCAGCCAGTAGATAATAACTTTGCCGGTCTGTGGCACATTACTTCGTATATCTGAGATATGATAGTGCATAAGTTTCTCCCGCCAGTTACCTAACTCGCATTATTCACCTCATATGAATACCACCAGCACTAGGGTGGTATTCTATCTCATCATGAATAATGCGGGCTAATATCATTACCTCTAAATACAACCTGCAATATACTATATCCTTCAGAATCTTAATTACGAATAATGTGGGCTAACCGACTGACGATAACTCCACAACCTCTACATACATCTTAAGTAATGGTATAATTTTAGCAGTAAACCGTATAGTTTTGATCTACCGAAGAACATTGCAGGAAGCATGGGCTTTGATTAGCTATAACAACTTTTCGTATCTCGATAAGGAAAACTGATTATGCGATCAAATATATTAAAAGCAGTAAAGCTACCTTTTTTGACACTATTTCTAATCTCTCTGTGCTTGCCTTGCGCGGCCAATGGGCTGAAGACAATACCTCTTATCTCGCCTGCTGCTTCGGCTAAGATGATTTCGGGTGTGGTGGCGTCCAAATTGCCCAGTGGTATGCCTGCGAGCAAGCGATGGCGTCCTGTTACTCTCGCACGTGCTATAGGTGTACCGGGCGAGATAGTTCCTGGTAACTGCATTGACCTTGATCTTTTCAATGATGCTTCGTATATTGCTGATGTAGACCGAGTGGACACTAATAGTAATGGCACATTCACTATAAGGGGTCGCATAGAAGGATATCCTCTCGCCTATACGCTTATCTCTACTACTGGAAACAGGAGTCTGATCGAGATAGTAATACCTGAGAATAAAAAGCGGTTCATCATTCAAAGTGATAAGTCAGGCTCGCATTATCTGATCGATGTCGATACATCTCATCTTACCGAGTTGGAAGGTGGACCGTCACTTGTTCCTCCGACTGCACCATCTGATGATGAAGACCAGGCCATAACTGCTGCCGATTCAATTGTAGATGATCCTCTGTCTCCAGCTACAGTGGATGTGATGGTCGTCTATACTCCGGCGGCTCGTCAATGGGCGGATACTAATGGCGGTGGCATCGCAAATGTGATAGCTCAGGCAATGTCAAAAGCCCAACTTGCATGCGACAACAGCAACACGGTTCTTACCCTTAGGCTTGCTTACTCTGCTGAAGTCTCCTATACAGAGAGTGGCACTTCAAATACCGACCTCAATAGACTTACTACCTCAAATGATGGATATATGGACGAAATACACAGTTGGCGCAATCAGTATTCGGCAGATTTAGTTACGCTTCTGGCTAAAGTGGATGACACGGGTGGGGTAGGTTGGCTATTAAGTAGCACGTTAGGTAGACCTAACTATGCATTCAACCTGTGCCGAGTACAGCAGACGGGCTGGACATACACTGTTGTTCATGAGTTGGGACACAACATGGGGCTGCATCACGCAAAGAGCCAGAATGTTCAGCCGGGTCCGGGACTGTTTAGTTATTCTGCAGGTTGGCGATGGGTTGGAAGCAACGGCAGCAGATACTGTTCAGTAATGACTTATGAGGGTGGCACCTATTTTGCGGATGGGCAAACACACACGCGAGTGGCTTACTTCTCAAACCCCTCTATCTATCATCAGAATGCGGCTACCGGGGATGTTAATGACGGTGACAATGCTCGGACTCTGCGGGAAACTAAGGCTGTAATAGCAGCTTACAGAACAGCGCCTGAATTTACAACTCAACCATCAAACCAAACGAAATACGTTGGACAGACAGCCGCGTTTACCGTTATAGCGACCGGCTCTGCTCCGTTGACTTACAAGTGGCAGAAAATGCCTCTTAACGGAAACTGGACTAATATTGCTGGTGCAACATCTGCATATTATGCGACGCCGTCTCTGACGATGGCCTATAATGGGAACCAATATCGGGTTATAGTTACGAACTCTGTTGGCGGATCTGCTACATCAAATTCTGCGACGCTTACTGTTAACCAACTTCTTGTTGTTCCAAGTGCAGCCGCTGCGAAGGCACTTGAAGATGGAAATAATGTTTCTTTGTCTGGAAAAGTAATAACTTTTGCGTCCAGTAACTTCTTCTATATAGAAGACGATAATCGAGTCTCAGGAATCAGAGTTGAGAAATCTCTTCACGGTTTGACTGTCGGCATGAGAGCGAACATTATTGGGGAGATGAAGACTAACTCTGATGGCGAGCGGTATATCCTGGCATCCAGCGCGGTACAAACGCCTGCGCCGAATGGCACCGGTGTTATCTCGGCAATTGGGATGAATACCAGAAGCATTGGAGGCAGTGATTGGTCAATTGTTGGGACAGGTGGGCAACTTGGAGTTACTGATGCCAATGGACTTAACAATATCGGCTTACTCGTCAAAATATGGGGTCGGTTCGTGAAACTGGATGCCTCGACATTCACTCTGGATGATGGAACGGGACAAAATATAAGATGTACTGTCCCGACTGGAACTGTCCTGAATACGAGGTGGCGATTCATAAGCGTTGTTGGTGTTAGCTCAATTTACAGGCCAGATAGTTTGACTCTTCAGCCATCTGTTTTAGTTCGAGATATCAGTGTGATATCACAGACGTCTATCATAGAGTGATGTTTATCTATTCAAGCTCTAAGTGTGGCTAAGCTGGAGAACATGATCGGCTGCAAGAGCGTATACTCATTAGAGGATAATGCTATATGTATGTATAAGGCACCCTTCGGAGTGCCTTTTCTGTTTAATCCACTTAACCATTACAGGGGTATAAACAAAACAAAAATAAGCCCTCCAAAATATTTGGAAAGGCTTACTCCACGCTCAAAATATGGTGCCGGAGATCGGAGTCGAACCGATATGAGGTCGCCCTCGGTGGTTTTTGAGACCACTGCGTCTGCCATTCCGCCACTCCGGCATGATACCATAGGATTATACTGATTTCGGACTTTACTGTCAATATCAACATAGGACATAAGGTACAGCTCATGAACGATGATCAATTCACCAGCAGTCCCAGCCCTGAACCGGAACAGCCGGCTCAGCAGCCCCAGCAGCCTGAGATCAATTCGACACCGCCTCCCCCTCCGCCTGGCAATTATCAGCAGGGTGGCTATCAGACTGTGCCGCCACCTCAGCAGAGGCCAAGGCCGAAGTATGTGATACCTCTTGCAGTCGGCGGTGGGTGCCTGCTGCTTATAGTCATCTTCTTCATGTTTATTGCCGCCATAGGAGCTATTGTGGGTGGTATAGGAGGAGCGGAATATGGCGGGCGCCATATAGCTCTCATTCGTGTCAATGGTGTTATCACTGCAGACAGAAGCGGTGGCGGCGTGCTCAGCAGTTCTACCTCGGGCTCTGAAGACATTGTGTCCGAGATTGAGAGAGCTGCACGGGACAGAGATGCGCGCGCTATCGTTATCCGCATCAACAGCCCCGGTGGCAGCCCCGCTGGGTCCGAAGAAGTTTATAACGCCATTATGCGTGCTCGCAAGGCGGGCAAGCTCGTATACACATCGATGGGTGATGTGGCCGCATCGGGCGGTTACTATATCGCTGCGCCTTGTGATAAGATATACGCTGATGCCAACTCAATTACCGGCAGTATCGGTGTGATTTTCTCCGCTGCCGACATGAGCAACTTGTATAGCAAAATTGGCTACAAGCCCGAAGTTATTAAGTCGGGCAAGTTCAAAGACATAGGCTCACCTAACCGGCCGATCACCCCGGAGGAGCGTGCTCTTATCCAGAACATTGTCAACACGACCTATATCAATTTCGTGAACGCCGTAGCCAAGGGGCGCAAGCTGCCGTTTGATCAAGTCAAGAAGATTGCTGATGGCCGTGTGTTTACAGGCGATCAAGCCCGGGCGTTGAGGCTGGTGGATAACATCGGCGGGCTCCACGAAACTGTGATGGCTGCCGCCAAAGCCGTTGGGATCAAGGGGCGGCCCAAGGTAATCGAATACGGCCGCAAGGGTTTCCTTGGAGAGTTTCTTGGAAGTGAGCAATCGCATGCATCTGGTGAGTTGGAGCGCGCACTCGGTCGGCAAGCCTTGGACATGCTCCAGCAGAAAGACCAGACATATAATCTGAGGTAATAATGAGTCAGCGCAAGAAGCTTGTCATCATAGACGGAAACAGCCTGTTGTATCGCGCGTT
>JAJFTD010000162.1 GCA_021373255.1 bacterium
AGAGGGTTGGGGTGAGGGGGCAACATAACTACGAAGAAACAAAACTCCAAAGATTTAACTTTCGTCCGCAATCCCCGCAAACGCTGCGTCTATAGCCCTGCGCACTGTTGTCACCCCTACGGGCTGAATTTTGACTGTTCCCGGTATCTTGGATGCACTCCGGCTAGCCATTACGCACTTGTCAAATCCCAGCCTTGCAGCCTCCTTGAGCCTCTTTTCCGCCTGCCCGACTGCGCGCACTTCACCAGCAAGCCCGATCTCTCCAAGGGCAATCGTGCTTGCGTCAACGCCGCAGTCCAACAGGCTCGATGCTACCGCAAGTGCCACAGCCAAGTCCGCTGCCGGTTCGATTATTCTGACCCCGCCCGCGACGTTCACATACACGTCCTTACCTGCCAGGTTCAGCCCAACGCGCTTTTCCAGCACCGCGAGGATCATTAAAAGTTTATTATAATCAATGCCCGTAGCTGTACGCCGTGGGCTTGGGAAATACGAAGGCGCAACCAACGCCTGAATCTCAACAAGTATAGGCCGTGTGCCCTCCATAGTCGATGTAACCACCGACCCTGACCCACCATCGGGTCTTTCAGCCAGCAGCGCTTCCGAGGGGTTCGGCACTTCCACCAGCCCAACCTCGCGCATCTCAAAAATGCCGAGTTCGTCCGTGGAACCAAACCTGTTCTTGACCGCGCGCAGCACCCTGTAACTCTGGTGCCTGTCGCCCTCGAAATATAGCACTGTGTCCACCATGTGCTCCAACACCCTAGGCCCCGCGAGCGAGCCTTCTTTAGTCACATGGCCTACAATGAATATTGGAATCCCAGTGTTTTTCGAAATCTTCGCGAGAGAACTCGTGCAAGTTCGCACCTGGCTCACCGTGCCCGGCGCCGATGCCAGTTCGGGGTCATACATAGTCTGGATAGAGTCCACAATTATATACTGCGGGCTCATGTTCTCCGCGTAGTGCTCCACGCCCTGGATATTGGTCTCAGAGACAACCAGCAGGTTGGAGGAGCCGATCCCGATCCGATTAGACCGCAGCTTGATCTGCTCTGCGGACTCTTCGCCGGATATGTACAATACTCTGCCGCCACCCGTGCTGAGGTTATTTGCGACCTGAATGAGTATCGTCGACTTGCCGATCCCTGGGTCACCGCCGATGAGCACCAGCGAGCCTGATACCACGCCGCCGCCCAATACTCTGTCGAATTCCGATATACCCGTAGATATTCTCTCAGCCCCGCCTGCGGTGAGGTCGGTTATGGGGGTAGGGGTGGCGAAAAAGCCGGGTGTTCCCGCAAACTTTGCCGCTGTTGATACAGTGGTTGCTATCTCTTCCACCAGCGTGCCCCATTCATTGCAGTCCGGGCATCGCCCGAGCCACTTTGGAGATTCAGACCCGCACGACTGGCAGACAAATTTCGTGTGTGTTTTAGCCATATTATTTAAACAAAAAGGGCAATCGGACACCTGTCCTCTTACCCCCCTGCAATTTTACAATTCCTCTCCAATATTCTACCAAAAACTACCTCGCCATTCAAGCAACTTAAAAAGGAGAAGGGACGGTCCGGGAGTCCGAAAGTCCGAGGGTTCGAAGGTCCGAAGGTCTAGGGGGTGATGGTTGGTTGCTTCGGCAGCAGTGAATTTTAGCTTTGCTTTTCAATCATGTGCAGACTCCGCTGCCGAAGCCGCCGGATAGTTCTTGCATTAATGAATAATGCAAGCCCAGTCCACGAAGGTCGACTTCGTACCTTTGTTGCCGTGACTTTAGTCGCAAGAGCACAGCTAGTTCGAGAACATGAGCCCGTTCCAGTGCTTGTTAAAACTTGTTTAAGTTCCCTCGCTGTGGTATACTATCGCCGTAATTATATAATCCGCATTATTCACCTTAGCTGATTACCGCAAGCATTAATGCGGTAATCCACCTAATTACGAATAATGCGTCGTAGCAATCAAGCGGGAGGGTTGGTCGTTGAAAGTTATCTGCGCTAGGAAGGATCTCTACGAGGGTGTACAAACTGCTGGCAGGGCTGTTAGTCCCCGCACCTCGCTCCCCATACTCGGACATCTGCTCATTACCGCCGAGGAAGATAAGATCAGAATTGCGGCAACAGACCTTGAAATTGGTATGGAGTGTATTGTCGATGCCAAGGTTGAAGAGCCGGGGAATATGACGGTGCCGGCTCGCACGGTGACCGAGATTCTGGCTGCATTACCGGATACGGACGTCGCTCTCTCAGTTGATGATACCAACACGGTCAGCCTGAAGTGCGGAACTTCGGACTATTCCATTCTTGGCCTGCCTGCGGACGAGTTCCCGATGCTCCCGGAAGTGCGTGAAGAAGTCAGTGTGGTGGTTGAGCACGATGCCATCCGCGAAGCCATCAAACGCACTGCATTCGCTATCAGCCAGGACGAGTCGCGTGCGATTCTCACCGGCATCCTTACTCAAGTTATAGACGGCGGTTTGAAGCTGGTGTCTACTGACGGCCACCGGCTGTGTTTGCAGGAGTGCGCTGTTGTAGAAAGCCACGGAGCGGTTAACGCAATCGTGCCGGGCAGGGCTTTGAACGAACTGAGCCGCATTGTTCCCGAGGGGCAGGGAACTGTGGAAGTAAAAATTGCTCCGAGCCAGATTATGTTCAGAGTTGGGGAAACAATCCTGATCTCCAGGCTGATTGAAGGCCAGTTCCCGAACTACGACAAGGTCATTCCCAAGGAGCACACAAAAAAGCTCACCGTGCCCACCGAGCAGTTACTGCAGAGCGTAAAGCGTGCTGAGATTGTTGCCCGCGAGAACTCACACCGCACAATCGTTTCCGTCCAGGACGGCACTCTAACCGTTACCGCAGAGAGTGGAAATGTCGGTCGAGCACATGAAGAAGTCGAGGTCATCAAAGAGGGCGAGGATATCCGCATGGCATTCAACGCCCGCTACCTGATGGATGTTCTAAACGTAATCGACACCGAGGCTATAGAAGTCGAGCTAAGCGGCGAAGTAAGCCCCGCCGTAATCCGCCCTCAGGGTCAGGAAGAATACACTTACGTCCTGATGCCGATGCAGGTCGAGTAGCCACGATCATCATAACGAATAATAAAGCCGCACCTCACAATGAGTTTGGTGCGGCTTTTGTGCATATTATTGGCTATTAATTACTTGTAGCAAGGGTAAACCTCATACGTCATCATTTCCTGTGGAAACCAGCAGGAATACCACCCCTGCGCGCATAAGCTCACGATTGTGAGGAACATTGAGGCTGTGATATGCCGGTGAAGTTCGTTGCTGATGCTATGCTTGGGAAACTGGCTAAGTGGCTGAGAATGCTTG
>JAJFTD010000177.1 GCA_021373255.1 bacterium
TCACTATTCCCGACGCATCTTCAGATTTTGCCAACCTTATATCTATCATTTCTGTCTCCTTAAATTCGGAGGGGTTTCGGGACGGGGGCGTCCCGAAACAACCTTTTTACAACACTACTAAAATAAAATTTCGCGTTTTCGCTCTTTCGGATTTTCGCGATTAAGTTCCTTCCCCATGCGGTCTATGTATTCTGTACCGCGACCTCACACCGCTCCTCATCCAGACTCAAGGCTGTAGATTG
Organism: bacterium; assembly: GCA_021373255.1. Lineage (GTDB taxonomy): Bacteria > Armatimonadota > UBA5829 > UBA5829 > UBA5829 > UBA5829. The sequence continues at coordinate 243 of JAJFTD010000177.1, forward strand.
TGTATCTACCTCGACTCCGCTTCGCTTGAAAACAACCACGACTGTGAGCAGAAGTATGCGAATGTCCAGCCAGAAGCTCCAGTTTTCGACGTACCACACATCGCGTGCCAGTCGATCATTCCAACTTGCATGGTTGCGCCCATTGACTTGAGCCCAGCCTGTGATCCCTGGAGGGACACTGTGCCTCTTGTGCTCACGCATGGTATAGTAGGGCAAGTATCGAACAATCAGTGGACGCGGCCCGACCAAGCTCATTTCTCCCTTGAGTACGTTGTAAAGCTCCGGCAGTTCATCCACGCTTGTTGCCCGCAGAATCCTGCCAAGGCGAGTCAGACGCTCACCATCGGGCAGCGGAGTTCCGTCAGGTTTGTTGGCGTCTCTCATCGTTCGGAATTTATAAAGAGTGAACAGCTTTCCCCCGCGTCCCGGCCGTGTCTGTCTGAATATCACCGGCCTACCCATAGCAATCGCCACACCTATTGCTGTTAAGATAAGCACTGGTGAGAGCACGATCAGGAGAAACAGCGCTGAGAAAAAATCGAACACTCGTTTAGCAACCATCCAAGTCACCTCTCAGTGTTTGCAGTATCAAAATGCAATGGTATCCCTGCCTCGTCCAACAACCTTGCGTATTCATTACACACAGCATCCCAGATATCTTCACGTTTATAGTCACGCAGCACCCGTTCTCGTGCAGCGTGGCCGTGAGCTGCCCTAAGATCAGGGTTGGAAATATATACATCAATTGCTGTGCATAGAGCATCAGCATCCTTTGCTGGCACAAGTATGCCCGTAATCCCGTCCTGCACTGCGTCTATACAACCTGGGACACGGGTTGCAACTATCGGAAGCTCCATTGCGGCAGCTTCCAGCGGCACTGTGGGGAACCCCTCCCGGTAGGTCGGCAGCACGACTATATCCATCGCCGCATACAGTGGCGGAGTATTCCAATCCATCCCAACCAGGTGAATACGTGGATCGTTGCGAAGTGTTTGCTCCACATCCACCGGCACAGGGTCCTGTGGCTCCCAAGGCCCAATTATTAACATATGCAGATCTTTATGCTGCTCCCTGAGCCAGCGCCACGCCTGTGTGAGTTCGATAAGCCCCTTATCTCTCACTATTCTGCCGATAAATCCGATCACAGTAGCAGAGTCGGGAATGCCGTATTTTGCCCTAGTCTCCTGACGCACATGTTGTCCTTGATTCTTCGGATTGAACTTTTCGTCGGCATCGATGCCGTTAATGCTCCCCCCGCGCAACACTGTGATACTGTCACGTGGGCAAAGACCCTCATTCAGCACCACATCTCTTATGGAGTTGCTGACGGAGATCACCCTGGTTGCGAGCCCGCATGATGTCCGCTCGGTGTTCCTGAGAATTACGCGTTTGTAGCCGGTAGCGGTAGTCAGCGGCAAGCCGTGGATGTGATATATCCTTATCGGTACGTTCTCAAGCCACGCCGCAATAATCGCAAGCAGTCCACCTTTGGGCGTGTGAGCATGCACAACATGCGGTTGAATGGACCGCAGCACCCGCCTGATAGCCCACACAGCTCGCAGATCATTTATTGGAGTGATTCTGCGAGGCATATCAACGGCATGAACCTGCACCGACTCCTGCTCTCCAAACTTGTTCAGCATCTCACCCGGTGACGACACTGCGTGGATTTCCATCCCCATAGCTTTCGCTCGGGCAACCTGGCCCACAAGAAAGAACAGCGTTTCCGGCACAGTCGTCACATGTACCAGCTTTACCGGTTGGAGGATTTCAGCCATTCCTGGGTGCCCTCCCTAACGTATCTATAAAACCCGGTCCACTGATCACGCAATACCGATTCACGATAATTCCGCGCGGTTTCAAGATTTCTTGTCGACATTGCTGCCATTCGTTTGGGGCTGGAGACAACTTCCCTGATTTTCCTCGCCAGTGCAACGGCCGATCCCGGTGGTACCATATCCTCTCGCGAGAGCAGTTCAGGTATCCCACCGACAGTCGACCCAATGCAGGGCATTGCCCTTGCCATTGCCTCTACCATTGCTCTGGGCAATCCCTCCTGGAACGATGGGAGCACGAACAGGTCCGCATGATCCATCGCTTCGCGCACCTCCGGAGCCTGTAGTATTCCCCGGAAGATTACTTTCTCACCTATCCCTTGTGCTGCTGCCTGCGATTCAAGCGCAGGCCGATGCTTGCCATCTCCCACAAATGTCAGCCGCAAGTCCACCCCATCGCGCACGCATGCCGCTACAGCGTCGATTAACACATTTGGCGCTTTATACAACTGTGCCAGTGTGCCTACCATTAATACTTCAACGGTAGACAGCCCCGACTTTACTGCCCGTGGCTTGGGAACAAAGGCGTCATCACTAAGGTCAACGTCCGATACTCCTAATGAGTAGCCCGGGCATGGGTATCTTCGCTGCAGCGCTTCTTTGGTAACGTAAACCGCTGCAAACGCTCCCGCGCACATCCTGCGCAACTCATGAGGGAACCACCACCTGAACAATGGGCGCATAGGGTGCTTTATCGACCCCGGCGAAAACACATCATAAGGATCGCCTACCACCCTCACAGCGTATGGATAGTCCATCCTCCTGAGCACGGATTCCATCGAAAGAGATATCAGCCCGTTGGAGAGTATCACCGCGTCTCCTGTATGTATTAAATTACTCGCGGCCTTATTCACATCCCTCGCGCTTCGCAGGTACTGCCAGGGCCCAAGGTAATATGGCATTCCCTCAAACGAGACATTCGGCCCATTCAGGCGTTTCCAATCCTCCGGCACCGAGACCACGTTCCGAAGCCTGCCCACCAGGGCTACGTTATCGAAAACCTCGAGTAACCTCGACCAATATTGATATCCGCCGCCCCCGGTAGCCCATACAGCTCCGTCAGGCGTGCGATCGTATCTGCCATCTATATCCACAACAACTCTCATATCGCCTGGTATTGCTCCTCCAGCATTCCCGGGACATTTGTGCCCTCAATAATTTGTAATCCCTCTGTGGCTGTCTGCATATCGCTTTCTGCGGCTGGCAAGGCATAGCGCCGCTTCACAATCTGATCCTGCGCGCCGCAGAAAGTAGCCAACGCGTACGCGCCCAGCTTGGCGTAGTTCACAACCATCAACTTCAGCGTTCCCGGCCACCCAAGCGACGGCGGCCCGTATACGGCGTAACATTTTGATTTCGCCCAACAGTGCCTCGCATAACGCTTGAGATAAGGCCATGGAGCCTTGTGCGTTTCGCGATAATAGAGCAATGGCTGTTGCAGCTTTGCGAACTTTGATGTAGTGCAGGTTCTGCACCATAACTCATGATCCTCAGCCGCTATGTAGCGCAGGTCGTATGGGTTGTTCCTGAACCAGTCCGCACGCGCAGTCGCTGAAGGCTGCTGAATCAGCCCATATTTCACCACTGCTCCCAGGCTTGGGTCCATCGGTTCCGTGTGCCTGAGCCCGGTGATGTTGTTATCAGCATCTATGAGATATAGCGCGCATCCCACAAGGTCTACATCCGGGTGCGCATCGAGATATTCCACCTGCCGCGCCAGCCGTTCGGGGTGCATTAAGTCATCCGAATCTAATCGTGCGATATACTCACCACGTGCAAGTCTGTTGATCTGGTTTAGCCTGTATTCCGTGCCGTGGTTTTCTCCATCTGAGAGCACGCGAACCCGTGGGTCCTTGATGCTGCGGCATATAGCCAGAGAATCATCAGTAGACCCATCTTCAGCGAGGATCAGCTCCCAGTCCTGAAATGTCTGTGCGAACACAGATTTGATGGTCTGAGCGATGGTCCGTTCGCTGTTGTATATCGTTATCCCAACGCTTACGCGCATCAATCGGCCTCCGAGTATGATGGTTTGGTGGTTTGAACAGTAGACCCAATGGACAGTACTATTGCAATCGAGCATAAATACAGCCCGAGGAAATGCTGGAATGCAGGTACAGGGTAGAATGTCTCCTGCGTGAGTGCGGAGATGAGAAATGCAATAGTCATCCACATCAGCGGCTTCGCTCCTCTCTCAAACCGCTTCAGGTAGCTTACTGTGCGATAAGAGAACAGCAAAAACAGCATCAAACCCAGTATCCCCGCTTCCATAGTAATGTGCAGGTAAAGGCAGTGCGCGTTATAACCGTATTGCGCCACCGATCCCGGCCCGGCTCCGACTATCCACCTCACGGGGTCCATGTTCAAAAATGCTATTGAATCATGCCAAATACCCGTTCGCCCTGATAAGTTCTGTGGATCAAGGGGATCTGCAATAGATGCCTGCCTCTCGGCTGTCTGCAAAAGGCCGCTGCTCACACCGCCGGACAGCCCAACATAAGCGCCAAACAGCACAGCCAGCACCGCAATTACGGCGACCAT
>JAJFTD010000183.1 GCA_021373255.1 bacterium
GGGCAAGAAGTATGTCATCTGCAACGGTGATGAAGGTGACCCCGGCGCGTTTATGGACCGTTCAGTTATGGAAGGCAACCCGCATTCCGTGCTCGAGGGCATGATGATTGCTGCCCGTGCGATCGGCGCCGATGAGGGTTATGTTTATGTGCGTGCTGAATATCCGCTGGCTGTCGAGCGTGTCCGCAAGGCCGTGATTGACGCTGAGGAGATAGGGATACTCGGGGACAACATCTTCGGTTCGGGCCAGAGCTTCCGCATCAACGTAATGGAGGGCGCTGGAGCGTTCGTCTGCGGCGAGGAGACCGCGCTTATATCTTCAATCGAGGGCAAGCGTGGAATGCCGTCGCCTAAGCCGCCGTTCCCGGCACAGTCTGGGCTTTTCGGTAAGCCGACGGTTATCAACAACGTCGAAACGCTGGCCTCTGTGCCGCTGGTGCTCAATATGGGCGCTGCGGAGTTCCGCAGGACCGGGACCGAGGGTTCACCTGGAACCAAGACCTTTGCGCTTACGGGCCACGTGGTCAATACGGGTCTGATAGAAGTTCCGTTCGGCACCACGCTGCGTGATGTTGTCTATAATGTCGGCGGCGGGGTTACTGATGATAATGGCAAGACTACCGGTGAGGGGTTCAAGGCCGTGCAGATCGGTGGACCATCCGGTGGATGCTTGACCGAAGATAACCTGGACTTGCCGTTGGACTTCGACTCCCTCAAGGGTGTCGGTGCGATGGTGGGATCGGGCGGTCTGGTAGTTATGAACAAGCAGACCTGTATGGTGAAGATTGCCCGATTCTTTATGCAGTTTACGCAAAATGAGTCGTGCGGGAAGTGCGTGCTTTGCCGCGAGGGGACCAAACAGATGCTGGCCCTGCTCGATGACATCATTGAGGGCCGCGCCGACGGTCGCACGCTCGAATTGCTTGAGAGAGTGGCTAAGGCGGTGCGGACTGGCTCGCTGTGCGGGCTTGGCAAGACTGCTCCAAACCCGGTTCTCTCCACCCTGAACCAGTTCCGGGCTGAGTATGAGGCCCACGTCTACCAGAAGCGCTGCCCTGCCGGACAGTGCAAGGCGCTGCTGATGCCCGAGATCGACCCTGAGAAATGCAAGGGTTGCACCCTGTGTGCCCGCAAGTGCCCGGTAGGTGCAATCGAGGGTGAAGTAAAGAAGCCGCATCGCATCAACCCTGACCTGTGCATCAAGTGCGGTGCGTGCGTTCAAGCGTGTAAGTTCAAGGCCGTGAGCGGAGTATAAAGGGGTCATTTAATCGCGACAGCGCGAAGGGACGAAAACGCGAAAAGGGACGAAGAGATAACGCAAGTTGGATGGATAAAGAGATAACGCAAGTTGTTTCGGGAAACCCTTTTCCCGAAACCGCCCCTCGGGCAACAGTGGTTCTGAAAGAACCGCGAGAGCCGGACGCACTATCTCTAGGATATAGCATCTATATCCTGCTAGTAAGCAAAGATGCGTTCGACCTGTTATAAAGAGACGGAGCAAAGAATTATGAAGAATGACTTTGTTATTATAGATGGAAGAGAAGTCCAAATAGAGGGCGAGCGCAACTTGCTCGAGTTGGCACGCAAGGCGGGGATCGACATTCCCACCTTCTGTTATCACTCCGACCTGAGTGTATACGGTGCGTGCCGGCTGTGCCTGGTGGATATTGAGGGTCGCGGAATTGTGACCTCATGCTCCACGGCTCCCGAACCGGGGATGAGGGTCAAGACCAAGACCGAGGAGATTCGCGAGATCCGCAAGATCGCTATCGAACTCCTTCTTGCCAACCATGACCGGAGCTGCCCGACATGTCCCAAGAGCGCGTCCTGCCAGCTTCAAGACCTGGCTCGCAAGTTCGGAATCAACGAGGTCCCATTCAAGAGCACTCACAAGCCTGTGCCTGTGGACACTACATCCCCCGCGTTGGTGCGCGATCCCAATAAGTGCGTCCTCTGCGGAGACTGTGTGAGGGCATGCCATGAGATTCAGGGCATTGGCGCAATCGACTTCGCAGGCCGCGGCGCTCACACATGCGTGCTTCCAGCGTTTGGTAAAGACCTAAGCCAGGTCGAGTGCGTGAGCTGCGGGCTCTGCGCGAGCGTCTGCCCTACGGGTGCCATTACACCCAAGCCGGAGATCGAGCAGGTATGGAAGCAGCTTGATAACCCGAATAAGAAGGTTGTGGCTCAAATAGCTCCTGCTGTGCGCGTGGCGCTAGGTGAGTACTTTGGGTTTGAGCCTGGAACAATCACCACGGGTCAGATAGTCGCCGCGCTCAAGGCCATTGGTTTTGATCAGGTATATGATACGTCGTTTGCAGCCGACCTTACTGTGCTAGAAGAGGGAACTGAATTCCTTGCCCGCAAGACAAAGGGTGAGAAGCTGCCGCAGTTCACGAGCTGCTGCCCCGCGTGGGTGAAATTTGCTGAGCAGTATTATCCCGAACTGCTGCCTAACCTGTCTTCCTGCAGATCGCCGCAGCAAATGTTTGGATCTCTGGCCAAGTCTATGCTGCCGGAGAAGCTGGGTGTGGATGTCAAGGATCTGGTGATTGTTTCGATTATGCCATGCACGGCCAAGAAGTTCGAAGCCAAGCGGCCGGAGTTCAAGAAAAGCGGCATGCAGGATGTGGACTACGTCCTCACTACCCAGGAACTCGGCCTGATGATTGAAGAGGCCGGGCTGCGGTTCAACAAGCTCGAACCGGAATCCCTGGATATGCCGTTCGGATTCAAGACGGGTGCTGGCGTGATCTTCGGGACCACCGGCGGCGTCACCGAAGCCGTCCTTCGCTATGCTGCTGAGCAGATCAGCGGCGTGAAGCTGGGTTCTGTCGATTTCAAAGCCGTCCGAGGCGAAGATGGAATCCGCGAGGCTATAGTGAACGTTGATGGTCACGAGCTCAAGATAGCGATAGTGCACGGTCTCGCCAACGCTCGCGCGATTGCTGAAAAGGTCAAAGCCGGTGAGAGCGATTATGATCTTATAGAAGTAATGACCTGCCCTGGCGGATGCGTCGGCGGCGCCGGCCAGCCGGTGTCCAGAGACCCTGAGGCCCGAAAGTTGAGGGCGCGCGGTTTGTATGATTCCGACAAGATGCTGGAGTTCCATAAGGCGCAGGATAACCATATGGTCAACGAGTGCTACAAGACTCACCTGGGCAAAGTCGGCGGCCAGAAGGCTCACAGCCTGCTGCACACCTGCTACGCCAGCCGCAGGAGGATTGAAGATTCCGATATCGACCTGCTGGGTGGTGCTGGTGGCAACAAGCTGGAAGTGAGCGTGTGTGTTGGTACAAGCTGCATGGTGCGAGGCTCGCAGAACTTGCTGCAAGAACTCATCGACTACATCGAAGAGCATGGCATGCAGGGAAGCGTGGATGTCAAAGCCACATTCTGCTTCGAAGCCTGCGACCGTGGCCCAACGATCTCCGTCGGCGGCACTGTGATCAACAAATGCACCCTTGAAAAGGCCGTCAAAGTCCTTGACAAGGAACTCAACAAGGCCAAGGCGCAGTAAGTCTAGTAGGGGCTATTCACCTCTACCTGGGTGGTGATTTCGAATCACCACCCCCAACACTCCAGGCTACTGTTCGAGTATGAATGGTCTTCATGTGGTATACTAGTCTTAGACTGGTCTAATCGGAGGATAATATGGAGACAGTAGGTTCTTACGAAGCTAAGACTCACTTTTCTGCTTTGTTGAACAGAGTGGCGAAGGGCGAAAAAATCACTATTACCAAACATGGAGTGCCTATCGCTGTGTTGATACCTCCCGAGCCTGGAAAGTGTGATATTCAGGCTGCTATTGATGCGATAAAGGAGTTTGGTAAAGGTCGCCGGCTTCCTGAGGGGATGTCGATCCGTGACATGATCGAAGAAGGAAGACGGTATTGATGATGTTTGTGCTGGATTCCTCGGTCACCATGTCGTGGTATTTTGCCGACGAGGCAGATCCATACGCAGCCGCAGTACTTCCATTGCTTGCACAATGGGAGGCATGCACTCCAGCTATCTGGCAATTGGAAATAGCTAATGTTTTACTGGTAGGCGAACGACGCGGTAGGCAGACTGAAGCTGATGCATTGCGTTTTCTCGCAATATTGCATACGCTGCCAATAGTAGTGGATGATTCACTTAGCTGGGATTCTTTGGATGAGGTGCTCGCGCTCGCTCGTTTTTATAATCTATCTACCTATGATGCTGCTTATCTGGAGTTGGCGATTCGACGCAGTGCGCCGATTGCTACGCTTGATGAGCGTTTACGTCATGCAGCCGAAGCTGTTGGAATCACAATACTGAATCCGTTTTCCTAGAATGTAGCCGCCAATCAAGAGGTCTGATATGCCCAACGAGCCCCAAACAAGCCAGGTTGTGTATACAAACAAAGCCCACTGTCGGGATTGTTATCGTTGTTTGCGCGTGTGTCCTGTGAAGGCCATACGCATGGAGAATGGCCAGGCCTACGTCGTGCCTGAACGGTGCATATCCTGCGGGACGTGTATCCGCGAGTGCCCCCAAGGCGCGAAGCAGTTTCGTAATGATATCGACCGCGCGGTAAGGCTGATCGCCTCCGGCGCAACGGTTGCCGCAAGTATTGCCCCCTCATTTGTGGCTATCTTTTCTGAACCCGAGCGAAAGCGACTGGCATCTGCGCTGCGCAAGCTGGGGTTTGCGTATGTTGGAGAGACCGCTATCGGCGCATATCACGTCGCCGCCGAAACCGCAAAGATTGTAAACTCCCAACCCGACCGCTCCCATCTCTGCACCGCCTGTCCCGCTGTTGTGAGCTATGTAGAGCGCTACGAACCCGATAAGGTGGACCTGCTGGTGCCGGTGGTCTCACCCATGCTGGCGCACGCGAAGCATATTAAAGATAAGCTCGGACGTGGCACAAAGGTAGTCTTTATCGGACCTTGCATTGCCAAGAAAGCCGAAGCTTCGAGAAGTGAGAACGCTGGTATGGTCGACTGCGTACTTACTTTCACAGAGCTTGTGGAATGGCTGGAGCGCGAGGGCATTAACCTGCAGATGTGCGAAGAGAGCCACTTCGACGAAGTCCCCGAGGGTGATGCACGCTTCTTCCCCGTAGTTGGCGGAAGCATGAGGACGGCGTCGCTGCATACCGATTTGCTCGCGGCAGGTGCGGTGTCCGTGAGTGGGTTCAATGAAGTGAAAGAGGCCCTGATGGGCTCGGGCTCGGATGGAGCGCCCACCATTGTGGAGCCGTTGTTTTGCTCCCAGGGGTGCGTGAACGGTCCGGCTGCTCCAGGCAAGGGCAGCCTGTATGAGCGTCGGCGTGAGGTGCTTGATTACGCTTCCGCTAATAAAGGCATAGACCCCGAACCGGAGTCGGCTCCGGCTGACCTCAAGACCAGGTTCCGACCCACAGAGGCGCAGGATACCAGTGACATCTCCGAGGAAATGATCCGTGAAGTCCTCGAAAAGACTGGTAAATCAGCCCCCGAGAATCAGCTCAACTGCGGCGCATGTGGGTACGCATCCTGCCGTGACAAGGCCATCGCCGTCATTCAAGGCATGGCTGAGTTGGAGATGTGCATCCCATATATGAGGCGACTGGCCGAGCAGCGTACTGACCGAATCATCGAGACCAGCCCCAACGGAATAGTGATACTCGATGACAGGCTCAATATTATCAGTATGAACCCTGCATTCCGTAACTTTTTCATGTGTTCAGAGGCCGTATGCGGGCGGCCGATCTCATACCTGATGGACCCGCACCCATTTGAGCAGCTCGCTGCGGGCAAGACTGATCGGCTGGAAGCCGTGGTCCGCCACGAACGTTATAACCTCATGTGCCATCAAATCATGTATGCTCTTCGTGAGGAAAAGCAATATGTAGGCATCCTTGTGAACATCACCAAGAGCCGCGCGCATAAAGAAAAGCTCGACCACCTGCGGTCGCAGACCGTAGCGCAGGCGCGCGAACTCCTCGACCACCAGGTGCACATAGCGCAGACCATTGCTAAATTTGTCGGTGAAAGTACTGCGCAGGGTGAGGCACTGCTAGATAAATTAATTGTTCTCGCAGGCGATGAATCGGGAGAATCCGACAGG
>JAJFTD010000021.1 GCA_021373255.1 bacterium
CCGAATCGATAAGATCGCGTGGCACTTGACCCTCGGCTGCAAGTAAGCAGGTTTAGCATCCCGGACGATCAGGTATAGATTCCTTTGAACCCACATTATTGACGAACTGCGCTTACGGCAAGCAATACTGACGTAAGCGCAATTTCACCATGAATGAGCAGAGGATTTGTCGAGCTTGGTCGGAGGGGCAAATGTCGATATCCGGTAGCGAGGAAATCTTCACCACTTGGGCGAGTGACTTAGACGAGCACGAGCTTTCCACAGTGTGCTTGTGCGGGGAACTAGACGCGTCATCAGCGCCGGCGTTCATATCCGATATGAAGAAAATCATTAGCCGCCGGCGCAATGTGATAATGGACGTCCACCTGCTCGACTACATCGACAGCACCGGCGTCGCGGCCATAATATCTACCAAGAACGCCATAGAGGCCACAGGGCACAAACTCGGGCTAGTCGGCTGCCACGGCCTGCTCACAAAAATCCTGCATATAACCCGCATAGAAGATGAACTGCGCTGCTTTGAAGACATAGACCAGGCGATTGCGGGTCTAAAGTTAACATAACTCAGGGAACCACAGCACAATCTCACAAGCAGCGGTATCAGCGGAGTCTGAGCCATGCACCAGATTCTCCCGGGTGCTGATAGTGAGGTCACCACGGATTGTCCCAGGCATTGCATCTTCGGGTTTTGTCGCACCCATAAGATTGCGCATCAGCTTTATCGCATTATCACCCTCAACTACCATAGCCACCACTGGGCCTGAGGTTATGAACTCCAGCAGCCCCTCATAAAACTCCTTGCCCTTGTGGACAGCATAATGCTGCTCGGCAAGTTCACGGCTGGGAGTAAGCATCTTCATTGCTACGATAGAAAAGTTTCGCCTTTCGATCCTGCGGACTATCTCCCCAACAAGTTTACGCCGCACACCGTCCGGCTTAACCATGATAAAAGTTCTCTCCAAGGCCTGTCTCCTGTTCTCACATTTTATACGAGACTATACCAGATAGGGGTGGTGGCGGGCAAGCGGTGGTTACGCACAGCAATGGGGGTTTGGTCGATGAAAGGATATGCAGCCGGCAGTCGATTACAACATTCCTGATAATAGTATGTGTATCCGATTTGTAATTGTATCGACAAATCAGTTATAATAGTTATGCACTGTACAATTCCTGAGTAGGTGCAAAGCGGCTGGTTTTATGTCACCAGCTAGGAGTGGATAACATTATGCGGATTACTGCGGAATTTGTCACCAGTGTGGCTCGCCTCGATCAATTGCCTCGTGAGAATTTGCCCGAAATCGCACTGACTGGGCGGTCTAACGTGGGCAAGTCTTCGATGATCAATACTCTTGTAGGCAAAGCGGGACTGGCTAGGACATCTAATACACCTGGGCGCACCCAGACCTTGAATTATTACCTGATCACCCCCGAGGGGAAGAACGGGAAACCTTTCTTCCTTGTCGATATGCCGGGATATGGCTTTGCGGCTGCCAGCAAGGGGAGCCGTGCTCAATGGCAGAACCTTGTTGAGCAATACCTCAATACGCGGCCGATGCTGCGCGGCGTTATGCAGGTCATTGATTTGCGCCACCTGCCTCAGCCGCTCGATCATGCTATGTCGGAATGGCTGCGTGACAATGGGCACAATTACTTGATCGTTGGCACCAAAGCAGACAAGATGCCGAAAGGGAAAGTCCCTGGATTGCTGACGCAGGTCGCAAAAAGTTTGAGTGTCGATATCCAGGACACGATGGCATTCTCTGCGGAGACAGGGTTAGGGCGCGATCAGCTATGGCATTGGGTGATGAACGCGACAACTGCCACTCGTCCGGCGTTATAACTGATGTATCGATAGCCAGTATTTGCCCTGTATGCTGATTCATTACTGTGTTATACTGGCTATGCTTGTGCTGTTGAGCTGAAGCAAATCCCTCGTTTTAAGGCCGTTTAATTGCATCTGGGCACATTAGTCTTCATTCTGACGTACATACTGATCTGTTTGGGAGAGAATAGCCCTCGTAAGCTCGACCGTCCGACTGCGGCGCTGCTTGGAGCGGTCTTGATGGTAATGACGGGGTCCCTGACTCGTGTGGAAGCGGCAAGGGCTATTGATCTCAGCACTATCTCCCTCCTGTTCGGAATGATGGTCCTCCTGTCAGTGCTGATCCAAAGCAAGACTCCAGTATTCTTCGCACACAGGGCTCTGGGACGCTGCCAATCGGCGCATAAGCTGCTGGCTGGAGTTATCTTCGCCTCTGGGATAGCATCCGCACTTATGTTGAACGATACGGTGTGCCTGTTGGGCACGCCTATTCTGCTGGAAGTGGTGATACAAGCAGGCCTACCAGCTACACCGTTTCTCCTCGCGCTAGCGACCAGCTCGAACATCGGCAGCGCAATGACGCTTATCGGCAACCCACAGAACATGATAATAGGCCACCTCTCCGGCTGGAGCTGGTCTGGATTTGTTCTCAGGATGCTTCCCATAGGTTTGGTCTGCCTTGTAGTTGACTGGCTCATAATCTCCTTTATGTTCCGAAAGGAACTGGCAGCCGTTGATATGCAAGCCGTATGCATGCCGGATAAAGAAATAGAAATAAAACGCAAGCCGGCTACCCGAAGCCTAATCATGTTCGCTGCATTTATTTTTGCGATCATATTGGGAGCGCCGATGGATTTCGCGGCAGTCGCTGCAGCCGCACTGCTCCTCGTTTGGGTAAATCGTCCACCGAAACTCACTCTGGAGATGGTAGACTGGTCGCTCCTGCTGTTCTTCGCCGGGTTGTTCGTTGTCGTGGAAGGCTTACTAAAAGCTGACCGTACGATTCTAGAGGCTTGTCTCAACGCGCTTGGAACTCACTCCGGACTAGGAAATATAGTCAGATGGAGCGCAACGACAGTAATTGGCAGCAATATTTTTTCCAACGTACCGTTCGTCCTCATTGCCAGCCATTGGATCGACAAAGTAAGTGACCCCAAATTTTTCTGGCTGATACTGTCACTCACAAGCACGCTTGCGGGAAATTTGACACTCTTCGGAAGCGTGGCAAACGTGATAGTAGCCCAACGCTCGCAGAGTAAATCACCGCTGTCATTCTGGGACTTTTTCCGCGTGGGGGTGCCAGTTACCATTATCACCACGGCAATCGGCGTAGGCATGCTGTGGGCGTTTCATCTACTCGGATGGGTTTGATGGCTACCGTTGTGCGTTGGCGCGTTATGCGTTATGCGTTGGTTGGTTCCGTTCACATTGTACGTCCGGCTCTCGCAGTTCTTTCAGAACTACTGTCGCCCAAGGGGCGGCTTCGGCAGCTCCGCTACGCTTCGCGGTCCGAAGCAACGCACGTTATCTCCTTGTCCTATTTCGCATTTTCGCCCTTTCGTGTTGTCGCGATTAAATCCCTTCGTCTCTTGAACCAGCCAGCCGTATCCTGTTATACTTCGTGGGTAAAGACTTCCGTGATTACTCCCTGAGAGGTTAGATATGAAGAATACTTTGTCACTTAACGGTTCCTGGCAGCTTGTCGGTGCACAGCCGGGGGCGGACTGGTCGCGGCCGGATGCTTTGGTCCCCGAGGGGGCGCAGCCGATTATGGCCCAGGTGCCCGGAGAGGTGCATGTGGACTTACTCCGCTCAGGTCTTATCCCCGATCCCTTCTACGGCACGAATGCTGATGAGGCACAGTGGGTCGAGGATAAGGAGTGGTGGTATAAGCGGTCGTTTGAAGTTGATGAGGATTTTCTTATTCGGCAGACGTTTATTGAATTTGATGGGCTGGATACGCTGGCAACTGTTTTCTTGAATGGCGAAGAGGTCGGCCGAGCGGAGAATATGTTCATTTCGCACCGGTTCGATGTTAGCGACTACATCCGGGTTGGCAGGAACACAGTGGCAGTACGTTTTGCTCCGGCGGCAAAGTCCGACCCCACCTGCCTTAGAAAAATGCAGACCGCGTTTGGTGATGATTTCAGCCCCAGGCTTGTGGGAGCGGGAATATGGCGCGAGGTCCGACTGGTGTCACACGATCTTGTTTCTATCTCGGATATCCACATTGAGCCCGAAATCGAAGGCGCGTGGGCCAATGCTTGGGTTTTCATAGAAGTTGAGAACCATACCGATGATGACCAGCAGGTGGCAGCGTCCGTAGTGGTGACTAAAGGTGAGAACCGCGAGAAAATCGAGGTGGTTGACTGGATCTCGCCATTTGGAGGGGTAATTGAAGCGGTAGTCCGCATTGAGGAGCCTGAGCTTTGGTGGCCCAATGAGATGGGTGAGCAGAACCTGTACGGGTGCATGGTCGGTCTATCCGCCGAGGGTGAAGTCCAGGATGTAGCTGAGACCAGGTTCGGGGTGCGCGATGTGCACTTCCTTGAGCATGGCGATGACGGTGAGCCGACACTTGCGCTTGTGGTGAATGAGGAAAAGGTGTTCTGCAAAGGCGCAAACTGGCTGCCGGCGGATGTGTTCCCGTGCAACGTCACCCCTGAGCGTTGTCATGACCTGGTAAAGCAGGCAAAAGACGCTAACATCAACATGCTTCGAGTGTGGGGTGGTGGCATCTACGAAGACCCCGAGTTCTACCGAGCCTGCGATGAGATGGGCGTAATGGTGTGGCAGGATTTCATGTTCACAGGTGGAACCTATGCTGATGATCCAGGCTTCAAGAAGAATGTGACTGACGAGGTGCGAGTAGCGATAAAGCAGCTTCGGAGCCACCCATCAATAGTGGTCTGGTGCGGCGGAAGGGAATGCGATGCCGACCTATCGCAACCCGCGCAAAATGATTGGCTTTACACTGAGTTGATTCCAAATGTGTTGCGTGGGCTGGACCGCACCCGTCCTTACAGAGCCTCCAGCCCATGTCCTGTAGATGAATGCAACTCATGGTTCAGGGCTTTTGATGAAGACTACACCCTGTGGCGGCAGTATGTCGAGGAACAAAATGGGCTGTTTGTCAGCGACTTCTTCGCACAGGGGCCGCCCGAGCTGCCCAGTCTGCGTGAGTTCATACCTGAGGAAAGCCTATCCGCCACCGGCAGTGAGACTTGGCTGCGCCACACAAGCGGAGGGAATGTAGATCGAAATATAGTGGACGAGTTGACCCACCGGATGATGGGTGAGTGGGACAACATGGAGCAGTTCACGGCATACGCGGGTATATTGCAGGGCGAATTCATCCGTGCGCAGATCGAGCACTACCGCCGCGAGAAGTGGGCGACATCTGGGGCGTTGTTCTGGAGCCTGAATGATTCGTGGCCGGGGATCGGGTGGAGTATAGTTGACTATTTCGCACGGCCAAAACCTGCCTATTACTTCGCTAAGCGCGCATGCGAGCCTGTTATCGTATCATTCAAGCCCGTAGGAGACAGGGTACAGGTGCACGTAACCAGCGATGAGCGCATCCGCGACATCGACGGCATACTCCAAATCGGGGTTATGACTTTTGGCGCCTGTGGGTTTGGCGTCCAGGAAGCGCCTGTAAAGCTCAGCGCCAATTCGTCTGCGGGGATATGGGAAAGTGAGCCTGTTAGTGAGCTGTTCGCTGACCCGGCGCGGCAGTGTCTGATAGCCATATTGCAGGTGCGTGGCGAGGTTGTAGCGCGCGGGATTTACTTCCAGCGGCCCTGGAGTGAGATGGAGTTTCCACAACCCAAGCTGCTGGTCGGCCGTGAGCAGACTTCAGATACCTGTCATGAGATCCTTATCTCGGCTGATGCTTTCGCACGTAATGTAGTTATAAGTAATCTCCCTGCCGAAGCTCGTCTATCGGATAATTACTTCGATGTATTGCCTGGCGAGCAGCATATTGTCAAAATCGAAAACATTACCGCAGAGCAGGCCAAGGAGCTTAAGCTCAATGTATGGAGAAGATAAATCGCAATACGCACTGGAATGTCTTTGTCATATATAGTGTAATCGTCTTCGGCTTTCTAACTTTATGACCTTGTGACTTTCTGAACTTTTGACCTATGGCGCAGCCCCGCCGTTTGACCTTCGGTCTTGCTCCTGGTACCATGGGGGTGCAATGTTAACAATCGCTTATCACACCCTTGGATGCAAGGTTAATCAATACGAAACAGAAAAGATGCGCGAGGCGTTGGAGACGGCGGGATTTAGGACGGTGCCGTTTAGCGGCTGCGCGGATGCTTATATTATCAACACGTGCAGTGTGACTTCCGTAGCTGACGGCAAGTCACGCGCAGCAATCCGGCGGGCGCTCAGGCTTAACCCGGACGCGTTTGTTGTGGTGGCAGGATGCTACGCCGCGCTGGAACCGGCGCAGGTGCAGGCTATTGAGGGCGTTGATCTGGTGGTGCCTCATGGGGAAAAGGAGCTTATCCCCGAGAGAATTAGGGCACATTTCGGAGCTTCCACGCCCACCGACCCCCACCCCACAACTCCCAAGCCCCGAATGCGCACGCGAGCGGTGGTAAAAGTGCAGGACGGCTGCGACCAGTTCTGCGCGTATTGTGTCATCCCCTACGCTCGAACGGGCAGGACTTCACGTCCGATGGCGAGTATAATGGACGAGTTGCGGGCGCTGGCGGGGTTTGGATATAGAGAAATTGTGCTCGCGGGAATCAGGCTGGGGTCATATGATGCTGATGAGATTCGACTGCCGGAGTTGATTAGTTGTGCAGCAGAAATCGACGGCATCGAAAGGATCAGGCTCAGTTCCATTGAACCGTGGGAAGTCGATGATGCACTGCTGGACGCAATGAGCAGCCCCAAGGTGTGCCGACACCTGCATATCCCACTTCAAAGTGGCGATGATGCCGTGCTGGGGCGTATGGGTCGGCCGTATCGCTCGGAGGAATACCGCACGATTATATCGAAGGTAAGAGATCGGATAGAGGGCGTAGGCATTACTACGGATGTGATAGTGGGCTTTCCGGGTGAGACGGACGAAGAGTTCGAGAATACGTGCAACTTAATTAGGTCTGTGGATTTCTCAAGGCTTCACGTCTTTCGCTACTCCCCTCGCCCACGCACTAGAGCCGCGAGTATGCCGGACCAGGTTGAGGCAGGAGTTAAGAAGCTCCGCGCTGATAAGCTGATTGATTTGGGAAAACTAGCCACAACACGCTTCGCTTCCTCTCAAGTAGGGAAGGAACTCAGCGTGCTGGTGGAATCCGAAGTTTCGGGACAAGGGTGTCCCGAAACAATTGGCATAGCAACTAATAAGCATTTCACTGGCTTTGGTGATAATTACGTGGAAGTCGTGCTCCCGGGCGACTCATCGCTGAAGAAAAACATAGTAAAGGTGCTTATCACAGGGGTGGACCAGGATGGTCGAGCCCTTGGAACGCTGACATAAGGAGGATATGATTTGACAGATTGCATATTCTGCAAGATCGCGAATAAGGAGATCGGCAAACTTGTCTACGAAGACGACACCGTCGTCGCGTTTGATGATCTGAACCCACAGGCTCCAGTTCACGTTCTGGTCATTCCGAAGAAGCACATCGCTCGCATCTCTGACATCAGAGATGGAGAAGATGCCAACCTTGTGGGCCATATAATGGTGGTTGCCGGCAAGATTGCCGCAGAGCGTGGAATCGCAGATGATGGCTACCGGGTGGTCGCTAACTGCAACGAGGGTGCTGGGCAATCGGTATGGCACATCCATTTTCACCTGCTCGGTGGACGCAACCTCGGCTGGCCTCCAGGATAGCTTCAGCGTCTCTTAATCGCGACAGCGCGAAAGGGCGAAAGCGCGAAATGAAAATAGAAACGATCAATTTTTAATTAGGATATTGCTTTCTTCTATTTGTGGGTCGGAATTGGAGTCTGTAATAGTCTCGATTTGGATTGAGTGGAAGCCATTGGGGACACGGGTGGAGTCCCAGTCGTATCTGTAGGGATATGTGCTGGTAGTGCAGACTGGGGCGCTGTCGATGTAGAAGCTCACAATGGCTTCCAGTTTGGGCTTTTTAGGTTGCAATGGAATTATGCCCCGCACTGCTTTCATGGACGATTTGGCAGTTTCGGCAGTGTAGGCGGCTGACTCGCAGCGCAGTTGATCCTCCATCAGCTTCGCATCATATGGTGGAAAGAGCAGGCGCACAGCGGTAAGCCCCTTTTGTACCTGCCTGGGCTTACCGAGCTTGGTGAAATACTGCGTCAAATAGGTGGGCGTAAATGCGTCGTTCACCTTGCCCACTATCTCCGGCACATTCTCCCAGTCTTCATCATCAATCTTCACCTGAGCCCTGCATGAGAGTTCGGGCTTATCAGGAAGCCACATCAGGTTGATATAGCCGCCATACATCGGGGGCATCCCCTCCAGCCTTGGCCCGAACGTTTCAGTAGGCTTGATTACCATCACCTGCGGGCTGGTTTCCCTCTGCTCTGCCGCGTGCTTATTAGGCTGCACCATAAATCCGCCGCGTGTCTCTACCGGTCCACCCTCTTGCGTGCCGATTGGGCACACCGGGGCTGTGGAGATTGTGAGCACGCCTCCATGGTTTGTATTGATCGCTCCGACGCCGGTGAACGTTGTGGCGTCATACCTGCCTACGGCGCTCACGGGCCTCACCACCGTGGCGATGATATCTGACTTGTCATCAGAATACTTCACTGTCACGCTGCCACCGGTGTGATTTTCGAACTCGATCCCCAGTGGCATCACGCTTGGTCGCTTAACGATTATGACGAAGGTTTCTCCCACAATCGGTATATAGTCCTCAGGGACGGGCTGCAAGCTGTGGTCGTGTTCTACAAACACCGGGTTACCAACATAGGGAGAAAAGCAGCGGAATATGGATTGGCCGGTGTGGATGTCTGTGATGATGCCGGATGATCTGGCGATGTGCCCACCGAACCCGTGGGGAATAGCCGCAAACTCGGCAGGTGTAATGCTGAATATCAGGGGGATCTGTGCCTTGCCCAGCCCCGAAGCGGACTGGCCGGTCTTAACGCGAATTCCATGCACTGCGGTTGCCGCCACAGTGCCCTCGGGGGTATATGACGACGCCGCAAACCCGGTAATCCGTGCGTTAGCGGCAATCTTTACACGACCGACTGTGCTATAGGTATTGCCGAAGTCCAGGCTCACTTGAACAAGCCCGCCGACCTGATTATGTATGCGTATCCTGTAGACCTCGGTGGCGGGGAAGTCGAATTGTGAAGCCAATACAGCGCTCCCAGCAATCAGCATGTAGAGGATAAATATGATCTTCTTCAACATAGTAAATACATCCAGTTGATTATAGCACAGTCGAATGTTTTGGGTAGCATGGGCAGTAGAATGATTCACGGGGAGGGATGCGTATGAAACCATCACTTCTGCTCATTGTAGCAATTATCGCGCTCATAACCCTGGCTGTGATTGCCGATTCCCAAACACACAAGGCGGCTGTGAGCCGTGGAAGCTATATAGTAAACCGAGTAGCCATGTGCGCCGACTGCCATACCCCTGTTCGTTCTAACAGACAGCCAGATCAGTCCCGCAGGCTTTCCGGGGCACGTATCAGTTTCAAGCCCACTAAACGCGTTCCTGAGTGGGCTTCCATCGCCATAAATCTGACCCCCGCCGGACTTTTGGCCAAGTGGTCTGATAAACAACTGGTGAAGTTCATAATGACCGGAATCGGCCCCACCGGGCACAGAGCTGATCCTCCAATGCCTCAATATAGACTGAATGAGGCTGATGCTAAAGCCGTCACAGCTTATTTACGGTCACTAAAGCGGGTAAAGTCACCATATATCCATATGCATGGACACGAAGACCACGATCACCACTGATATGACACGGGCGGGGACTTGCCCCGCCCGGTCTATTCTTCTTTGTCTGATTTTTCAGGCTCGAATTCCAGTGCTTCGGAGTCTATGCAGTATCTCATACCCGTAGGCTCCGGTCCATCTTCGAATACGTGCCCAAGGTGAGCCTCACACCGGCTGCAAAGCACTTCTGTACGGATCATGCCGTGGGTAGTATCACTCTCAGCATCGACGTTTTCCTCATCAACAGGCCGTATAAAACTGGGCCACCCGCTCCCGGAATCGAACTTATCCTCTGATTTGAACAGGGGCTGGCCACAGCACACGCACTTGAATGTTCCCTCGCGCTCCTCGTGCAGGAGCTTACCAGTAAATGCCGGCTCAGTGCCTTTCTCTCGCGTTATTCTATATTGCTCAGGAGTGAGCTGTTCGCGCCACTCCTTATCTGTCTTCTTAATTTTCTCTACCATGTCAGCCTCCGATGGCTCCCGTAGTATGAATTCTCACATAATGTACTACGTTTTACCCCCGCGAGGAGTGCCATCGCGCTGATTGACTACAACACCGTTCACTCAGCGCATACGAGAGGCTTTTAATCGCGAAAACGCGAAAGAGCGAAAGCACGAAAAGGGAAGGGATGGTTAGAAGGTCAAAAAGTTAAGAAAGGAAAATCTATAGTTCGGGCAGATCTCTGATCTGCGCCGAAAGAGGCAAAATGGGATCTCTGATCCCACCACGTCTTACTTATGAACATACGTTATGGCATCAGAGATGCCACTTGGTCAATGCGGGCCAGATCAGAGATCTGCCCGAACCTTAGGTGTTCCATTCCGGCACCCAGCACCTCTCCCTACAGATCACCGGCAGGGAAAAGCACGCTTTGTTGGAACGCCACATCTTTTGCTCGCTCGAGCATCTCTTCGGCTAGCTTGCGCCATTCACTCTTTGGATAGCGGGTGAGGAAAGAGTTTATAGTGGCGATAGACGCGGATGGGTCAGCCAGCGTGCTCAGTTGCAGGTGGCCTATCTTGATCAGCGACATCTGCGCTTCGGGAGACTGCGGATCACGGTCTGCTATATCACGAAATGTTTGAATCGCCCGCTCATACTTGCCCACTTCAGCCATGTAGCTTGCCAGTCTGAATCTTCTGGCGGTGCTTAACCTCGCATGAGGCCAGCGACGCTTCATGTCTTCATTAACCGCCAGCGCTTCATCTTCTTTACCCTGGCTGGTGTAGAGCTTTATTGCGTTGCGATAATAGGGCAGCGACTGCGTCTCTTCATCCATCATCGCCCAGAGTCTGGCAAGATTTGCGTGGGCGGAAGCGTTATCGGGATCGTATTTGATAAGAGTCTCGTAGTTTTGTGCGGCACCGAGGAGATTGCCCTCATTCTCGTTGCGGCGGCTTTCGCTGGTAAGATACTCACGCTCTCCCTGCAAGGCCATATTGGCGATGAGGGCAGTAATAATCCCAAAAGCGAAGCCTCCGAGGTGGCTCCAATAGGCGACGTGCCTGAGCCGCAGGCCGAGGAAATCATCTGCGTAAAGAGCAATTACACCCATTATGAGCTGAAGCACAAGCCAGATGATTATCAAGAATAGCGCTGACACTTCCACACCGCCGACCCTGAACATCTTTCTGTGGAACCGGACTGCATAAAGGCCCATAACCCCAGCTACCGCGCCCGATGCGCCTACCACCGCGCGTGTGGCATAATACGGCGGCAGAGATGCAAACACGATGGCGATATGCGTGAGCGAAGACGCAAAACATGCACCTATGTAGAACAGGCCGAACTCCAGCTTTCCCACTGTCCGCTCCAGCCTGCTGCCGAATATATAGAGCAGGATCATGTTCATCGAAAGATGGAGAAAGCCATCGTGAATAAACGCAGACGTGATCAGCCTGCCCATGCGGAACTGCGAGGGGATTATACCATAGTCACGCGCAGCGTTATCGAACCCGTGGCGCAGCACAACAGTCAGGACCACATTGGCGGCAATAATGCCCAAAGTAGCCAATGGAAAGTCCTGGAATTTCCCAGCTTTAGATTGGGGAGATTTCCTGATCATAGTCCGCCGTAGGTAAGTTGGTCAGTCACAATTATACACCAGGCCCGCAAGGTAG
Organism: bacterium; assembly: GCA_021373255.1. Classification (GTDB taxonomy): domain Bacteria; phylum Armatimonadota; class UBA5829; order UBA5829; family UBA5829; genus UBA5829. Next base: position 11,854 of record JAJFTD010000021.1, read on the forward strand.
ATAAAGCGAGCGGCTCTAGCAGGATAATCGACTTATATCTTATAACCCGATCTAAACTCGCCGTTTACCGCATCATCATACTCAGCTTGAAGCGCAGAAACCGTGGCTGACCAGTCTCCTACGATGACTGAACGATCGGTGACGACTCTGAATTCGGTACGGTGGGACGAATCGAGGTCCGCGATCTCCTGGTACTTGCCAAGCGCCCGTGCCATGTGATCCAACGCTTCGGTATTATCACCCCGGGCATGTGCAAGGGCGGCCTTGAACCTCTCAATATAGAACTCACCCAACCAACCCATACACAGTGCATCGCGCGACAGCCCCGGCAGCTCTCTTTCACCGGAATTGTTGCGCATTCCCTTCTCTCCGGCAGTTATCGACTGTTCTGCAAGGTCAGCCAACTCCTCTATTAACTCCTCAGGTCCGTAGGCGTTCTCGGGGGTACCTGATTGGATATATTGGCTAATGTGGACTACCTGATCGCAGGTCACTTCCTGCCACCAGTCCGATGCCGGCATATCTTCTAGATGCAGCATATCTTCTATGGAAAGAAGCCTACCCAAGCCGCCCTCATCATCTCTTATCGAGCAAAACTGCGGACGCCAGCGGTCCTGCTTGTCCCCGGCAATATACAGGCTCAACAACTCTAAAATCCGCGACCCAGCTGAAAAGCCCTCAATCACACGCTTATTGCGCAGCAGCCACTTTGGCTGAGCCTCGTGCAGCAATTCTTCCAAGCTAGCGCCACCCCAGATGCTATACCACACCAAGTCTCGCTGCCATTGGAACTTGAAGAACGTGTCTGATGCCTTTGGCCAGTCATAAAGTGACAACGGCTGCAGTGCAAAGCCGTCACACTCAACATCTTCCAGATTTTGTACAATGCCCTCGGTGGTGTCGAAAGACAAACTGGTCCATGGCTCAAAGTTGCAAACCCTGAAATCGGCTGCAATATTCGGCGCACCCGCTGTGTCTATCCATTTCGTAAACGATGGATCAGGGTTCGAATCTACAAGGTGGTCTCCAGTGTACTTCACCAGATAATGCACCTGCCGCCCCGCACGCCTCTTGACTGAATCCATCAGCTTGTCGGGGTCACCATCGCCGCTGCGCAGGTAAAGCGCCGCATCCGGCCGCGCCGCATCCAGCGCATCAACTACACCCTGCTGAAGCAGTTCGATCCGATGTGCATCAGCGATCAGACCGGACAGTTCAGGATAGGTCTCCAACAAACGCCGGACGCAATGATGCATGTATTCCATCCCCAAACCATCAGGCAATGTGCCCTTGCCGGGGTCAATACCATTGGCCTGCAATAGCGTATCCGGGTAATAGCCAGGGAAGAAAAGCACATAAGGCGCGATCTCATAATCCAGAGCGGTCTCAAATACCCAGTGGTGCATCTGCTGATAACCGGCCAGCGCGGCATCCTCAATCACCTTCGCTCCCTGATAATCCGATACATCTATCATAAACGGGAACGGGTGCGTGTTCGCCAGGATAATGGCATTGAACCCACATCCATTCATCGTGCGAAACATCTTTTGCCAAACGCTCTTATCAAAGAACCACTTGTTGTTCGCGTAGGCGAATGGCTCATCAAATGTATTATATGTCCCGCTTGCCACGGGGTCCCACGTCCAGAAAGCTCGAAGCATTAATCCCCCTAATTTTCTTTTCCCATAATATCAAACACAGCCACCTCGGGGCGGCACCAGAATCTGACTGGTGCAATAGACTCCGTTCCTATGCCCCGGCTGACATAGAGCAGCGAGTGCCCTTTCTTATAAAAACCAGCCTGGTATTCGTCAATCAGCGAACGGATGGGCATTAGCGTGCCGAATATCGGTAGCCGCACCTGCCCACCGTGGGTATGACCGACCAGCATCAAGTCTATTCCCTTTCGCTGTGCATCAGAAAACGACCACGGCGTATGGCACAATAACACCTTGAACAGCGGTTTATAATCAGGCGGATATGGCACTACCGATGTTGTGCCCCACCACTGCCCGCCCAGGGCAAACTTGTTTCCTTTGACCGTGACCTCCGTCCAACCCATCTGATAATGAGCACCGACTCGAACCAACTCCTCCATATCAGGATAGTCTTCCCAATTGCCTCCGACAGCATATACCGGAGCGATTCGGGTCAGGTTTCTGATAAGCCCCAATAGCACAACCCTCGCGGCAGGAGTTCTAGCATTAAGATAATCACCTGTCAGGACAATTATGTCTGGTTGCTGCTTTTGAGTCAAGCGGAGTACTCTGGTCTCCCGCGCGCCATGGTCCATAACATGAAGATCTGAGAGCTGTACCACACGTACTCGGCTACCTGCCGGGAGTTTGTAGGTCTGTATAGTATGATGAGTAACTTGCACCCAGTTCGGCTCTATATAAACCGAGTCCAAAGCACAAATAACCACTAACGCTGCAAGAGATGGCCATAATATCTTTGTTGACAGGCTCATTTTTCGCCTGAGGATCGCCAGGCAGAGAATACGTAAATTCTCATAAGCAACTATCCATAACAGCCCCATTATGATTATAATTGCGATTACTCTTGAGACGACAAATTGCTCCATTATCTTATTCCTCTGGATATATCTACCACATTCGGCTGCCTGCCTGTTCCCGCAGGAGGAATTCATTTGAACATGCGGAACTCACGAAATGTACCCCGTTATTACACCTGCAGTATTAACCCGGGTGCATATAAACTCCCTGGGAGATAGAATCGTAATGGCAAATAAACTGAGTATAGGCGTCATGACCTCGCTTGAGCATGACCCAGCGAGCGAAATGGGTAATGTTAGAAACCTCAGTCTGGACAGCACGCAACTGGCTTGTTGGTCACCGGAAAGATATACCCCTGATATCTCGGCTGCACTGGACAAAGCCCGAAAAGAATTTAATATCGAAATAACCACGCTTTGGACCGGTTATCCTGGCCCTGCAGAATGGAACTTTGCCAGTGGCCCGACAACTATCGGCCTGGTGCCCCCGGAGTACAGGCAGATGCGAGTGGCGGCGCTGATAGGAGGCGCGGAGTTCGCAGCGCGGCTGGGCATATCTTCCATCACCACCCACGCCGGTTTCATCCCCGAAAATCCCAAGGACCCGCTATATGCAGGCACAATAGAGGCCCTGACCACTGTTGCCAAGCGATGCAGCGAGCTTGGTATATACTTCTGCTTTGAAACCGGTCAGGAGACGCCCACTACACTCCTCAGAGCGATAACCGACATTGGCACCGGCAACCTCGGCGTTAACCTGGACCCTGCCAACCTGCTGATGTACGGCAAGGCGAACCCCGTGGACGCGTTGGACATCCTCGGCCCGTACGTGAAGGGTGTGCACGCAAAAGATGGCGAATATCCGACTACTCCAAGAGAGCTGGGCGTCGAAAAGCCACTCGGCGAGGGACGAGTAAACTTCCAAATGTTAGTGCCTAAGCTCAAGTCATTCGGCTACAGCGGCGCACTGACAATAGAGCGCGAGATCAGCGGTGATCAGCAGATCAAAGACATTAAAAGGGCGATAGAGATACTTGAACCTTTATGCTAGCCTGATGCAGGCTACATATCAACGCATCCAATAATCGAGTATGCGCTTTTCCGTGAGGTCCCGGAACTTCATCGCGGACCTCACGGCGTTCACAATCGCCTCTTCACGCATAGCCCCTATCAGCTCAGACTCCAGCACATCCACACCAAGAGCTTTCGCCTCACGCTCCACGAATGAATATACATCGTATATGTTAATGAGATCCGGCCGGGTGATATTCATAGAAACTTGAGCTATGCCTCGTGAGCGCAGGTAAACACCTATCGCCTTCACCCCAGGCATTCCTTCTCCAGAGTCTCTCAACCGCCTGATCTCAGCGGCAATCTTCCGCGCAACGTGGATATTGTTGGTAGCAAGGTTGATATTATACGCAATCAATGGCCCACGTGCGCCTACCACCGTGGCTCCGGCTGTGGGATGGAGTTCGCGAGGACCCAAATCGGGCTCACGATCACCTACCAACCCTGTGTCCCTCAGCGACTCATATCCACCCCTGCGGATATTAGCCAGGTTCACACAATGGCCCCTCAGAGCGCATTCTTCGTAAAAATACACAGGTACCTTGAGCTGATCAGCTATATCCCCGCCTATATTGTGCGCAAGCGCGACAGTTTCATCCATTGTGATGTCCTGCAGCGGTACCACCGGCACCACATCCACCGCGCCTATGCGTGGGTGACCACCCTCGTGGAGGTTCATATCTATGAGTTCAACAGCAACTCGTGCTCCGGCAAGCATCGACACTCTAACGTCATCAGGCTCCCCAATGAACGTGACCACACAGCGATTGTGATCCAAGTCCATGGAATAGTCTACAACCTTGACTACTGACGCGGATGCAATGGCCTCCACGATCTTCTCGACGACTTCCGGCCGCCGCCCCTCACTAAAGTTAGGCACGCACTGAACAAATCTAGCCAATTGACACCCCCGCAGTTACTTGGCGAGCATACCTGCAACATACCCGCTGGACCAGGCCCATTGCAAGTTAAATCCCCCGGAGTCACCATCAACATCAATGATTTCACCGGCGAAGTATAAACCTTTTACTATTTTTGACTGCAGAGATCGAGCATTGATCTCTTCGGCATTGAGTCCGCCTGATGTGACCTGAGCTTCTTTAAGCGGACGCAGCTTTGAGACAGTCAGAGTTATATCTTTTAGAATTCTAACAATATCCAGCCGCTTACGCTCCGGGATTGCCCCGGCTTGCTTGAGCTCGCCAATGCCTGAGAATTTGAGAATGAGTGTGATCATGCTGTTGGGTAAAAGCCCAACCAAAGAGTCTTTAACTGTAGTTTTACCGCTGTTCTGCAGGATGTGCAGAACTATTTGGTCCAACTGTCCTTCCGTCATGTCTGGAAATAAATCGATATGAAGCACTACCTGGGATGTTTTGAGCAGGGGAGCGATATTCCCGGCTTGAGCCATAACGGCAGGACCTGAGACTCCATAGCTGGTAAACAAAAGATCCCCGGCACCTTCGCTGATCTTTTTGTTATTGCTCGTTGCCCAAACACGGGCATCAACTTTTACACCCTGAATATCCTTGGGCCACTGCTCAACGGTCTCGATAGGGACGAGAGCCGCATAAATCGCGGTAAGTGAGTGCCCCAGCTTCTTTGACCAATACAATCCGTCGCCGGTAGAACCCAGTTGATGGGCAGCCCTTCCACCTGTCGCTATTATTAATTGATCGGATACAACCTGCCTGCCATTGGCCAGGGATATTTTCCATGCGGCTGATCTCTCGATTCCCGTGACTTGCGACTCTAATAGAACGTCAACATTGCTGCGGGAGAGGCTTTGTTGCAGAATTTCAACAACGCTGGAAGCCTGGTTAGTCCGTGGAAAGATCCTGCCGTTATCTTCTTCTTTCAGAACCAGCCCTAAATTCTGAAAGAACTCCATAGTCGCGTATTGGTCGAATTGGCTGATTACGGTCTCGATAAACGCCGGGGTAGCGCCATGATACCGATCCATGGTGATATTTCTATTGGTCAGATTACAGCGTCCATTACCGGTGGATAAAAGCTTCCTGCCAACTTGATGATTCTTCTCTATCAAAACAACACGCTTTCCATTTCGTGAAGCAATGATAGACGCCATTATTCCAGCAGGACCAGCCCCAATAATCGCTACATCATACTTTTTCATTGACTAGATTCCCTGCCCCATACTAATCCACATCCACCTTTTCAGCCTTCTTCTCATACTCATCTGCACAGCGTTTGTTACCGGTGGTGGTGTAGGCTTGGGACAGGCTGGAATAGCTATCGCGGAGGAGTTGAATGAGTTCGGTTTCCTCTTCGCTGCTCAACATGCCTGAGAATTTTGAAACTGCCAATATCTGCTTGTTCGATCGCCATCGTTCCAGACGCTCGACTACTGCGGCGAACTCGGATATCGCGCCCTGGTAGTCTTTCTTCGCCAGGTCTTTGCTGCCGAAATACGCGTGAGCACGAGCAAATGTAGTGTCTACCATTTCAGGTGCACCTTTGATCTGCTCATACTCGCTGTTTTCTATGTTCAGCAACTTATGGAGCGTGGATTCGTAGCCTTTTTCATTCCCCATGCTCTGCTGTGCCAATGCCAGTTGGTAGAGAGTCTGCGTGTTGTTCGGATTATACTTATGAGCGAGGAGGAAGTATTTGACCGCTGTTTTGAAATCTCCCCAATGAACTGCCATGAGCGCGCGGGTTTGGTAGTTGGCAGCGTTTGCCGGGTCCAGTCGAATCGCTTTGTTAATCTCACTTACACCTGCGTGACTGTCTGTGTCCGTAGCCGATAGATAACCAGCCATCTTACGATGATAATCGGGATTAAGCGGGGAAATTTGACTTGCGAGCTGGTAGCTTGCAAGGATTTCCTCCGTGGACCCGTTGGGATGGATATCATCGGGTGCGAGTAAGTCACCCAGACCAAATGATAAACCAAGCAGGACCAGCACTCCGCACACTGCCGCAATTCCGTTTCTGGCCCGTTTGGATATGTTTATATTCTCACTGGCTGCTCCTGACTGAGCCATCAGCACCCCGGCGAGCGCCCAGAACGGCAGCGCAATACCTATTACATACCAGTCCGAATCAACCAGGCTCCTGACCGCCGAGCCTGTCAGCGAGCCGAATATCGCACAGTTAACAAGCCGCCACCCGCTGAACGGCACGAAATCCGTCCACGATATGTTGGATTGGTTCTCGGACGACTTGCTGGGCCGGTCAGCAACCTCAACCTGGCCTTTCCATATAGCCCGTAAAGACCTCCATGCCAGCGCCACCAGACCTAAAAGCAAAGCTCCTAGCGCGAATACGCCGCTCTCTGCCGCAACCTGCAGGTAGGACTGATGTGCATACTTGGTAGGCCCCGCGATTGTGTAGCGTGGATAAGCTGTGCTGTAAACTCCCGGCCCCACCCCCAGCCAGAGGTTATGCTTTATCATATCCGCTGTAGCGCGCCATGTATAGACTCTGAAGACCGTGGAGTGGACCTGTGTGCCGCCTGTCTCTGCCGCAGTTATCCTTGAACGAACCGGACCTGAGAACAATATCATAAGCGGCAGCAAAACTACCGCCAGCGCCAGCAGCCGGGTAAACCTCGAGCGCCTCATCGACCTCGTCACAATCGCCAGCATGAAGAACACCAGCAGAGCCACCACGCCTGCCACTATGCCGAACTTTGTGCCGGTGAGCATCAGGGCCAAAATTTCAGTGACAAACGCCATACCCACGAGCACCGCGAGGAGCGTCCGCCGCGTCACCATATACACGCCAAGGGTAAGTGGCAGTATCAATACAAGGAATCCCGCGAAGAAACCGGGGTTAACGAACGAGCCGAAAAGCCGCATGTGCTCGCCTGTGCTGAGCAAGGCTTCCCAGAACTTGGCTCCCCCACCCGTGCTGATGGCATATTGCCTGATGCTGATCACGCATATCGCCAGCGCGGAGAGCACTGCACCGGTCACCATCGCCGCAGCGGTACGCGAGTCTTTACCAAGCGACGCCGCCAGAGCATAAGCACCGAGGCACGCGGCAATGAACAGCACCTGGTTCAAGGTCGGGTAAATCGACTCAGTGAAGAATGCCGAGAGTAAAACTATGAAGAAGAACGCGGCAAGAGGAATGAGCCCGGGGATGCGCGCCCATTTACCGCCATCGTGTCTGGGAACGAGCAGGTGGATGATGACCCCGCCCAGGACCAGTATCTGCAGAATCGTGTTGGTCAGCTCTCCGAACCCGCCTCCAATTACCGGCGCGAGCACGAGGGCAACCATCAGCATCGCGGCGCTAACCAATTGTGCCATCCTTTGCGTATCCCGCACTGTTCAGACCAGTAAGACGGGCTATGGTAGATACTGATACAGATTACGGCTGAAATGGTTCTGTGTCAAGAACTGACTCAATGCCCACACATAACGAAGCCGTGCCACAGTGTGATCTGTAGCACGGCTTCGGCTAATTGTTCTGATTATCCTTCAGCGTTCCAGCAACTGACGCCTATCTCCGGTGATTCTTTCGACCCCAACGGGTCGGACCAAGTGACGACCTTTTTCTCGCCCGGAAGCAGCTCAAAATAGTTGTCCGAGAAGTCGAGGTCTGCGTCAAGTGTTACCACCCGGCCGTAGGTGTCGCTGGAAATAGTGATCTTGCCTGAACCGCTGCCGTCCTCACGATTTACCTGGAGTTTGGCTGCAGGCGGGTTCATCTGATATGGCATACCGACATAATAGAACGCGCGGTCTGTGCCTGCGTCACATGTTAGGTCACATACCAAAACCGAGTTCAAGTCCAGCTTTCCATTGAAGTCACTGTTAGATAGTTCAAGCACTGGCGATGATGTGTTGATCTCGGCGCTAAACGTGCACTTCTTCTCCCAACTCGCCTTGCCCTGCCATGGCTGCACCCGGATGCTCAATTCTCCCGAAACAGGCTTCAGGGAATCATTACACACCCAGATTCGATACCCATTCTCGGTATTCTCGATAGATGCAATGACCGGCTTGGAGGCGCGCTTGATTGCGTAATAGCCTGCTTTCGGGAAGCCGTAATAATCCACCATGCTCCAACCACTGGCTGGCCAGCAGTCGTTATACATCCAGAATTGAATGCCACTGCAATACCACTTGCTCCTTCGCGCAGACTCGACTGCAATCCGAATCCATTCGTACTGGGCATATCCCATTCGTTTGACTTTAGCTTCGATATCATCAGTAGGCCCAAGCAGCGAGTCTGAAAGGCATCTGAGCAGCCCGTGGAGGGTGTACTTGATATAATCCGGCTTGTGCGGATTATCTTTCGTATGATAATCCCACATAGCGGCGCTGGGATCAGCGATATCTTCCGGGGTCATAAATTTCAACAGCGACCGCATCGGAGGCGCGCCACATATAGCCGACTCACTCATAAATCGCCCAACGGTCTTGACCCGGTCGCGATAGTTTGTCATGCCCGCATCTGTGATGAACTTCCAATCCTCGTCCCAGAACGCGGTGAAATGGCAGTCACCTATGGTAAGACTGGTGTTAGGGCGGCCACCGTAGGGACTTGTAGGCATGAACGGGCGCGAGGGGTCGAGTTCGCGAATGACCGGCTCACATATCTCATCGGCAATCTTCCTGCCGGGATACGCGCAATTATCGAAGTCGTCGTGCATGCCGTTTTCATTGTCACCGGTCCACCAGACGAGGCTGGGGTTGTTTCGCAGCTTGCGAACCATTGCCGGAATTTCTTTCCGCATCTCATCCATGAACTCCGGCATATCTTCAGGGTAACGCGCACAGGCCATTTGGAAGTCCTGCGAGATCATCACACCATAGCGATTACACGCATCCCAGAACTCCTGAGGCTCGTAGATTCCACCTCCCCAACAACGAAGCAAATTGATGTTGCCGTCACTCGCCAGCTTGATCAGCCTGTCGTAGTGCTCCGGGGTGATTCGTGATGGGAACGGGTCCGCGGGCACCCAGTTGCCGCCCTTGCACATAATGCGCTCGCCGTTGACAATTAGGGTGAAGCCGCTGCCGGGGCAGTCGGTGTTCCTCTTGTCCGCACCTGGCCAGTCATTCTTGCGCAAGTCCTCACTCCGCTGCCACTCCGGTGTGCCCGGCTGATCCTCAAGCCGCTCAACGCGGACAGTGCGGATTCCGAATGTAGTCTCACGTGTATCCAGGCAATCTCCACCGGCAGTGTTGAGGGCTACTTTGCATGTGTAGAGGGGTTGATCACCGCTTCCGACCGGCCACCACAACTTGGGATCGGGTACATCTACCGAAATCCGGGTCATTTCACGAACGATGGGTGTCCGTCCTTTCCATACAAGCTCACCCTGAGGTCCGAGTATCTGGATATCAGCACTCAATGCTTCTTCGGTTTTCTTTTCTACTTCGATATCCATCTTCAGCGCTGCACTGGTCCGGTCGATGGCGTGGGTGTAGACGAACAAGTCGCTGACACGAGCGGTGTCATAGGAGTAGAGGTTCACTGATCTCCATATACCTGCGCTCACGAATCTGTGCACCCAGTCCCAGTAGAACGTGCACTGCATCCTGCGGACGTGGACCCTGTCAGAAATGAAGAATGCGGCAGGATAGCAGTCCAGCGGCTTACCAGCTATCATCCTCTTGTATGGAGAGAAGTGGACTTCGATCTGGTTGCGTCCCGGCTTGAGAATCTTACCAACTTCATACCGATAAGGCAGGTGCATGTTCGTCGTCTGGCCGATTACCTGGCCATTAAGTTTGATCTCACCATAGGTGTCCAACCCCTGGAACTCAAGGACAGCCCATTCTCGGTTGAAGTCTTTATCGACCGTAAATTCCCTGGAGTAGACCCAATCCCAATCTTCGACCCACTGGCACTGTTCGGCCTGATCGCGCCAGAATGGGTCGGGAATCTTGCCGGCCTTGAGCAAATCGACATGAATGTGTCCTGGCACGGTGGCTTTGATGTCTATGGCTGGTTTCTGGGCTGGGTCGATTCCAGTGACGTTCCAGCCGCCATTCAGTGAGATCACTTGCTTGTTCATCGAGCCTACTCCTTTTGTCTAGTACACTTTTGTTATACAGCTTATTGTGTTGAGCACTGAGTGATACAATTCATATTACACATCCATCGTAACCCCATATAATGGATGAGTCAACCCATAAAATGAGATTAATTGCCGATAAAAATACGCTCCAGCCCATACTACAAAGCCACGACCGGCTTCTAAAATATTGTATCAGTCACTTGAGCATGATAAGAGGAGTTTTATTGCCTACCATTGAATGCATCTATTGTATTTTCAGCACTAAGTAATGTCCGTTAATTACTGTAAGCTGAGAGCAGAGGGCAGAGAGCCGGGATGGCTATGTCAGATCACGTTGTGCGTCCGGTGGCTTCGGCAGCTTCGCAATCCGAAGCAACACCAGTTGTCTCTTCGCCCCATTTCGTGTTTTCGCCCTTTCGCGCTTTCGCGATTAAAAGTTAGTTCGCATCAAGCAACGGAAACTACTTAACAACCATCGCATGAGGTAACACAAAGCAATGGACTTTAGAAAAGGACAACCCGCCATAGACCTGAGCGGCAAGTGGTCGTTCGCCTACAGTGAAGGAAATGAGACACGCCCATTCGCATCAGCCGCTGAGCTGGAATCAGCAGGCTACAAGACCTACCCCTGCAGCGTGCCCGGCAACCTTGAGCTGGACCTGCATGCCAACGGTATCGTCGGCGATCCGTTCTACGGGATGAATATCGCCCACCTGGCACGATTTGAGAAGTCACATGTGTGGTACGCAACCCGTTTCAAGGGAGCAGACCGGCCGGGATTTGATGCGGAGCTTGTATTCCATGGCCTCGATTGCTTTGCTGATATATACTTGAACGGCAAGCTGATCGGTGGCACCGACAATATGCTGATCGAGCACATTTTTGATGTGAACAATCTGCTCAAAGAAGACAATGAGCTGCTGGTGCACATCCGCCCGGCAGTTGAAGAAGCAAAAAAGTTCGACTACCCGCCCTACGTCGCTGCCCTCGGTGATTTCGCTGAGGCACTATACGTCCGCAAGGCCCCACACATGTATGGCTGGGATATAATGCCTCGCGCGGTGTCTGCGGGAATCTGGCGGCCTGCCGAGATCAGATTCAGGCCAAAGGAACGGCTGGAATCTGCATTCCTTGAGACCGCGAACATAGCTCCCGACCACAGCTCGGCATTCATGAGGCTGCATTATGTAACCAAGATCAGTGATGGTCCTGATGATATTTACGAAGTGGAAGTCGAGGGTGTGTGCGGCGACTCGAAGTTCTCGTCCAGAAAGCCGACCGGCGTAATTGGCGGACGCATCCAGATCAGTTTGAGCAATCCGAAGCTGTGGTGGCCTCGTGGGCGCGGTGAGCAGAACCTGTATGACGTGACCGTGCGATTATACAAGAATGGGAAGCAGATCGACAGCCTCACATTCACACACGGCATAAAGAAAGTCGAGTTATCACGCACGAGCTTAACTGACCAATACGGCAACGGTGAGTTCTGCTTCAAGATCAATGGTGAAAAGCTGTTTGTACTCGGTACCAATTGGGTTCCGGCGGACGCGTATCACTCGCGAGATGTCGAACGTATTCCGCAGATCCTTGATATGGTGGAAGACATCGGGTGCAATATGATCCGGTGCTGGGGCGGTAACGTCTATGAGAATGATCTCTTCTTCGAAATCTGCGACCGTAAGGGGATACTCATTTGGCAGGACTTCGCAATGGCCTGCCGCATCCCTCCGCAAGACCTGGATCATCAGCGTGTTATAGAACGCGAGGCGAGAGCGGTAGTCCGCAGGCTTCGGCAGCATGCGTGCCTGGCACTGTGGGCTGGTGACAACGAGATCGATGCAGCATTGGCGGGCAATGAGCACAGAGATCCGAACAAGAATGTGCTGACCCGCAAGGTGCTCCCTGCTGTCCTTTCAGACGAGGATTGGACCATCCCCTACATCCCCAGTTCGCCATATATCGATGAAGAGGCGTTTGAGGCCGGGTGGGAGTTCGTCCCGGAGAACCACCCGTGGGGGCCGAGGGACTATTACAAGGGAGACTACTACAAGAACGTGGTCTGCCACTTCGCCAGTGAGATAGGCTATCACGGCTGCCCCTCGCCGGAGTCTATCCGCAAGTTCATTTCACCAGAGAAAGTATGGCCTTACAAAAACAACGATGAATGGACGCTCCACTGCACCGACCCCGTGCCCGGCGTCAACAACTTCGGCTATCGAGTGGAACTGATGGAAAAGCAGGTGCGTGAGCTATTTGGGGTGGTGCCGGATAACCTTGATGATTATTCCTTAGCAAGCCAGGTATCGCAAGCCGAAGCAAAGAAGTTCTTCGTCGAGATGTTCCGCACGGGCAAGTGGCGCAAGACTGGGCTCATCTGGTGGAACATCATGGATGGATGGCCACAGTTCTCCGACGCCGTCGTGGGCTATTACTTCGATAAGAAGCTGGCTTACGACTACATAAAACGGTCCCAGCGCCCCCTGCTAATTGCCCTGCGAGAGCCACAGAGCTGGCGTCAGGACGTGGTCGCATGCAACGACACCAGGAATGATATGGAGATGGAGTTCACCCTTCGCGATATCGACTCCGGCGAGGTGCTTCTACAGGGGAACACCACAGCCAAGGCGGATGCAGTAACGCCACTCGGCAGCATCCCGTTCTCGAACTCCAAACAGAGGTTCATTCAGATCGAGTGGACCGACTCGCTGGGCCGCGCAACAAATCACTATCTAGCTGGTTATCCGCCATTCGACCTGAACACATACAAGGGGTGGCTGAAGAAGAGCCAGGGTTAGGAGCTGCCTTGGGCTGATGGTTGTCACCTTTGAATCGCTGAAGGGATGAATAAAATGAAACGCTGAATGACTAACGTTAAGCACATGCGCTTCCTCATTCAGCGTTTTCATATTCTTTCAGTGCCTCAGCGATTCAGGGAGCCCGCTTTCTTTGCAACACTATCGTACATCAGTGCGATTGATTTAGAAGACACATCGACTTGCAAATTATGGGCGGAGGCGAATATATACCCTCCGTCTTTCCACGGGTGCATAACTCCAAGCAGATGCTCTACAGCGCCTTCGATTTCTACAGGATCACCGGCAGGGAGTACGTCTTGGGTGTCTAGTCCACCGTGGAAGGTGATTTTGTCACCGTAGTTGGATTTTAGCCTCTCCGGGGCCATTCCTTCGGCGGCGGGCTGGATGGGGTTCAGGATGCGGACACCTATCTCCGCGAGGTCGGGAATGATATCATAGATTGCTCCGCAGGAATGGTGCATGTAGACTGCATCGGTGAACTTCGCGGTATAGGCGATTCGCTCGGCCATGTAAGGTTTTACGAACTCTCGCCACATACCCGGCGACATGAACAGGCTCTTTTGCGTGCCGAAGTCATCGCCGCTGGTGGTTAGGTGAATATAGCGACCGATTTTCTCGTAGTATGCTCGCAGTGTGCGCTTTTGGAACTCCAGTATTTTGCTGAAGAGCAGGTGGACTGTGTCGGGGTCCAGGGCTAGCATCATCATCAGGGTGTCATAGCCACACAGCCAGCATGCAAGCTCTAAAACGCCCAACACCGGGTGCTCACCTACGATGACATAGGGGCTCTCTTCGTAGAGCTTCTTCGCCCGGGCCTCGCAGTCGTCGAGTACTGGGAGCATTTGGTCAAGCGTGGGAAACTCATAGGCGATGATGTCATCTCTGGTGGCGTTTTGGAGCGGGCTGGCTACTATATCGTAGTATAATCCTGTGAAAGCGCGCCGAATGCCATATTCATCAATGGACTCGGTATCGGACACTTCCTGGTTATATTTAGTTTTGAACGGTATCAGCACACCGACCCGCCGGAAGTCTATATCCCAGTGTTCCAGGATGCGGCGGTCGAACTTATCGTAATCATCAGGCATCACGCCGTTAAATCCCAGGTACTCAGCCAGCAGCTTAACTGAATCCCAACTATCCATCGTTGACTGCGGCGTGCCACCGAGGTCTATAGGACAGCGGTCGACGGGTTTGTGCTGCAGTGTCAGGTTAAATCTTTCTCTATATATGCTGTTATTCTCAGCCAATTCGACCCTCCGAAGCGTCTCTGAATGCTTCACATATCCACTGGTAGGTTTGTTCGCTCATACCAAGCGAGGGATAATTCTCTATATAGGCAATAAACCCGCCCTTGAACGCTCCTAGCTTCTCGACCAGGAGCTTTGCATAGTCTCGTATCTCCTGCCGGGTTCCCGAGATAGCCTTTCGCTGGTGATCGATTGAACAGCAGAAGCAGATATCGCCGCCGAACTCTTTTGCCAATTGCTCGACGCCGAAGATGTCGGGCTGGAGCAGTTCAATCACATCCAAACCGATATCGATCATGTCTGGGATGATCTCATGAACATTTCCGCAGGAATGGAACCATGTCTTCTTCCCGCTCTTTCGCGCCATCTCGAACTGTTCGGCATATCGGGGCTTGAACTCATCGCGCCAAAGTTCCGGGGATATCATCAACCCCTGTTGAGTGCCCCAGTCATCGGAAAATTTAACCGCATCCACCTCGTGCTTTACAACCTGCTCAACCAGTCCGTTCTCGAAATTGAACACGAAATCCAGAGCCTTTGCGGCAAGCGCGCGATCAGTATAGAGGTCGGTGAGAAGATTCTCGAAACCACGCAAAAATGTTGCCGAGTTGAAACCGGTAATCCCCAGTGTGAACACCAGAAACTGCTCTTTGTTTTCTGCGATAAACGCATCGACGTGGTCCAGCCTACCCAGAGCCCAAGGATCAGGTGCGACGTATGACTTGAAGTCAGCGGGTTCGGCAAGGGGCACTCCTTGTGGCTGACCCATTGTGCCGTCCAGCGTCTGCCAGATATAACCCCACTCGGTTTGACCCAGCATATCCGGGCTGAAGTCCACAGCCGTTGAGTAGCAGGTGGCAACGACATCCGATCTTGCAAAATCACGGTTAAAGTAGTAGATCGGAACCTTCGGTGGATTTCTAAACTCTATCGCGCTGTAAACGAGTTCTTTGCTCTGCATGTCCCCCCCTGTCACTTCAGGAAATTTGGATTGGCAAGGTTGCGCCGGATTACTTCATCTGCGCGCTTCGCGATCTTGTCGCATGCCTGTTCTGGAGTCTGTTCGCCCAGCCACATCCGGCCGAACTCAAAGTCGGCAATAGAACTGAAGTCTGTGCCGTTGATGAATGGAGAATCCTCTGCCGGACGCCCATATTTCAACTCATCAACGTATATCTGGTTGTTCTTTTCCTTCGGGTATTGAGGGTTATAAAGAAAACCCTTGACTATCTCTTTGTTGCGCCTGGTCGGCAGACCATCGCCGTAGTTGGCTATCAAGAGTTGGTTTTCTTTGCTCAGGATGTGAAGCACGAACTTAACCGCGGCTTCTTTATGAGCACTCGATTTCGGAATGGCGTAGGATTTTCCGCCGAAGATATTTACATGCACCGGCCCTCGTGGCAAATAGGCGACATCCCAATCCAGGTCTTTTTGAAGCCGGTATTGAGTGATCATAAACCTGCCGATCATCACCATAGCCACTTTTTCCTGTTTGAAGAGGAGCATGTCTCCTCCATAATCGCCGGTAGGAGCCATGCTTTGTGCCTCAGAGGAAGACGGGGCGACATGGTATTTAAGGCGCAAATCCGCCAGGAACCGGATACCCTGCTTTGCTTCATCCGTATTCAACAGGCAGTGCTTATGGTCTTTGCTGAAGACATTGCCTCCCCAGCTCCACACAAAACAAGGCCACCAGGCATCCGGCACAAGGATTCCTTTTTGTATCGGAACCTTTCTCCCATTCACAACCTTATATTTCGTGAGCTTCTTCGCGGCTTCCAGACAATCTTGCCAGGTCCAGTCGGGTTTGGGATAAGGCACTCCCGCCTGCCTGAACAGCTTTTTGTTATAAAACAAATTATAGGTTCCGCAGTTTTCGGGGATAGCTACGATTTTGTCCTTGTAGTAGACCATCGGGGCGAGGCCGGGGTAGAGGTCATCCACGGGAATGTGCATCTTCTTCACATAAGGACGCAGGTCCAGCAGAAGATCATTCTGCGCAAACATCCTCAACTGCTCTGCTGTGTACATTGCCATTACATCCGGCGCGATCCCTCCTGCGATCTGTGTCAGCAGCCTTTGCTGGCTGGCGTCCGGATCGTTCATCACTTCAATTTTAGGATTTCTTTTTTCAAAGAGTGCGATTGTTACTTTACGGATGGGATGAGCATCTACCGCCCAACGGATGATAGTCTTACCATTGGTATTCTCATGGCTTGTAGCAGCCAGGTAAATACCAAGCCCGACAAGAGCCAGCAGGCCAGTTATTGTGGCTACCAGCGTAATTGTATGGTGCAATGATTCACTTCGCATGTCTGTATTCTATGTATGCAATTAGCGCAATGTCAAGGGGAATATGTTAAACTTACCTCGAGAATTCTATATTTTTGCAAGACCACTTGACAGAATACTAATATTAGACTATACATAAACTGTTTCGTGCACTTGCGTGTACGAGGCAATTACAGACCAGTGAGGTGATCCTGTTGCGCAAGACCTTGCGGCATAGAATCGCTGATTCAATTCTTTCGGATTACATAAGCAATGGAAAATTGAACGCCGGTGAGGTGTTGCCCACCGTTCGCGATCTCCAACGTGAATACGGCGTTTCGTGCAGTACTGTGCTTAGCGCTATATCCATTCTTGAGACCCAGGGTCTGGTGGAATCCAGGCACGGGAGCGGATGCTACATCGCCGAAAACAAGAATGAGATCATGCAGGGGAACACAGCGAAAAGTGGCACTCGCAGCCTTGGTTTGATCTGCAATAGCCGCATCGACCTCTTCCAGAGCCAACTTCACAGGGGCATGGACACAGTTTGCCGGGAGCAAGGCTACGGAGTAATGGTAGCGGCAACCAACTACGTGTATGAAGAAGAGCAGTTACAGGTGCAACGCCTGATAGATGCGGGCTGTGAAGGTATAGCCCTTTACCCAGTGGTCAGAACCAAAGCGCAGGTGAAATCCGATTACCTGAACTCCAGGTTCACGGACTTCCCCATAGTGGTTGTAGACCTCGCCTTACCGGGGCAGAAACGCCCGCAAGTCCTGTTCGATAACTACAGGCTCGGGCGGGATATGACCAGATACCTGCTGAACAAAGGCCACAAGCGCATTGCATTCATGGACTACCGCACACAGGACAGCGAGTTTGTCCATCGCTCCACAATGGACCGGTATAAGGGTTATCTTGATGCTATGAAAGCCGCAGGTCGGCCAGTGGAAGAATCAGACCGGTGGATGCTCGACAAATCCATGCAGCAAGACGCGACGGATTCTGTTGCACGGCTTCTGCATAGCTGGCTGGAGCAGAAAGATCACCCAACTGCACTGATCGCACTTGAAGACAGCCGGGCAGCCCTTACCATAACTGTTGCCCGCGAACTGGGCATTAATGTTCCTGATGACCTCGAAGTGGTCGGCTTTGATGACCATCCCGCCGGACGTGTGATCAGACCACATTTCACCACCACATGTCCCGACTTTACCCGTGCAGGTGAAATAGCAGCCGATGTATTGATGCAGCTCATCAGGGGTGAGCAGGACACACAAATTGTATACATGCTTTCGGTGCCCATCAAGCAACGAGAAACCTTGTCCGTCAGCAGGGAGGCGCTTGAGTGGCGCGAGGATGCTGTTTAGGCAACCGATCCAACCCCGTCACAAGTGAGAGAAAATCAAAGAATGAGCGAGAACAGCAAGACAACTAATTATATACTCGGGCCTGATTCGCAGGTACAAGACGGTGTTCCAAAAGGCGCTCTGATCCAGCGTGAGTGGACCAGCCGCATATATCCGGGAACGGTTCGCGATTATTGGGTCTACGTTCCTGAACAATACAACGCAGCCGAGCCTGCATGCGTGATGGTGTTTCAGGATGGTTGGGGCTATGCGGACCCCAAGGGCAGCGTGCGCACAACTGTTGTACTCGACAACCTGATCCACAAGAAAGAAATACCTGTCATTATCGGCGTGTTTATCAACCCGGGACGCGAATCAGAAGATTTTCTGAACGATCCTCGGGACCACTTCGGCAAATACGAGTTCAGCCAGCGCGCGCTCGAATACGACACCGTGAGCGACACCTACGCATGGTTTCTTCTGGAAGAAATTTTGCCTGAAGTCGGCAAGGATTACAACCTGCGCCAGGACGCCAATGGCCGGGGCATTTGTGGAAGCAGTTCGGGTGGACTTTGCGCCTGGGTTGCAGCATGGGAGAAGCCGGATGCATTCAGTAAAGTTTTGAGCCATGTCGGCAGTTTTACGAACATCCGTGGAGGACACGTCTGCCCTTATCTGATCCGCAGGGCAGAACGAAAGCCGATTCGAGTGTTCCTGCAGGGCGGCTCCAACGATATGGACTGCGTGTGGGGCGACTGGGCGCTGGCAAACCAGGAGATGGCCTCGGCGCTGCGATTCAAGGGTTATGATTATAGATTTGAGTTTGGTAATGGCGGCCATGACCTGCGGCACGGTGGTTCTATCTTTCCCGAGTCATTGAGATGGCTGTGGCGGGAGTAATATTATCAGTTTTTCTGGGGATCGCTGATGAACCTTTTCGCAGCGCGTACCGCGCCGCTGTCAGGCTCATCGCGAAGGGAACGAAAATGGCAAAGAACGCCATTTTCTTAGAAGTTTGAGTAAGGAGATCAGTATTGAGCATTTTTTACACACCGCCTAACAGTATAGCGGGAGACGTGATCCCTTATTACTGGAAAGGCGAATATCACCTGTTTCACATACAGCCGCGGCCCGAGCCCGGGTCACCGTGGAACCACATGGTCACCCGTGACTTTGTAGTATTCCAGGACTGGGGGGAAGCGGTACCACCAGGGAAGCAGGATGAGCAGGATGCCGATATCTGGACTGGGTCGGTCTTCGAGCACAACAGCACATTCCACATCTTCTACACCGGTCACAATGGGTCGTTTCCTGCTGTAGGCAAGTTGGATCAAGTAATAATGCACGCCACCAGCCCCGACCTGCGCACGTGGACTAAGGACCCAAACTTTGTCATCCCACCACCCGAGGACAAGGGCTACGAGCGCAGCGCATGGCGTGATGCTTTTGTGTTCCGCAATGAAGAAGCCGGGGAATTTTGGATGCTGGTCACGGCTCGCCGAGCATCCGATATACCTATGCGGCGCAGAGGGTGTGTCGCTCTGTTAGCGAGCACCGATCTGCAGAGTTGGGAACTCCGTAATCCTCTCTGGGCACCGGAGGAGTGCGATTCCCATGAGTGCCCGGACTTGTTCAAGATGGGAGACTGGTGGTACCTGGTTTACTCAACGTACATCGGCAAGTGGACTACGCACTACCGCATGAGCAAATCCCCTAATGGCCCCTGGATCGCGCCGCCTGTGGATACGTTCGATGGCGATGGCTTCTACGCAGCAAAGACTGCCGGAGACGATAAGCAGCGTTATGTAATCGCCTGGGTATCCAGACGACCCGATGACAAAGACGAGAATCCGCTTGCCTGGGGCGGAACGGTAATCGCTCACGAGATCGTCCAGAGGCCCGATGGCACCCTGGCCGTCAAAATCCCCGAAGGTCTGGCTAAGCATTTTACCAAGAAACAGGAACTTACCCCGAAGCAGGCCATCAACCAGTGGAAAGTGAACAACAGCAGCTATACAGTAAACAGCACCAGCAGATTCTCACTGCTCGGGTTCGGTATGATGCCGGAAACATGTCTGGTAGAGGCTACTGTTACATTTGAGACTGGCACTTCGAGTTGCGGGCTGGTGCTTCGCGCGGATGAGGAGTTCGATAGTTATTATCAACTTATCCTCGAACCCTCCCGGCAGCGGTTTGTCTTTCTGCGTGATGGCTCCGCGCCGGTCCAACGTGCTTTTGAGCAGGAACGACCGCTGACTATACATGCAGGTGAGCCTGTGAAGCTCCGCATTCTGATAGACGGCAGCGTAATAGTGATTTATGCAAACGATGAAGTAGCACTCTCAGGCAGGATGTATGACCTGGCCAGTGGCCGTCTGGGCCTTATGGTCACCGAAGGAAAGGCCACGTTTGCGGATGTGTCTATCCGCACTGAATAGAGTAAGAATGGGATGGAGGAACAAATGAGAACTGTTTTCGCATTAATCGCGGCTGTATTTGCGTTAGTAATATGCGGCCCCACCCACGCTGATGGCTTTGTAAAAGCCAACGGTTCCAGCTTGACCCTTAACGGCAAGCCCTATCGAGCCATGGGCGCAAATGCGCCTGATCTATTCTCGGCCTATGCAGGCTTGGGCATCAAACCCGAAGAGAAAGCGGCACGGCGCCAGAGCATGATCGACTCAATCCTTGACGCTGAAAAGAGCAAAATAGCTTTCTTCCGCTTCTGGGCAACGGGTTTCTGGCCCAAAGATATGCAATTATACTTCGACAACCCTGACCAATACTGGAAAAGTATGGACGAGGTGATGAGCCTCTGCCGCCGGCACCATATCAAAGTCGTGCCCTCGATCTTCTGGAATATCGTCATGTGGCCGATGGCTTGCGAAGAAGATCAGTCCGCAATTATAGACCCCAATTCCAAGACTTATAAGGCGATGCACAAATACGCCAAAGAGATCGTCACCCGCTATAAAGATGACACGAACGTACTCATGTGGGAACTCTACAACGAAGGCTTCCTGGGAGCCGATGTGCAGGCTGAAGGCAGAGATGCACCGCCTGCTGAGGTATACCTGCCAAACCCCAAGCTGATCAAGCAGAAGTGGACTAAGGCTGATAGCCTCAGCACCCCAATAATCCGGCAGTTTTATGTTGAAATGACCAAATACATCAAGAGCATCGACCCGAACCATCTGGTAGAAAGTGGCGATGCGGGTGTGCGCGATTGCAGCAAGAGCCTGCGCGAGAGCTTCCCTGAGCAGGTATGGGTTAGAGACACACTTCGCGATCATATAGCCAGCCTGCTCGCCTCCCAGCCGGAACCGCTGGATGTATTCTGCCAGCATCTGTATGGAAGTGGAAGCGGCAAAGTAGATTGGCAAATCGTAAACAATATGACTATCCTCGATTACAATCGATACCTCATTCGCGCAGCCGAGGCTACCAGGACACCTATGTATGTCGGCGAATTCGGCCAGACCAATCCATCGTTCAAGGAAGATCCCAAGGCTCTCTACACTCGCCAGTTCATCGACGTGATGGACAAAGAGGGCGTCGCCCTTGCAAGTGTATGGGCCTGGCACTTCCCCTGGCAGCCGGAGAACAACGTTACAAGCAAGACTCACCCGCTGTTGGTTAAGCGCATAACGGAGTTCAATAAGAAATACGCTGGAATGTAGAGTGCGTCCGGCGTCTTGGGTCACGCGTCGAGCGTCATTATATACATGCGTTATCTCTTTTTCGCGTTATCGCGATTAGGAAAGTAGTTCAGGTGGAGGATAACATGAAGTTGGTCAGATTAGCAGTATTGGCAGCATTTGTTCTTGCGTTATGCGGAACAGCTTTCGCGGAGGGATTCGTGAAGGCAGACGGTCCGAGGCTGATGCTCGATGGCAAAGAATACAGGGCCATCGGTGTGAACATACCGATCTTGCATGCGGCATATAACGGCACGTTCCACCACACACAGCACGACTATGGCACACCCGCAAAGGCTAAACAGGCGATGATAGATGCAATCATCGACGCCGAGAAGAGCCACGTCGCTTTTGTGCGATTCTTCGCAAGCCCTGGTTACCCCAGCGATATCGACATGTTTTATGCCAAGGACAAGGATAAGTATTGGCAGCAGATGGACGAGGTCATTTCCCTGTGCCGTCGACATCATCTCAAGCTGATACCTTCGCTTAACATGACACGCACCTGGCAGCCATATTACAATGAAGTGGGGCAGGCTATACTGGACCCGAACTCCAAGACCTACAAGGCGTCTTATGAGTATATTAGAGAGTTCGTCACCCGCTACAAGGACGACCCGATTATCCTGATGTGGGAGATTGCTAATGAGAGCATGCTTGGCGCTGATGTGGACTGTCAGGGTGCAGACTTCCTG
The DNA here is from genome assembly GCA_021373255.1 of bacterium. Lineage (GTDB taxonomy): Bacteria > Armatimonadota > UBA5829 > UBA5829 > UBA5829 > UBA5829. The sequence continues at coordinate 34,522 of JAJFTD010000021.1, forward strand.
CCATCGGAATGCTACACCCCAGGCAAGCAGTTCCGTGAGAAGCAGGTTCGCGAAGATAGCTTTACTTGGGACATGGTCCTGCGCATATATAAAGAGCAGACCGCGTTTATCAAGAGCATCGACAAGAACCACCTGGTCACAAGCGGAGACGCTTCCGTCCGGGCAGAGTGCACCAGCAGGCGCGAGACTTTCCCTAATTACAAATTCCGCACAGACACTCTGCGTGAGTGGATAGCCAATAACCTGGCGTCTCAGCCTGAACCGCTGGATGTATTCAGCTATCACATGTATGGAAGTTTGGCTGATAAGAAATCCTGGGAGGGTGCTTTCAATATCCCGCCACTCGATTTCGACAGATCATTAATCCGTGCCACCCACGCTGCGCGAGTACCGGTGTTCATAGGCGAGTTTGGACAGTACAACCCGGCGCCGACATCAGAGTCTGCAGCCAGCTTCACATGCAAGTTTATAGACATGCTCGAGACAGAGCATGTTTCACTGGCAGCCTTCTGGGCCTGGCACTTCCCTTGGCAGCCGGAGAACGATGTCACCAGCAGCACAAACCCGCCGCTGGCTAAGCGCATTGCCGCATTTAACAAGAAATACGCTGGAATGAAGTAGGTATCGACCGGCAGCAACCACATCGTTAATCACCGAATGCCTCCGCGTACTACAGCGGAGGCATTCGTGGGTAATGCGTTGAAATTAAGGATAGTAGGAAGCTATCCCTCTTCCAAACCGAAATATAGAGACTCCAGCGATGCGTTTACGCCTGCCGCGCCGAATAGCGGCAGGTCGCGCGTCGTCATTACATTGCCGAGGTCTTTCACATCTTCCCGGCTGAGTTCCCTAAGATTGCCGGTCGAAACCGCTCGCAAGATCGAATCCACAGAACTCTCCAGCAATTCCACGGTCAGCAGGGTCCAGTATATGTCGCCGCGTGTCATAGTGACTAATCCGTGGTTCGCCATTACAAAAGAGTTGAACTTTTGCAGGAATGGGGCGAAATTGTCAGCTAGTTCCTGCGTGAGAGGCTGCGCATAAGGCACCACCGGGACCGGTCCCACTTCGGTTGTGGTTTCCGGGTAATATGGCCGCATCAATAGATTTGGATCTTCCAGAATGGCTGCCGCGCACACGCAGGGAGGATGGCAGTGGACCACTGATTCGACATCGGGGCGATCTTGGAAGAACCTCAAGTACATCGGCTTCTCACCGGTCGGCTTGCGTGTTCCTTCTACAGTATCTCCGGCTTTGTTGATAAACACGACATCATCGGGTGTGACATCGCCTTTGTTCATTTGGGTCGGCGTGATTAATATGAGGTCATCGCTCAGTTTCCAGGCCGCGTTGCCGCCAAACGCAGTTACGAACCTGCTATCGGCGAGCCGGTGGCAGACTTTAATAAACATCTCGACTTCTGATGCATATCGTTGTTTCAAACCCATTCTAATTCCTCTCTTTCCAACATCCAACTTGCAGCCGGGCTTGGCTCACTGCTCAGTATAGCTCGATGTCGCGTTACAGTCAATGTCATGTAGTCTTTCTTACATCTGACACCTACAGTGACTATTCACTGGACAATAATAGATGCTATAATGGCAACGTAAGATGTGGCATTCAAGCCGGAGGAGCACCGATGTCTTCTTCAGTGTCGAGAACCGAACGTCTAGACTACATACTGCAATCGATCGATAAAGGGCGTTTTGTATCACTGCGCGAGGTAGCGGAACGCTTTGGAGTGGACATCCAGACAGCTCGCAGGGACATATCACACCTCGCCGAGCAAAGCCTGGTTTCGAAAGTCCATGGAGGAGCAGTCCAGCACAGCGAGCCTGATACGCTCAGTGTGGAAGAGCGCCTTGCAGTTAATGACAATGAGAAACGGCTTATAGCCGAAGCTGCAGCCGCGATGGTGGACGATGGTGAAGTTGTGTTCCTTGACGGCGGCTCCACCACCACGTTGATGACCCCTTTTCTTCTGGGTAAGCGCATTCACGTGGTCACCAACTCTTTGTCCATAGCCGGTTCACTGAAGCGAGGATGGCCTGATGTGGAAGTGATCCTGACGGGTGGCTGCTACTATCCAAAATCGGAGCTTCTGCTTGGCCCACCCGCTGTTCAAAGCATCCAAAACAGCCGTTTCAACAAAGCCTTTCTCAGCGCCGCCGGGATTACAGCCGAGGGGATTTATAACGCTAACGTGCTAGTGGTGGAACTCGAACAAGCCGTAATTGCACGTGCTAATGAGAAGTATCTTCTTGCAGACTCCTCCAAACTTGGCCGTACTTCGCTGGTCCGGGTATGCGATTTACAAGATATAACCACATTGCTTACCGCAGGAGATATACCAGACTTTATTAGCGAGTGCAGTATTAACTGCAAAGTTGCCGACCGTTAGCTATTTATCAGTATGATCTGCCCAAAAACCGATTGATTCCCGGTATTCCTGCGGCGATACACCCTCAATTCGCTTGAAAACGCGCCGGAAGTAGCCTGGTTCATTGATGCCAATGCTTTCAGCGATAGAACGTATAGAATTTCGAGAAGACAACATAGCACGCTTGGCCGCTCTGATTTTGATGATGTTGAAATACTCCACTGGGGAACAGCCCGTATAATGCTTAAAGAGCCGCCGGATATGTGTCTGGCTGTAACCTGTATCAGCTATGGTCTGGGAAAGGTCAAAATAGGACTCGCCCACACGTTCGTGCATCGTGCGCAGGATGTGCTCCACTGCCGCAAGTCCGGCTCCCGCGACGGGTGAGGGAAGCTCCGCACACGCAAGAGTAGAACAGACAAGTGACAGCCCAACTGCCGACAGACGTGACTCCAGGCGCGGGTTTCGCGACCGGGCCAGTTCCATGACCTGCATCCAAAGTCTGCGAATATCCGGATCTGTAGCGGTCTGAAAGACAGCATTGGCTGGCGACAGCAACCCGTTGGTCTTATACATATCAGGAATGTCGCCTTCAAACAGCATAAAGTATTCCAACCACTCCTCGCCAGCCTCCGGCCCGTAGGAATGCCCCACTCCCGGCATTAGAAAAAACGCCGACCCCGGCTGCAAGCGAACTCTACCGGTCGGCTCAGATTGGAAAAAGCCTCCACCTTCGGCCAGGTAGACTATAGCATACCAACCGACATTCTCCGCGTTGCGTCTGGCTACGGTGCCTGCTTTAGCGTCGGTTGATGCATCAAACACCCATATTCCAAATCCTGTCGTTCCGTTCACAGCCTTACTCCGGAAATTGATGGTCGAAAAGTGCCCCATAATGGATGAAAAGTGACTCTTAGTCAGACACATTCAACGTGATATCATATTATGCAAGCGATAGTCTGTCAACATCACAATGGTCACCACAGCCCCCATAGAGGGTAGACCGGCAACTGCTGGATTATACCGGAGGAACTGAGTATGTGCTTTGATGGTATTCACGGAATGGTGCCTCGCGAGAAGATGACACCAGCCGTCCGCAAGAAACGTGACTTCTACACAATGGTCCCTGGGGCCCCGATCTACCACCGGGAGTTCGGTTTCTACAGTCTTGACCGATGGAAGGCAGAGGGACATCTACCCCAGGACGCCAGTGGTGAATATCTGGCTGAGCTTTTCATGTTTGATGAGCCAGCCTCATTCGATATATCCGGGATGGGATGGTGCGAGGCGCCGTTTGTGCCGGAGTTTGAGACAGTAGTAATCGAGGACCGTGGGGACTACGAACTCGTCCAAGACTTCGCGGGGCGGCATGTGCTCTACTTCAAGGGCAGGCGGAGTGGGTTCATGCCAGAATATATGGACCATCCGGTAAAGGACATGCGCACTTGGCAGGAGAATTGCAAGTGGCGTATGGACCCATCTACCCCTGAACGCTGGAAAGATTTCGATGATAAGATGGCAGCAGCCAAAGACGCAGCCGGCAAGGGAATGGTCGTAGCCCAGTTGGTAATTGGCGGCTATATGTATCTCCGCAGCCTGATCGGGCCAAGTGAGCTGCTTTACGCATTCTATGACATGCCCGAGGTGGTACACGACTGCATGCAGACGTGGCTAGACTTGGCAGAGATATATGTTGCTCGAGTGCAGGAGCATGTGACGCTTGATGAGGTGTTCTTTGGCGAGGATATCTGCTACAATCACGGCTGCCTGATCTCACCCGACGCGATGAAGGAGTTCCTGTTCCCCTACTATCAGCAGTTGATATCAAATATCAAAAAGCGTCAGATAGACCGTTCGCGGAAACTCAATGTCAGCATCGACACCGACGGTTATGCCTTACCGGTGGTTGATATCTACCGCAAAGAGATAGGTATGAACTACATGAGCCCATTTGAAGTGGCATCGGGGTGTGATGTCGTGGAAGTGGCCCAGCGTTGGCCGGATTTGCTGATACACGGTGGGATTGACAAGCGCATACTCGCACAAGGGCCCGACGCAATCGACCGTGAACTCGAACGGATCATCCCCATAATGCGGCAACGCGGTGGCTACATACCCACATGCGACCACGGCGTGCCCGAGGAAGTGTCATTCGAGAACTACATGCACTACAGGCACCGGTGTGTGGAGTTGGGCGGCTAGGGACTAAAGGTCAGAAGGTTGGGAAGAGAAAGGTTCGGGCAGATCTCTGATCTGCGCCGAAAAGGACAAGATGGGATCTCTTGATCCCACCACGTATTAATCACGAACACACGTGGTGGCATCGGAGATGCCATTTTGCCAATGCGGGCCACATCAGAGATGTGCCCGAACGCTGTGTGTTTGCGCCGAACCTTAACCCGCACGTTGTACGTCTGTTCGAACCTTAACGTGACCAGCAAACGACAGCATAAACCGTTGACAAACATTGATGCTGGGGTGTAGTATATTAGTATATCTGCATATACTGTTTTATCATGGAGAATTTCTACTTTGGAAGAAGCATTCAAAGCTCTGGGAGACGCCACGCGCGCTCGTATTGTACGTATGTTGGCTGAGAATGGGGAGTTGTGTGTTTGCGTGCTTATGGAGCATCTTGGTATGGGACAGTCTGCAGTGTCGCACCACATGGCGGCTCTCAGGCACGCGGGGCTGGTGAGCTTTCGGAAAGAGGGACAGTGGGTTTATTACTCGCTGAATATTGATGCATTTGAAGCCGGGCCGCTCGCGTTTCTTCACGAAATCATGCAAGCAGCAAGGGCATCTGCGGACAAACGAGCAATCTCGACCTGTTGCAAAGCCGAGCAGTGCAAGGGGATAAAGTAAATATGGATAAAGTAACAAATAGGCTCTCATTTCTGGACAGATATCTTACGCTCTGGATATTCATGGCGATGGCTGTGGGCGTGGGTGCGGGATATTTCGTCTCCGGCGCGGCGAGCTTCTGGAACCACTTTTCCGTGGGCACTACCAACATTCCCATTGCTATCGGCTTGATCCTGATGATGTATCCCCCACTTGCCAAGGTTAAGTATGAAGAGCTTGGAGAAGTTTTCCGCAATTATAAGATCCTGGCTCTATCGCTCGTGCAGAACTGGATTGTGGGACCCATATTCATGTTTCTCCTGGCAATCACGTTCCTCAGGGGATACCCGGAGTTCATGGTCGGGTTGATTATGATCGGCCTCGCACGCTGCATCGCAATGGTCATCGTGTGGAACGAGCTCGCAAAGGGTGATACAGAATACGCAGCGGGGCTTGTTGCATTCAATTCTATCTTCCAGGTGCTGTTCTTTTCCGTCTACGCCTATGTCTTCATCACTGTGCTGCCCCCGGTCTTCGGGCTCAAAGGGAGCACTGTGCACGTTACCATAGGTGAAATTGCCAAGAGCGTATTTATTTACCTCGGTATTCCATTTATCGCAGGTGTGCTTAGCAGGATTATTGGGATCAAGACGAAAAGCCGCGAGTGGTATGAACAGCATTTCATCCCCCGTATCAGCCCAATCACGCTGATAGCGCTGCTGTTCACGATAATTGTGATGTTCTCTCTCAAGGGTGAATATATAGTCAGGCTCCCGCTGGATGTGGTAAGGATAGCCATTCCGCTTCTGATCTACTTTGTGGTTATGTTCCTGGTATCGTTCTACATGGGCAAGAAGATCGGCGCGGACTACTCCAAGACGGCGACTCTTTCATTCACAGCAGCGAGTAATAACTTCGAACTAGCAATTGCAGTTGCGGTTGCGGTGTTTGGAATCAACTCAGGCGTAGCTTTCGCAGCGGTAATCGGCCCATTGATAGAGGTGCCTGCGCTCATCGGGTTGGTGAATGTGGCGCTGTACTTTCAAAAACGGTATTTCAAAGCAGAGTCAGCTTTATAAAAAGGAGATGCAGATATGAGTGAATCAAAGAGTTGCTGCTGTGGCGGCGGTGGAACTACGTCCGGCGAGGACGTCAAAGCGTTCGTTAAGCAGAAATATGGCCAGGTGGCTGAGAACGCCGCAAACGGCTGCGAGACCAGTTGCGGATGCAGTTGCACGAACAAAGATGCCATAACTCGTGACTTATACTCGGAGGCCGAGACCGCTGGGATTCCCGTGGAGGCACTGCTTGCGTCGATGGGCTGTGCCAATCCTATCGCTCTTGCGCGTCTCAACCCTGGCGAGGTTGTACTGGACCTGGGAAGCGGCGGCGGGATCGACGTCCTGCTCTCCGCAAAGCGAGTCGGGCCAACCGGAAAAGCCTACGGCCTGGATATGACCGATGAGATGCTCAACCTCGCTCGCAAAAATCAGGCGGAAGCCGGCATAGAGAACGTGCAGTTCCTTAAAGGAGAGATCGAGAACATACCTCTGCCTGATAGTTCGGTGGATGTAATCATCAGCAACTGCGTGATCAACCTTTCTACTGACAAGGATCAGGTATTGCGCGAGGCGTTTCGAGTATTAAAGCCAGGTGGAAGATTCGCCGTAGCTGATATCGTCCTCACCAAACACCTGCCGGAAGTAGCTCAGCAGCATCTGGCGATGTGGGCAGGTTGTGTCGCGGGCGCTTTGGAAATGACCGACTACAAAGTCAAGCTCCTGCAAACTGGTTTCGCTAACGCTGATGTTGAAGTAGCAAAGACCTATTCCGAAGCCGACGCGCATGACTTGATACCTAACGAAATAATCCAAGAGCTTGGCCAAAATGGAACCGCTGAGTTGATGGAGTCATTTGTCAGTGCTTTCGTCCGCGCGGAGAAGCCCAGGCGAAGTTGTTGCTGCTGCGGCGGCTAAGCTAAGGCTTATATGTAGTAAGGTTGCTTTGGCAATTGCACAACGTATTTCCTCTCAGGCGACAGCATTTCCTTCGGAAACGCTGTCGCCTGAGAGGAGAGGATTAAGGTGAGGGGGCTCTGTCTCTTCGGAGCAACACTGCGCCCTCACCCCAGCCCTCTCCCCCAGGAGAGGGAGCAGGTTGTGCGTATATACTAAGCCTGCTGTTTCGCAAGAGCTTCCTTACCCAGCTTGAGCATTAAACCGTGTTCTGTAACCCTCTTGCCGGTGAATCTTGCCACTGCCAGGTCTGCTTCAGTTGGTGGTTGGTCAGCATTCGGGCCGCTCACTGAACTCGCTCCGTAGGGTGTGCCTGCCTGGAACATGATCGGATCGGCATAACCTGGAGTGACCACGATCATTCCCAGGTGCATAAGTGGATTGAGCATTGCAATGATGGTCGACTCGTTTCCACCGTGAATTGTGCTGGTGCTGGTGAATACTGATGCTACCTTATCCACGAGGGCTCCTTGCACCCACAAGGGACCCGTTTTATCTATAACAAGTTTCATCTCCGCTGTCGGGTTTCCGTATCTGGTAGGAGTGCCAAAGAAGATAACATCTGCCCATGCCAGATCATCATTGGTGGGTTCGGAATATGCTTCTGTCATTTCCTTGCGCGCAGCAGCCCAGCGTGGATCATGAGCTATTACCTCCTCGGGCGCCAAGTCCGCAGCCCGTCTCATTCGAATATTTACGCCTTGAACCTCTCTTGCTCCCTCGGCTATCGTTTCGGCTAAAGCTCGCACGTTTCCGTAACGGCTGTAGAATGCAATCAGAACATTAACTTCCATTATCGGCCTCCCCGAACTTGATATCATACTGATGAGTTATTAATACCACCATGTGCAAATGCGTAAACAAATACTTCAGATCGATCACTCATTCTTGCTAAAAAGGCATTTGTGGAATACCCATATATCGGAATCCGCCATGGAGGTAGAGTCCTTTGGATGAGCAGGTAAATACCACTCACAGCCGGAGTACAAAAACTATTCCCATGATAGCCCTTATAATGCTGGTAGCGGCTTCGGGAATAGGCGCATACATTATGATAGCGCGTTATATGAACGTCGCTGTAGACCCTGCGACCTACATACCCAGGGATGTGACAGCGGCGGTGACTGTTGACGTCAGGCCAACCAAAGGGAAGTATGACGCATATAAAATAATCGAGAGTCTGTTTGTTAAAGCAGGAGTGAAGCATCCAGAGGACAATATTCTCAAGAAAATCGACGATAGCCTCGGCATCGACACCAGGCGCGATGCACTCTGCCACCTCAGTGGAGTAGGAGCTGCAGCAGTGCTCACTGGATTAACTGAGGATAATACCCCTCAGATTGTCGCAATGATCGGCACACGAGGCGATGGCCACTCCCGCACCCTGATGGCCACATTCGGCACAAAGCTAAATGCCAAGGAGATCGAGTTCAGGCGCTCGCAATACCGCGATTTTTATTACTATTACATTCCCTCACAGCCCGACCTTGGCCGTTATTCCCGGCAGATCAGCAACTATGTCGGCGCAGTGAGGAGTGCCATAGTCTACTCAAACAGTGAGGATGGCTTCAAGAAAGTCGTAGACACAGTTATGGGTAAGCCAAGCCTGCTTTCGGATGCCAATTTCACTCGACTCCGCAAAGCTGACGGAGCCACCCTCGCCAACACATACTTCTCTGGAGCAAGCTATTATAAACTGATAAGCCCGATCATTAACCGCACTTCGACACAAATCACCACTGGTGCGCCGGACACTTTACGCAAGTCGATGGAAAACAACGTAGCCGCCGTGGGCAACATCAGCATTGACAGCAGCGGCATAAAGTTCGAACTCAAAGGCATTACCAAAGAGCCCTGCCCCGTGCTCAGTAAGTCGTCGATTGATGAACTCGTGTTTAATGCGCCCATAGATTCCGCTATTGTCTTTGCCGTCGGTGGATGGGACGAGATGTGGGAACAGTTCCGCCAGGAGGTGGAGTCCAGCCCCGAGATGAGTTCGCGGATGACTCTGCTCACGTCCCAGGTAAAGAATTACACCGGCGTGGACCCAGTTCGCGATGTGCTCGATCGCATCACGATGGTAACCGGCTACTACACCCCCGCCCCCACCCCTTCATCTGCATTTCCAGGCAGCCTCACGTTTGTCCTGAGAGTAGACAGGCCGGATATCGTTAAGGCGTCGATGAAAAAGATTCACACTGTCCTGGGAGTATCAGGCGGATCAACCCCCATATATTCCGCCATTGACCCAAGCGCAACCACTATTGTGCCGCTTGGACCTGGAGGTGAATCATTTGGGGACACCATAACGGGAAATAATGTACTGCTGAACATAAGTGGCTCAAATGGCACCAGGTGCCTGCAAAACGCTGTAAGAACATGCCATGGCGAAACTCCGAATCTAATAACTTCACCACGCTTCCGCAAGCTAAAGCCGCGTCTCCTGCAGCGAGCAGATACATTGATCTATATTGATACCGACATTATGATGAGTGCGTTCAAAAAATCGATGTCACCCAAGGACCGCAAGCTCACCGATGCAATAACATTCAAAATCAACGCCATAGGTATAACCGCCGCAGCCACAGGCACCGAATACGAAATGCGGGCGATAGCACCGTTCAGGAAGTGATTGGGCCGTTATCACGTTTAGCAGCACTGTCGATCGGACAACAACGTATCTATAGCACCCAGATATGCACGGCTGCATTTTCGAACTCCGTCTAATGTCGCTATAGAATGAGCTGCAATTATGGCCAACGAGTTTGACATCGGGACCATTTCCGGCCTTTCGGAACAGGAAGCTGCCGACAGGCTGAAACAGAATGGATATAATGAGCTCCCTACGGCCAAACGAAATAACATCTTTGCAATAGCATTCAGCGTTATTCGTGAACCTATATTCCTTCTACTGGTCGGTGGCGGGTTAGTGTATCTCTTGCTTGGTGATGTCCAAGAGGCGTTGATGCTGCTGGGGTTTGTTGTCGCTGTGATCAGCATCACCGTATATCAAGAACGCAAAACCGAACGGGCACTCGAAGCGCTGAGAGACCTGTCCAGCCCGAGAGCACTGGTCATTCGGGATGGAAAACAAAAGCGAATTGCAGGTCGAGATGTCGTGCGTGGAGATATACTGGTGGTCGCGGAAGGGGACCGAGTGGCTGCCGATGCGGTAACTCTCTCCGCAACCAATCTCTTCGCTGATGAGTCTCTATTAACCGGCGAATCAGTCCCGACACGCAAGGTCGGATGGGACGGTGTAACCGAGATGGGTGCTCCCGGTGGAGACGATCTACCTTTTATATACTCAGGAACGCTGATCGTCAGTGGGCAGGGAGTAGCCGAAGTGCGATCCACCGGCGCGCATACGGAAATCGGCCGTATCGGCACTGCGCTGCGCACGGTAACATCGGAAGATACGCTGCTGCAACGAGAGACAAGACGCCTTGTCCGCAACCTCGCGCTGGTAGGTATACTCCTCTCCCTATTCCTGGTAATTGCTTACGGAGTCACCAGAGGCCACTGGATTAGAGCAATACTAAGCGGAATTACCCTGGCTATGGCCATCTTGCCGGAAGAATTTCCCGTTGTGCTCACTGTCTTCCTTGCCCTTGGCGCGTGGCGCATCTCGCGGAAGCAAGTGCTTACCCGGCGCATGCCCGCAGTCGAGACACTAGGAGCCGCAACTGTGCTATGCGTAGACAAGACCGGCACGTTAACACTTAATAAGATGTCGGTCAGGAAGCTGTTTGCTGATGAAGAATTCTACGACATCAACCCACAAGGTCAGGATAGCCTGCCGGAAACATTTCACTTGCTAGTAGAGTTCAGCATTCTAGCAAGCCAGAGGGACCCATTCGATCCAATGGAGCGGGCGATTAAAGAGCTTGGTGAGCTTTGCCTGGCTGCAACCGAGCACATTCACGGAGATTGGACTCTGATCCGCCAATACCCACTGTCCCCTGAACTTCTGGCAATGTCGCATGTATGGCAATCGCCTGGCGGATTCGACTACGTGATTGCCAGTAAAGGTGCGCCCGAGGCGATTTTTAACCTCTGCCACCTGGATGAGAATGAGTGTGCAAGGTTGATGGGCCGTGTCACTTCCATGGCAGACGAAGGCCTGCGGGTGCTGGGCATCGCGAGATCATCTTTCAGGCACCCTCCGCTTCCAGGCGAGCAGCACGATTTTGATTTTGAGTTCCTTGGGCTCATCGGCCTGGCTGATCCTATACGCCCTTCGGTGCCTGAAGCAGTAAAAGAGTGCTATAACGCAGGGGTTCGGGTCGTTATGATTACAGGTGACTACCCCGGCACAGCCCGCAGTATCGCCAAGCAAATCGGACTGCAGCCATCAGATGAGTGCATTACCGGACAAGAACTCAATAATATGAGCGAAGCTGAACTCCAACAACGCATCAGAAACACAACCATCTTTGCCCGAGTCGTGCCTGAACAGAAGTTACGACTTGTACAGGCTCTGAAGGCGAATGGGGAGATAGTTGCTATGACTGGTGACGGTGTTAACGATGCCCCAGCTCTTAAAGCAGCGCATATCGGCATCGCGATGGGCGGACGGGGAACCGATGTAGCTCGAGAATCGGCGGCACTGGTCCTACTCGATGATGACTTTTCATCCATCGTCGCAGCAATCAAACTGGGCAGGCGAATATTCGACAACTTAAAGAAAGCGACTGCATATATATTCTCGATCCACGTGCCGATTGTGGGCATGTCGCTGCTTCCCATCTTCCTAGGGTGGCCGCTGGTCCTGATGCCGGTCCACATTGCATTCTTAGAATTAATCATCGATCCAGCGTGTTCAATTGTTTTTGAAGCAGAGCCGGAAGAGCCTGATGTTATGCGGCGTCCTCCACGCGACCCGCGAGAACCTTTATACGGAAAACGGATAGTCGGACTGAGCCTGTTGCAAGGCGCGAGCGTGCTACTAATAGTTGCTATGGTCTACAACACCACATGTTGTGTGGTAGGAAAAGGAATGATGGAAGCTCGAGCCCTGGCATTCACCAGTTTGATCATCGCCAATCTTGCACTGATACTTGCTAACCGCTCATGGTCTCGAATCAGCATAGACATGCTTCGCTCTCCAAACCGTGCATTCTGGTGGGTGCTGGGAGGAGCGATCATTTTCCTGGCAATGGTTCTATATATACCGGCTCTGCGCGCGCTGTTCAGTTTCTCGACACTACATGTTGGTGATATTTTAATCTGCATTGGGGCCGGATTGGTCAGTATAGTCTGGTTTGATATTCTCAAGAAATTATGGCTCGGACGCAGATAAAATAACCATCCCTGCTATTATTGCTCTGATTTACATCGTCTACATACCCCCACGCATTTTTTATTGACACGCTCAGATCGTGTCTGCTATACTATACTTGCTGTGGCCCCGTCGTCTAGCGGTCCAGGACATCGCCCTCTCACGGCGGAGATCGAGGGTTCGAATCCCTTCGGGGCTACCAACCGACTGACCAAATTGAGAGTCCATTCCCAATTGCGGGAGTGGACTTTTGATTTTTACGAGGATCTCTTTCTTGTCTGGGTGCACAGTTATACCTCTAAGGAACTGCTGAAGAACCATTTTCTTCTGCATGTTGTCCGTGCATTCCAGTCTTTCTCTTAATTCGCGTGCCTGCTTATGAAGATCCTCAGCAAGAATTCTCTTGGGGATTTGCACGCTACCTAGTTCCTCCAGACGCTGCTTCTTAGCGGATAGTTCTGATACGGACTTGGAGACTTCATTCGCCGGTAGCCCTTCAGCGACAGCTGTCATCAGCCGCTCGATCTTCACGTTTATTGTCTCTATCGCCTTTATGCGCTGTCTTTCAGTTTCCTGATATCGTCCACGTTGCTCATTAACCCAGTTGTTGTAGTGCTTTACCGACTCGCCCAGCTTAGCGCCGTCCTCCGGCAGCACATCCTCAAGCACACCGAAGATTGCCGCTTCCAAATCATCTTTTCGAACGTGCCAGCACGTAGAACAGCCCTCTCCGCGGCGATAAAGATAGCTGCCGCAGAGGTAGTAGTCTATGCCTCGTTTAGTTCTCCCTGCCAGCGGTGAGCCACAGCTACTGCAAACCATGATCCCGCCAGAGAGCAAGTAGCGTCCAGGAGTACTTCCTTTGTTCACGACGACCTGCGTTCGATTCTTGCCAAGAGCATAGATTGCATCCGCCTCTTCCACCGAAATGATAGCCGGATGAGCATTCTCAACAACCTTCCACTCGTCGAGATCCCTCTGACGCTTGCCACCATTCTGGAAGCTGCGACGATTGTAGAAACCATAGCCTGCGTACTGGAGCAGTTTGTCCTTTTGAAGAAGATAATAGACGCTGCTCGCTGACCATGGGCCACCACGTCGTGGTGATGGTATTCCGGCTGCTGTGAGTGCACCGGCTATGGCATCAATGCCCATGCCTTGCCCAAGGCGCCAATCAATAAGCATTGTTCGTGCCCACTCCCAGATCGCGTGGCCGTTGATGATCTCTTCATCCAAGAGCCATATACAATGGCTAATTCTCTGATATTTTCGGTCTACGTCGGCATAGATTCGTTCATTGCGGTAACCAAACTGCGCCATGCCGCCATTCTTATAAGCATAGCCAGTATTCTGATCTCTACATGTGCAGTTCTCCAGTAGGCTCTTATGAATCAGTTGCGATAGCTCCATACTGCGAACCTGATTCATTGCCTCGCCGATGCTGTCGAAGATAACGCCCTCTCGTGTGTCGGGGTCATAAGGTTCAGTGACCGAAAGTACCTTTACTCCACACTTTGCTAATTCGCCCTTGGAAGCCGCCGCAGTATATTTGTTACGGGAGAACCTATCAGACTTCCAGACAAGCACGAGTGATATGGAAGCATCGCGTTTTGCCCTTGCAAGCATATTCTTGAAGCCGATCCTCTTGTGTTCGTCTTTGTATGCGGAGACGCCAAGATCCTCAAACCACTCAACGATCTCAATGCCTTTGTGCTCCGCGAACCTGGCAATCTCGCGCCGCTGCACAGCTATGCTCGCCCCCCGCTCTGCACTATCTTCATGGCTGACTCTCACATAAGCCACAGCATATTGAGTGCGAGATTCGAGAGCGCGTTTGTTCTTCGGCATATTTGTGAGATCATCAAGTATTTGGCTCAAGCTTTGCCTCCTCTAATTCCTTTATGCGTCCGCCCCCTTCAGTCTATCATGAAAGCAGTTCGTGTGTATCCTGGTACATGAGAGCAGCAGTTTAATCAGTCTGTGTCTCCAAGAGCTGCCATTCTTCGCTGAAGCTTTTCAATCTCGTGCTGAATCCTCAACCGTTCCTCAGCCACTTCATCAAGTTCATTCTTATCATCTTTATTGAGCGACGATGCGATCTCAGCAACTTCGGCGTGCAAAGACTCAAGATTCGGATTGGTTATTGCAGAAAGAAGCAGATCCATAAGATTGCTCCAATCAAGGCATTCTTCTTTTTCGACTATCAAGTTGAGATTGCAGCGACTAGGCAATGTCCGCCCCTCTCTGCGCGGACATGATGCGATGATGGCATTTAGCTTTATGCTTTACATGCTGCATAGGAAGACTACTCATTGCTTTTTCTCCTCGCGTGAAAGAATCAGCGCTGATAGTTCACAAATTTGGTGCTAATAGGAACTTCAAATGCGCTCAAAATCTTAAGCGCGATTTTTTGCGTCGCATGAGCGATTAGGCTGGTCGCGAGGAAAAATGCCGCTAGCTGCCCAACTGCAGTATAGAAGAATGCGAGAAGTGAAAAAGGCATTTCATTGTCACAGCCACAGATGTTTCAAGCTGTTTGTAATGAGACCGACTACGCAGCTATCTACTGTATGAGTAGATCGTCACAATTACCAGAGGTGTATATAGAACTTTGCAGAGGTTGTTTCTATAGTTCTCACCAAGCCAGGTCATACTGGTGCCACGTATGAATTATGCGGGCCTGAGAATCTGTCTCTGGCCGATATGCTGGCCGCTTTCAAGCAGCTTTTTGGGCGTGAAGTCAAAGTTCAAAAAATCCCAGATGAGCTCCGTGCAGCGCAACTAAGGAAGCACGGGCCAAGAGATTATCAAGTCGAGACACTATCAACGATGTTCCATCACTACAATGAATATTAGTTTAATGGTAACCTAAATGTCTTGACGTGGATACTGGGCAGAAGACCAGAGGATTTTGCATCTTTTATTCATAGGACGATGCAAGAAAAAGGGCAATCTCAGCATTAGAAAGAAGCTCAGGAGACTGCGGTCTCTGAGATGCGTGGTGGTAGGGTGTAGCCGATAGACGCTTGGTAGATCACAATGCTAGGACTGTACTCATACTTATGCTCGTACTTATTTGATGGCAGTAGCTGCTATCAACAAAGTCAACTCCTAAATAAACAGCCGGTAGTCGTAAGACACAGACCCAAAGCGTTCCAGAAGAGTACCAATGCGAGCAATGGCATTGGATGACTTGATTGTCGCTGGCATCTTCGTATAAAGATCAAACGAGTTCCAATCCATCTTGGACAATCCGAGTATCTCAGTAGCTAATGTGCCGAAATCAGAGGCTCCGTAATGCCGGGTCACGACAAGCGGAGCCGGAATCCGGCTCTTGCCTTGATAATAGCTTGGTTTCCTTGGATTGACTTCAGGCCTTGCTGTTCCGTGAACCCAGAGTAATGCCTTGTGATCGTCTAAGACTAGCGCCGCTCCTCTTCTGATTGGAAACGCATCACCGAAAAGCTTCCCGGATTCGATATGGCATGCTGTGTACCTAAGAGCGGGGTCACGGGTTATTTCCAGCATGTCCACAGTCCTGACACCAGACAAGCCGTCAAGTAGTCCCTCCTGTTCGTCCTTGGTGAACGGAGTTCGCTTGTGCATAACGACTCGATCCGGCAAACGCTGCATAGATTCGTAGCATAACTGACGGATACTCTCTCCTACACGACGGGAATCATCGCGCGACATAAAGGGGTTGTCGCCACGAATGATTGGGTTTTCGATCTTACTGAGATTGTACCGTAGGCCAAGTCCCCCTGTGTTGTAGATGTGGCTGCACCCAAGAACGATGTGATTGCCAGTCTTACTTGCCTGGTCAATACTAAAACCTAGCCCTGCAAATGCTGTTTCGGGACCCAATGATTCCAAAACCCAGGGAGTGCGCATCGATTTAACATAGAAAGACAGCGCAAGCCACCAAATGATCTCGCATTGATACTGCTTGGACAGGGTAGCTTCTTTTAAGAACTGAGTCGTGATGCCCTCTTGGACGCAGGCAGCTTTGATGTGGTCATGCAAATCCTGAGTTACACCATCGACATTGCAGCGTTCTAGCTGAAACCACCGCCTGGGGATATAGACAAGTACAACACTTGGATGGCTTGACGCACGAAGCGCCCTGATACAGGAAATGAGATTGCGAGCAAGCTCGACAGCACTTTCCGAAACGTCGTTGCTCTTACTGGGCTCTGGAGACGCGATCCAGCCATTGTCGTTTGGCTGCGCAACTTCGAGCGGAAGTCCAAACGCAGCATCAAAACCAGGATAGTCCAGCAGGTATTCCTCCTTGCTGTCTGGTTGCTTCTTCATGTAGAGGCTGTTAAGGAATCTCGACAACTTTGCTGAATCGGCAGCAGGACAAACCACCCCTACCCGAATACTGGTCGAAAAGCCCTTTTTTGTCAGTGCGTAGTCGTAAGGCTGGTTTTGCACAATGCCTCTCATAGGATGCTTATCACCCACATAACCGTTTCCTCCAGTATTGGAGAATATCAGCTTTGGTTCATCGAAGCATTGTCCATTAAGAGATATGAGCTTCTTCATCGGCTGAGGTACGGCTAGAGAGCGTCTGCCATTGGGAACGCAAAGGCCAGCCAATGCCGAAACCGATGAGATAGTAAATCTAAATGTGGAACCGCAATTCGGAGGAGCTTCAAACATTACAGTTTGATTCTTTCTCTCCTCTTTAGGCATTATGCGATTGCGCCACTGATTTACCGCCTCATAGAACTGTTGGTTGTACTGATATGTGAGGATGCTTCGCTTCAATTCTTGATCTATGTCATCCGGCAATTCGTTGCCGTCTTCAGTCGTGCCTCTGATGGTTGGCAATATAGTCAAATACTGCTTGTCCTTGTGCCGCCGCAGATGAAGCGAAGCTGCAGTGCAGACTTTACATCTGATGCCGTTGACAACCTTGGTATACGACGATTCATCGGTCCACAGTAGGCTTTTCCCATCAATTTGAAAACCACGCTTTGCTGCAATCGCTCTTGTAAGAGCCTGCGTCATCAATGAAACCACAGCACTCTTTTCATTAGCAAGCTCCTCAACACCAATGGGACTTCGCGTAATGTCGCCGACAATCTGTTTACCAAAGGCAGCCTTCACATCGTCTACCGTGCCTATTGCCAATGTATTTCCTTTCAATGGAACTGCAATAACATTTGTTCCTTCAGTTCTTCGGCGCAACGCTCTCCAAGCACCCGGCTGGCAAGACTCAAGCGTTCTAAACTGCAGCACCTCCGAAGGACATTCTACAGGGAATGCGTTGCTTAGCATCAGATCAGTAACTGCCGAGTTGGATATGCTGAACGGCAAGGTCTTGACAGGCTGAACAGTTTCTGCACTAATGATCTTACGAGCAGTGTCAAGATTGTCGTCCGCAAGGCAGTGTAAGGCGATCCGCACGAGAAGATCATCGAACCCAGATGTACAAGAGTAAAACGCATCCCTGTTGTGCGCTTTGGCTGTTGCGAGCAATGCGCGAACCGAATCAGACGGTTCAGATTCCCCATAGCCACACCAGTATAGCCTGCCGGTTCCAGGCTGCGAGTAAGCTTCAGCAAGCGATTCCATCACAGAAGCATCATTACCGCTGTAACCTGCCACAATCAAATTAGCATCCTGTAGGTTTTGAGTCAGCTTCTTCCTTAGTTCCTCATCCTGCTGCTTTATCTCTTTATCAGTATTCTTTAGAAGATCATAGCGGTAGTCACCGTGAATCGCCACGCAAAGCAATTCTCCTTGAACCGGCTGCCTATATGCCCTATCAGTACAATCAAGCCCGACCTCAATAACAGTAAGCCCAGAGGAAGCTCCGGTTCTTCCGACAAGCCCATCAAAGTTAGTCGTCCAGACTTCAGTGACCAACCCGGCACTTGCCAAGAGGCACAGGAGCTTATAGCCTATGCGAGGTTGGGCTTCCTTAGCCAATTGAGAGAAATATCGCCTTCGATCTTGCGGAATTGGAAAGCAGTATTCCGCATAGAAGCCATATTCCCCGGATGATCCAAGTTCCGGGAACTTGCATTCCTTGTCTAGCCACCGCTGTATCCTATCGCGGACGCTCTCCAGACTAAGCTCGCTGAACTGATCTTCAAGCCCAGGGTTATTCGTCAGAAATACTCTTCGTTTCCACTCCCAGATACACATTTGCGCAGAGCGAACACCGGAACTGATCGACGATCCAGCACCTAAGAAGAAGACAAACGGCGTACCGCGATTGACACCTATCGAACGCACAAGGGCATCTAGAGGTAATGCTGACTCACAGTTGTCTTCTTGCATCTGTACCTAGCCTCACATTCAATATGAAACACACCACAACAAAGAACGGCAGCATGGCGCTTAGTCTTATTGTTCAAGACACGTTAACAATTCTCCTGCTTGGAAAACCTTACCTCAAAGCAGTATATGATAGGTGAACGATCAAGTGCCGACACATCAACCCCTTGGCTGTGACTTGATGTATCGGACTGATGCCTGCAACTGGTCTAACACATACTCCAGATCATCCTTCTTCAGGGACTCCAGCAACCATGCGATTTCCTGCGCCTTATTCAGCCACGTATAGCCCGTTCCAACAGCCATCAATTCAAAAGGCTGTGCTCCAAGCGCCTTAGCAATAGATATCAACGCAGGAAGTGACGGCGTATTACTTCCGATCTCCAGTCGGGCTATGTAGTTGGGACTTAGTCCGGCCCGTTCTGCCAGTTGTTCCTGGGTGATACCTATAGCTTTACGTCGAACTCGTATGTGCTCAGCCAGTACATTCAACAATTCATTGAGTTCTGCTTGTTTTCTCATGATAAGGCAGTTTACGGCTATGTCAAAGTTGAAACAATTGACTGATGCGGAAACTGTAATTGACTATACAGATATACCCAATATGCCTATTCAGACGTCAAAGAACTGGTCGTATCGGTCAAAAACGCATTGTAGAACGTTTCAAATACCAACTACTAAATATCAGCTTATGAAATACTACATTACGTGGTAAGATATTATTGATGGCATTTGTGGTAAAGAAGAATTTGCTGATTTTTACATACGAGGAGGCTATCTATGAATACAAATGGTTCAGCCGGTTGGTTCCTTATTATACCAATAGGTGCAATTCTAGCTTTTATGGGTTTTGGTTCACATCCGGGTGGGACAACAGCAGACGAGCCGGAAGAAAAAGTTGTCACGATTGGTGAATACAACCAGGTCAGGACAGGAATGACTACAGGTGAAGTCGAGTCCATTGTCGGCAGCAGCGGCGAGGAAGCTGCAAGTGGTGGAGACTGCGAGAATCACTGCCGAATTGTATCTTGGCAGAACTCTGACGGTTCAAATATGATCGTCACATTTCAGAATGGTGCTGTAAGCGATAAAGCTCAAAGCGGGCTTTAGCATCTTTTGGGGGCAAAAAATGAACGACATGCAGTGCATTTTCTGGATGTTGGTATGGGCGGTATTCTGGGGACGCATTGCATATGCAATTGGCAAACCTAAAGGCGAGGGGCCAACAGCATGCATCGGCGGGGTATTGCTCGGGCCGATTGGTGTGCTGATGGCTCTCGCTCCAAGAGCAATCGGGTCTCTTGTCCGTTTTGCAGGTCGCTGATAGACCCGACAGCCTCAGTCTGGTCACATTGCCAGAGGGATATTCCCGAGAATACGACAAATGGAAGGAGCAATGCGTGATGTGGAGACTATAGCTTCCACAGCTTCTTGTGTCAACAATTGGCTAACATGTGGCAATATTGTAATATGGGAGTTTGTCTATTTCCCAGACTTTGCTGCATGGGGTTGTCGTGAATTGAGATCAGTCAAAGATGATGACGTTACGCTTGAGACTTT
Source organism: bacterium (assembly GCA_021373255.1). Taxonomy (GTDB): domain Bacteria; phylum Armatimonadota; class UBA5829; order UBA5829; family UBA5829; genus UBA5829. The sequence goes on from JAJFTD010000021.1 coordinate 54,893, forward strand.
GCTTCAGGAATTTCTGGGTGAACTGGAGCTTCCGTATACTCTGTCCGGCGCCACCATATATCCAAGCTGGAAGATGCCACTGTTGTTTCATCAGGTGGCTGGCCGATTCCTGGAAAGGCAAAAAAGCCAGTTTGCCCCACGTAAGAACGAAGTCGAAGTGCGTTTGAGTGCTCTTTCTTTGGAACCTGCAGAATTGGATCGGGCGCGGCGTATCGTTGGACGAATCTATGGGTGCATGGGCAAGCCCGCAATTTATTATCTTGATGGAGAGCCGCAGCCATATACATACCAATGGTGGCCGATCCTCCATTGCCTTGACCTGGAACAAGCCATCCAGTATCTGGGAGTTAAAAAGGCTCTTACGCTATTCGAAAATACATCATTGCCAGAACTGGCAGTACGTGCGTCTTTCTTCGCGTTTCTGCACTGCGGCAATACTCCTCTTTATACCTTGGATGAATTGGCAGATCTGCTTGATCAGTTTGCAGATTATCTCACGAGTAACCGTAACGCCGTCCTTGAGACTGGTTACCCGGGCTGCAGCTTTGCTCAGTCATTCTGGCTTGGTAATCAGTTGGGTCGTCTCTACTTTGCTGCGTTCCCTAATCTTGTTATTACTCCACTAGAAAACCCAGCAAATCAAAGCTATCTGTTTCTTGAGGAATCAGAAGAGCAACGAGACGAGGCTCCCGAGGATGCGGTCCCAATCTTTGGTGCAAATTACAAAGGCGCTGTTAGGAAAGGCGACTTCATATATCTGCCTCAATGGAAGTATTTTCCTGATCTCGATGAACAAGGCAATATGCTGCAATGTAAGGGCTGGATTACATATCATGAGAGAAAGCTAGATAACACAACTCACACACTGATTTTGGAGCCAGAACAATTTGAGCACCTGGTTACCCTGCGTGAAAAGGTGCTCTCAGCAAAACAATGTGTGCTGCAACTTCTTGCCGCAGCACTTCGAAAAAGAGATGCAAACAATCTGCTAGACAGATGCCTTGATGTTATGTCAGAGAAAATCACTGCAGATGAAATGGAATTCCTGTTTTCAATAGATCGCTTGTTCTCCTTATACAGCTTTGATAGATGCTATGGAAGCTACGATGCTAACACACTGCCAGCGGGAGGCGTGAGTGACATTCTGACGCTGGTAGGTCATTGCCAGAAAGAGATCGAAATCGGTACGTATGCGGCAATATGCGAAGAGATGCGTGGTCTGCTCAGTCCTAACCTAGCCTATCCCAGGCTCCTTGCAGGCAACTATTATGAGATCATTGAGAAAGAAGCTACCGAAGAGTTAGAGAAAGCATATGGAATTATTCAATCGAATTATCACGATGAGCTCAGATTCTGGGACAACTACATAGGTCAAGTGAATGACATTGTCGCCGAAGAGTTTATGGAGAGAGTCGTAATCGAGCAACTCGTTAAGAGAAAGCATGTCAACAGCTTCATACCTAAGGCAAAACAAGTTACAGACTACATCAGAGCGAGTATGGAACTGACAGGCGACACTCCGCATATATCGACTTCGCTAGACGCAGTTAGTTCTGCTCCTCATGCAAAGGAATGCGACTGCATATTTCAGCAGCACGGCGACATGTGGACGGTAAGATTTAGCGGCGACACAAAACTTGTAAGAGACCTCGACGGTATGCACTATATAAAGTTACTTCTGGAATCACCAGGGAATGAATTCCGAGCAGACCAGCTGTATTATCTGGTCCATCCGGTGGAATTCAAACAAGACAACAGCCCAAATAAGTTGAGTATGGATGAACTGATCAGTGAATATCAAGTGCTTCAAAGTATAGGTACACAGATCTCTGATCCAGAAGATTATAAGGAGTTCAAGTTTGTTTCGGATAAGCGCCAGCTCTGCAAGGAGGAATTGCTCGATGCCATTGAAGCTGGGGATCAGAAAGCTGCAGCAGCGCTCCGCGAGAAAGTAAGAGCTTTGGACGACTTTATTACTTCGCATTATGATCACAAAGGCCGATCACGTACAGTATCGGATCCATTGAAGAATCAGCGCCAGACAGTTAGCAAATCAATAGTCCTTGCATTGAAGAAGATGAAGAAGATCCATCCTAGCTTGGCGGATCACTTAAGGTCAATCAAGACAGGAACATACTGCTCATACGATGGCGGCTTGGACTGGCAAACCGACGATGCGCCCCATGCAGATCAACTCCGAGGTAATATCCACAACAAGCAATGCGCGTAATGTAGACTACAAAGATTCGGCTGCGCAAACTGCCTGGTTTGATATCCCCAACGGCTGTTCATATGTGCAGCTATTATTAGGCACGCCAACGCTATACGACATTACGCTGAATTCTTACAGGACTTCCTACCTCGAGCTCTTGAATCAGCCACGCCTTTGACGATGCATATTTAATCATTGCTCCTCATGACAGTGATTAGGTGTCTAAATACACTGCCCTCTAAAAAACTCCAATCATTTTCCATGCGACCCCAATCTTCGCCTGCGCGCCTTAGTAAGTCGCGCTTTTGGTATTGAGCGCACCTGATGGTTGCCAGTAGCACTGCGTTAGCTGCGGCGACTTATCAGCGCTGATACCAAAAGTGAAAGGAGGAGCTTGCGATGAGTAATCTCCCAGATCCGGATGAAGTGCACCAGCTAAAGCGTAGCGAGGCACCTCAAAGACTGGATCAAACAAGTCCTGAAATTCAGCAGCGACTGAGAACTGCAGCCCGGATTCTTGCAAACGGTGCGATAAGGGCTGCGGCAAAAAAGGCACAGACTGGCGACCTGGGCTGCAGCAGTGGTTCGAGCTAATCAGGTTCTATCACTGAGCCAGCCAAGACAGGCGCACCAACCAAAACTGCAGTCCACTTTGCACCGCGGGCTGCACGAATTATCAGCAGCAATGATCACATTGCTACTATATCACAGGAGGAAAGAAATGATATACGAGATTGACATCAAAAACGAAGAAGATGCTCATCTGCATCAAGACATACTAGCAACAAGAGATGGTCTGCAGCATGTAGCAGGCTACATACGAACAGCATGTGTCTGCCAGGAAGATGAATCCTCAGTAGAAATGCAGCGTCAGGTGATCCGAGATTTCTGCATGCAAAGGTTTCCGGAAGGTTGTCGCTTATTCTGGATCTCAGATATCCCAGCCTCTGGCACGCTTCCATGGAAACGCGATGGCCTAAAATCAGGAGAATACCGCGAAGGCCTAACTGTTCTTGTAGATCTTGTGAAACGGGGACTGGTCTGGTACGTTTGCACTTCCCGCATCGATCGACTCGCAAGATCGGCCAAGCTGCTCATCGAGTTTGTGGACGAATGCATCAAACCGCTTGGCATCAGCTTGTATTCCGTAACTGAGATGGCTGCGCTTGAACGCAGCAACGATCTACTGCCTACGACACTTCTCGCATTGGAACAACATCGTCTTGCCTCAGGTGAGGTTCGTATTATCGATGGCCCGCCATCGAGACTTGACCAGGGTTATATCGTAGGACGACCACCTTACGGATGGGCATGGGAAGATGCGGGATCAATTCCGCATGCGCGCCGCGTCGGTATTCAGCCCAGAGTAAAAAATGCTGCGGTAGTTCGCAGGATTGTTGAGGCGTTCATTGCAGGTGGCACTGTTTCCCAGATAGCCCAGCAACTCACTTCAGATAATGTGCCAACCCCCGGCGGCGCGCAAAGGTGGTCACCAAAAATGATTAGGAGGGTCCTCTGCTGCCCCGTCCATTACGGCCTTATCCACTCGGCTGATGGGACTTTAGTTCGCGGTGCGCATTTCGATAGGCGTCTGTTTAACGAGTCAGTTTATGATCAGATCACGAAGATATTCCGCCGGAGAGGCTGACATTCAGAGGTGCGCGCAGGCTATGGTATCTATTGTCGCCCGTGCAGAAACAGTATCTGAGATACGACTGGTATTTAATGCGGCATAGATACATCTCTCCTCATCAAATACCAGGAGTTTGGATGAGCGATGTTACCTGCAGTTGTAGAGACAGGACGGGTCGCAGCTACTAGTTGCGATGCACATTCCAGACTCTGGAGTTGCAATCGTTATCAGCCGCAGGATTGCCAATGACCCAGTGAAACAAATTCTCAAAACGCACAAACTATAAATGGAGGAAGAGTATGATCATCATTCATCAAACCAAACATCACAATCTCAAAGGTCACGAGGAGGATCTTAAGTTTCCCGATGGCCTGCCTATTGCTGTAGGCTATGTCCGAACATCGAGCACCGATGATGTGGGCCGTTGCAGCGCCCATTCTCAGGTTCAGGGAATCGTATACACTTGCGACGCGAAATTTCCAGAAGGATGTCACCTGGTCTTGGTCTATGATTTAGGAACCTCGGGATATACCTGGACACCAAAGGGCGATGACAACCGACACAGGACGATGTCCAGCGGGCTTAAGATGGTTGCGGAATTGCTGGAGCAGGGCATTGCCAAGCACGTATTCGTGCGCGATATCAGCCGTATCAGCCATTCACCTTTCGCGATAATCGAATTCTCGAGTATCCTAGACCATGCGAAGGCCTGCGTGGTATCTACTTATGAGGGAGAGTTTGTTCCTGCTAGTCTTGCAGCTGCTGCCAGCACAGAGTGTGTGCTGGCAGCCCTAGGATTGCTTGCACAGATGACCCTCGAGCAATCCTAGACCTATAAACTTATCTGCGGCGCGATACTTGCTACACCACGTCTCGCGCCGCAGTTGCAAGTCTTGCACCTCCAGTTGCATCTCTTCATTTCTTTTGACAGGACGATTTCTGCCCAACACACTTAACTGCTACTGAAGCAACTCCCATTGCGCAAGTCCACCGTTTTCTTGAGTTTCTTCCCTCTTGCGACCTGCATGGTCGTCAGTGCGACCCGCAGAATCGCGCGTAGCATTCTAAGCTCGCCAGATCTGGCACGAGCATCCTAGAGACAAAGGAGCTCCTAGCAATGAGACGGTTACCAAGTTACGAAGAACGGCAAAATGTCAATGCGGCAGCGAATGCCACGCTACAAGGCCTTGGATCAGAAGCAATGAATAGGCTTCGGGAAGCTGCGGCGCAAAGGCTGAGTGAAAGCGGGGCGGCAAATGATGGCAAAGCATAAGCCTCAACATGGCATGCTGCCTGAGGAAAGACGGCTCCTCGAAGCTCTCGATATCCTGATAGCTGCGGCGCTCGATGCGACTGCACAGCCCAGCATCGATGAACATGTCGATGAGGAACCTGCTGACGAGGAGGAGTAGAACACGGGCTGCGGCACACATGTAATTCGTGCTTGCGCCGCAGCCAAAAAAGAGGTGTTTGGCCGAAATGCCGTTTCTATATGGCCGCCAAAACACCCAGATTCTGCCCTGTTTTAAGCGCAATCACAATCACAGGGGTGTCAGATTGAGCACGATTCATACTACTACATGCATTGCATGTATTTGTATCTTGAGTACTCTGTGGGAACTTACCATATAAAAACCATGTGTTGAGCGTCCATAACGCGATGCTAGCTTAGTGTGAACTTACGCCCAACACTCATCTTCGCAGCAAGATAGATTATAACGCCATACAACGCCACTACCCAAAACCATGGCTGTCAATAGTTGTATGATGCTTGGATCTGGAGCGTCCTGCCTTCCTGCGGAATCTTATCCATCCTGATTCTGGAAGATCCGGGCACATATACGGTCTTGTTGAGCAGATTGTGTATTCTGAGCGAGAGGCCTAACCCTTTGCTATCTTTGGTTTTCATTGTGAGATTGCAGACCAAAGCCGACCCGGTCTCATTACCGGCGAGTGTTTTTTCTGATCCGACAAGCTGTAAATCGGGTGAGATGATATACTTCTTTGCCATTGGCAATGATAGCCCGGCCGTGACAAGATAGTTCGGTGAATTGCTGATATGTTCATCGGTGGCTGCGTCACGTGTACGCAGTAGCGAGAAGCCCAGGTAGCCATCGATCCCGTCCATCACTCTCGACTCCAGTTGTGTCTCGATTCCATCGCTGGTGACTCCCGCCGAATTAACATATTGAATGTTGCCGTCTATATCTGTTGCCTGAGTGATGACCTGATCCAGGTCATAATGGAAAATACTTGTGACGAGGCGGCTGTGAGTTCCCAGTGCGCGCTCTAGCACGAACTCGGTAGTGGCAATCTCTTCCGGGTCCAGATTGTAGCCTTCGTTCAGGCATGGAGCCCTGAATGCCTGACCATAAAGCATTTTCATCGTAGTAGATTGAGAAGCGTTATAGATGAAGGCGAACCTTGGGCTTAGATTGGTTCCGAATGCAGACGCTTTGTCGAGCCTGAGTCCGACAACCATTCGCAATGGATCGGCTATGGTCAGGTCAGCCTGGGTATAGCACGATTTCATATCGGTGCTGTCAGTTGAGTTCGCATACTCCTGGTAATATGGCGCGGCATCATGATCTTCTTGCCGCATTCTGGAATGGGTATACTCCAGGCCGGACGTAAGCGATAACCTGGGATTTATATCCACGCTATAACGAGTCTCAATTCCGAACCAATTCATGTTCGCATAATCAAACTCCGTAACAAGTGTGGGGTACCCGTAATCATAAATGTAGTTACCGTGGTAAATGTATCGGTTGTTGTAGAGTTGCACAGTGAGCAGGTCATTGCGCTTAGCTGAACACTTAGTCTCATAGCACAGGCTCATGACCGATCTGTAGTCATCCGTCCAAACGCCGGGCTGGTTGAATTCTGTGTCGTAAATAGCGGTCGGTATATCTTTACGCCGGTCTCCGGCGTTAAAAAGCATC
>JAJFTD010000028.1 GCA_021373255.1 bacterium
TGCTGTGATTACGGCAGGGGTGCCATGGTATCATCAAATTGGCAGCATTCAGAGGTTGGAATGCACGGTCTAATAAGGAGGAACTCAAAATGATAAAGACATTATCGATCGCAGCAGCGCTGGCAGCAGTAATCTGCACAACGCCGGTCTGGAGCCAGGGGGCACCCCCACAGGGTGGACCGCGCGGTGCAGGCGCACCGTCTATGAGCTGTCCCGCGATGGCTGTTATGCCACCTCCAAGCGCGGTTATTGATCGCGCGGCTGAGACGCTTCAACTCACCGAAGATCAGACGGCAACTCTTAAGATTGCTATGACGACATGCGACGGAACGATAAAATCACTGGCACAGAAAGCGACGGATGCATCCAAAGCACTGCGCGACGCCCTTGTGGCTTCGGAATATGATGCACAGAAGGCCAAAGACCTGGCAGCCGCTGCCGAGAAGGCAGAAATAACCTTGATCAATGCACGCATCGACGAGTGGACCCAGATTCGGGCCATCCTCACGGCGGATCAGGCTAAGAAACTGCTGGATACAACCAACGCACAGCGCCCTGGCCAAGGACAGAGGCCTGCAGGCCCACCACCCGGCGGAGAGGATGGATTCCCGCCTCCCGGACCGCAAGAGTAGCTGACAGCCTATTAGTTTGAGAAGTTGTTTCGGGACGCCCTCGTCCCGAAACCCTTGGTAGATATGAAATTGAGCCCTCGCGAAAGCGGGGGCTCAATTAGTAAGTATCGAGTATTGCAACACAATCTAAACACAACTGAAACGCTCCTGCGATGCTGCAGCGGAACTGCCACATGAAGCGTTGAGGTCTAATAAAAGGATCACTCTTATGACAGATGACATAGCGATGCAATGCGCGGCAAATGTAAGGGAAACCTGTTACCTGCTCGTGCGTATCATCGGAACCGAAGTAGGCAAGCGCGCGCTGTCCTTTCGAGAAATTATGACGCTGATGACTATACGGGAAGAGCGCGACGCGTGCGTATCGTTCCTGGCCGAGCAGATAGGAAGCACAGTTTCTGGAGCTTCCAAACTTGTAGACGGTCTTGTGGATATGGGCTACATCACCCGCAAGACTGCAAGGGAAGACCGAAGAAGATTGGTGTTGACCCTGACCGACGACGGAAATCGCGTGTTGGACACCATCAACGATGAGGAAATGCTATATCTCAACAAAATAGTCTCAACATTTAGTCCGGCTGAATGCGAGATGGTGAGCTTGACCATGAACCTCCTGCGAAAGACTTTTATGGCAAGCCAACTCGAACTCATTCAAGACCCGGCGTAGAAAGGAGAGTGAAGGCCATGGCAAGACCAGGGTGCGTTATCTCGCTCTCGATCTTACTTCTCATGCCTTGTTTATCAATTACTGCTGATGAGGTCAAGCAGCCGAAAGCGTATTCGTTGCAGGATTGTATCTCTGTGGCGATGCGCAACAATATCGATGTCCTCACCGCTCAGAACAACGTGATTGCAGCAAAGAGCCGTTCAGCCAGTGCAAAAAGCGAGTATCTGCCGCAGATATCGCTGCAGAACAACGCATTTGTGTGGGGTTCAGAAAGTGTTTTGAACCAATCGACTACAGGAACTGCTTTTTCGGTGGACCAGAATATATTCGACGGAGGCCTGCGAGAAGCAAATGCGCAAAGCGCTCGATATGGTGTGACCCAAAACAAATCGGGGCAGACCCGAACACTGCAGACGGTTACGTATAACGTCAGCAAGGCCTATTATGAAGTTCTGCGCTCACGCCATCTGGCTGAGGTCGCGCAGGCGAATGTTACATATAACGAAGGGCTTCGTGACCAGATCCAGGCACGTGCGGATGTGGGTGATGCGGCGAAAGTCGATGTGCTGCCGATAGAGGCGCAGTTGGCCAGCGCTCGCGTCAGCCTTCTTTCCGCTCAGAACTCGCTTAGGACCTCCGCAATTGAATTGCAGAAAGTTATGGGCGTTCCATCTAAATCCAGCTTTGACGTTCAGGAGATCAGTGATGCTCCAAAAACTGAGATCGCTTCGCTGGACGATTATATTACAGCGGCGAGCAAGTCTCGTCCTGACATAATGCAAAGCCACGCAGCCACGGGGGCGGCGCGGGCTTCGGTGAGATCATCAAGAATCGCCCTCTATCCACGCCCGGTAATATCTGCAAACTACCAGCGCCAGATATCAGGAGGATTCACGACGAGCGGCACTCAGCTCGTCGGCGGCATAGTCTTCAACATATTCAACGGGGGTGCAAACCGCGCCGCTTACAGAGAAGCTCAGGCTAATCGTGCCAATGCCGAGTTACAGGAACAACAGCTCAGCATAGATATAAACTCCGAGGTGGAAGAGGCGTATCTTAGCTTGACCAACGCCAGAGAGCGTATGACGGCCAGTTCTCTCAGCCTCCAGGCCGCCGATCGGAATTACCAGGCTCAGAAAGAGAGATACTCTCAGGGGCTGGGCACTACTTTAGACTTGCTTAACGCCGAGGTACAGGTCATAACCGCACAAAGTGACGACGTGCAGTCGCGTTATGACTACTACATCGCCGTCACCCAAATAGATTATGTGGTAGGCAAGCAAGGAGGAACATTATGAAAGGCAAGAAACCATATCGAAAGTATACGGTCCTGGCCGTAGTTTTGATTTTGATAATCGGCATCTTTGCGGCGCGCGCAAGGCAGTCAGGCAGCAAGCAGCCGGATGTACAGACTGATGTGGTAAAGCGAGGAATCGTGCTCTCCAGCGTTTCAGGCAATGGTGTGCTGGAGCCGCTCACAACAGTGGAGGTAAAGTCCAATGTCGGCGGCCAGGTTGTGAAATTGGCAGTAGACGAGGGCGACATGGTGAAAGCCGGTCAATTGATCGCAAAGATAGACCCCTCGGACTCAATCTCAACTCTCGAGCAGGCGCAAGCTGATTATTCGAGCACAAAGTCAAAAGTGAACCAGGCTAGGCAGGCGCTGAGCATGCAGCGTCTTCAGACCTCGGCAAATATCATAAGTGCTGAACAGGCGCTGGAATCGAGCAGGCAGAAGCTGTCACAGGCTGAACAGCAGGCGGAAGTGCAGCCAAAACTCACAACACAAGCCATAGCCCAGGCTCAGAGCAGCCTGGATTCGGCTCAGGCAAGTTTGAACCAGACGAAATCAGCCCTGAACCCTCAGAAGTTGGCTTCGGCAAAGGCATCTCTCGACCAGGCGCAAGCATCGTATAAACAATCTGAAAAGAACCTCAGCCGCCAGCGAGCCCTGCTCGGAAAAGGGTTCGTTGCACAGAGCCAGGTAGACTCAGCCGAGGAGGCTTTCTCGACAGCCAAGGCTCAGCTTGAGAGTGCGCAGAAAAAGCACGATACGGTAGAAGAAGAGTGCAACGAGGATCTGAAGAACGCCAAGTCCAAAGTCGCCCAGGCGAAAGCCGCGCTGGAAACTGCTCAGTCAAACAGGATGCAGGACGACTTGAAGCGCAAAGACCTTGCCGCTTCCAGAGCATCTGTAAAACAGGCGATGGCGGCACTGGCGTCCACCCGAGCTGCAGCCTATCAGGACCAGATGAAGAGCGAGGACATTCTGCAGTCTCAGGCACAATTGGAAAAGTCCAACGCCGCACTGGAGAACGCGCAGACCCAGGTAGGCTACACAACCATCGTAGCGCCGAGGTCCGGTGTGGTGGTCAAAAAATACGTTGAAGAGGGGTCCATAGTTACCGCAGGCCGCCAAGCAATGGCAGGAAGCGGCTCCGGCGTCACAATCGTCGAGATTGCAGACGTCAGCAAGATGCAGGTCGTGGCGGATGTGGATGAGACTGATGTGTCCAAGATCACACTCGGCCAGCAGGTTGATGTCAGCATCGATGCATTCCCCGGCGAGCTGTTCCCCGCCAAGGTGATCAAGATTGCCCCGGAGGCGGAGGTCAATCAGAACGTGACCACAGTCCCGGTCACCGTGGAACTAGAGCAGACCGACTCACGGCTCAAGCCGCAGATGAACGCCACTTGCGACTTTGTAATTTCCCGTAAGGAAAACGTAATCTACGTGCCTGTGGAAGCCATTACGGAGACCGATTCCGGCACTGAGGTAACACTAGTCGATCACGAGAAGCAGGTGGTTCATAAAGTCGAGGTTGGTTTGACAGGTGATGACTACTGCGAGATCGTCAGCGGGCTCAATGTCGGTGAAACGGTTGTCATACCCGATGAAGAAACGACCACCAGCACCAGCAAAGGTGGACCTGGCGGCGGACCCGGCGGACCGCCGCCGATGTAGGAGGGGCACGTCATGATCAAAGTAGAGAATCTCCAAAAGACATATCAAATGGGGGATGTCCTGGTACGTGCTCTTAAGGGCGTGTCCATTGAGGTCAAGAAAGGTGAATTCGTGGCTATTATGGGCCCGTCGGGCTCGGGTAAGTCGACGTTCATGAACATCATCGGCTGCCTGGACCAGCCCACGGATGGTTCATATATCCTGGACAGCCAGGAAGTAGCCGGAATGGACGATGATGAGCTGGCTGCGGTACGCAATCGCAAGATCGGGTTCGTGTTTCAGACATTCAACCTGATCCCAAGACGCCCGGCGCTGCGGCAGGTAATGCTGCCTATGCTCTATGACTCGAGCTACACCAACTCCGAAGAAAGAGCGAGAGCCGCGCTGGAAAGAGTTGGGCTTGGCGAAAGGATAGATCACAAACCCAATGAACTCTCAGGCGGCCAGCAGCAGAGAGTGGCGATTGCGCGCGCCCTTGTGACCGATCCGGTGATCGTACTGGGAGACGAGCCGACCGGCAACCTGGACACCCGCACAAGCGAAGAGATAATGGCTATATTTCAGGCGCTCCATTGCGAGGGCAAGACAGTGGTCATTGTCACTCACGAGGAGGACATCGCAAAGCACGCACAGCGCGTGATCCATTTCAGGGACGGCCATATAATCTCCGACGAAAAGGTCGAGCATCCCCTGAACGCGATAGCAGTGCTTGCGAGCCTGCCGGTGGAGGAAGAAAATGAGCATTTTTGAGAGTATCTCAGTTGCATTAGAAGGCCTGGCCGCAAATAAGATGCGGGCCGCGCTCACCATGCTCGGTATTATCATAGGTGTATCTGCCGTGATCACCATGCTCGCCCTCGCCAGTGGCGCCAGCGGGCGTATGATGCAGCAGATACAGCAGATGGGCACAAATGTGCTTATGGTAATGTCCGGCCAGTCCAAGAGTGGAGCAGTCCGCGGCGGCATGGGCAGCATGGACACACTGACTCTGGAAGACTCGGAAGCTATTGTGGAAAAGTGCCCGGATATCGTTAAGTCCGCTCCAGAGGTGCGTTCATCGGCACAGGTCAAGTTCCGCAACAGCAACACCAATACGAGCATCATTGGCACTAGTCCTGAATACTTGAGCATCCGCAACTACCATATCGAACATGGTCGGTTCTTCAGGGCGCGAGACGTGAAATCGATGCGAAGAGTTGCGGTTATTGGCCCCACGACTGCGACAAACATCTTCGGCAAGCTCTCACCCGTAGGTAAGAAGATCAGCATCAGGGGAATTCAGTTCCAGGTGCTGGGTGTACTGGCCTCCAAGGGTGCGTCCGGTGGTTTCGGGGATCAGGACGACATAATAATGGTGCCGGTCACGACCGCGATGCGCAGGTTGTTCGGGCTGGAGTATCTCCGCACAATCAACGTGCAAGCAAAGACAATGGACCGAATGGACCAGGCAACCAGCCAGATTACCCGTGTTCTGAGAAAACGCCACCATATCGCCGAGGGCGCAGATGACGATTTCGTGGTCCGCAACCAAGCCGAGATTATGGAGATGGCCAACGAAACCTCAAAGGTCTTCACGCTTCTCCTGGGCGGCATAGCGAGCGTATCACTGCTGGTCGGTGGGATCGGTGTTATGAACATAATGCTTGTTTCAGTCACCGAGAGGACCAGGGAGATCGGCATCCGCAAGGCTCTTGGGGCTCGCAGAAGAGACATCCAGCGGCAGTTCCTTGTAGAAGCGCTCGTGCTTTCGATGACGGGCGGAATCGTGGGAATCCTGCTGGGGATTATGGCATCCTGGGGCATTAAGTCCGTGTCGGGTTTGAACGCAACAGTATCTGTGGGATCGGTGCTGGTATCATTTGGGTTCTCCGCGATGGTGGGCATATTCTTCGGTTATTACCCAGCACGCTCAGCATCACGGCTGGACCCTATAGAATCACTACGCTACGAATAGCCGAAAGGAAATACTACAATGAAACCATCAGGTAAGCTAATAATTGGCCTCGTTGTGTTAGTTGCTATCGCAGGTGGATTGGTTGCGCTGAAAAGCAATCGAAGAACCGTGTCTGTAGTCCAGCCAACCGCCGGGGGGCCGATGGGAGGACCCATGGGATCACCAATGGGCGACCCTGGACAATTCGCCGAGTTACAGAAATCACATCAGTATGCGTTCCAGTTGATGAAGCTGGTCGGCAACATTGGACGACTTGAGAGCGACGGCAAATCCGGGCTGACTCCACAGCAAGCTAAGGCAGTTCTCGCAGTCCTGCAGCCCCTGCGCAAGCGTGAATCGCTGGATGAAACCTCTGCAAAAGAGGCTATGAAAGCATTGCAAGCCGTGCTCACGGATAAGCAGCGGTCAGCAATCAGCGCGCTGCCGCCCGAGCACAAGTTCCACCGTGGCAGCACACCGCCCGGACCGCCGCCCACCGGGACACCATCCGGTCCCCCACCCGCTGGCGGCCCCAAAGCAATGAAGGGCTTCAACCCCCTCAACCCTCCGGCAGGAGGCCCAATGGGCCAACCGGCAGGTAAAGGAGTAGAAAGGCTCTTCGAGAACTTGGAGAAGAAAAGTAAAGGATAAGCTCAATCATTATGCTGTGACTGAAGCAGTTCTTTGAGCCTTGCCATCGCTTTCTTTTGCAGGCGGGAGACATGCATCTGCGAGATGTTAAGCCTCTTGGCGACTTCGGTCTGAGATAGTTCGCCGAAGAAGCGATAATAGATAATCGCCTTCTCACGCGGTTCGAGTGCGTTGAGCGCCTGAGTGAGATCGCTGTGGGATTCGATGTCGGCTATCGAGGCATCGGTTTCGCCAAGGAACTCGGCAAGGCTCATAGGGCCCGATTCGCCATCACCCTGCAGCGGCGTATCAAGTGACACTGTATCATAAGCATTACCAAGTTCCATTGCTTCGAGGGTGTCCTCCTCGCTAGCTTCGACATAGGCTGCTATTTCCTGGATAGACGGAGTTCTTCCGGTCATAGAACTCAACGCATCGGCGGCTTTAGTTATTTTGAGGTTAAGCTCCTGGAGCCTGCGCGGGACTTTCAGGCTCCAGGCTTTATCTCTGAAATAACGCCTGATCTCCCCAACAATTGTGGGGGTAGCATAAGTAGAAAATTGAATTCCTCTATCGGGGTCGAACCGATCCACAGCATTTATCAAGCCGATCATACCGACCTGGACTAAATCTTCCAGTGGAATCCCTCTATTAGCAAACTTGCCCGCCAAAAACCTGACCAGATTCTGGTGCGCCAACACCAGGCGATCTCGAACAACCGGGTCGCGGCTGCGAATATACTCACGAAAGAGCTCGGTAGTGGCATCCACCGCCAATCTCTCAGAATTTGCATCATTACCATCTTGCATTCAGTTACTTCCTATATATTCTTAAACAGATAGTGGCGACCAATCCGAGGGTCGCCACTATATCTACTCAATAAGCTACGTATAGCCAGCCCAGAATACACCTGACCACAGATTCTGGACGCACTCACAAGATGATACCCTACGAGGCTATCGGCCACACCAAGAAAAGCAAGGTTTTGCGTTGTACGTTGTGAGTTACGAGTTGCGCGTTATGCGTTGTGCTTATCTGGTTTCGTTCACATTGTGCGTCCGATGGTTTCGGGAAAAGGGTTTCCCGAAACAACTTGCGTTGTCGCTTCGACTTTCTAACCTTTTGACTTTATGACCTTGTGACATTCTAACCTATTTTGTGCTGTCGTGATTAAAAAGTCTCTCGCCCACGCTAAGTAAACGGCTTTGGGGCTAAGCGTAGTTATCGGGGTATGAATGGTGTGGGAGTAAAGCGGGCGTGGAATGGAGGCGGGCATTGGAACAACGCAGATATGATGAGCCTTTCGCAAAGATTGCACCCGGCATTAACAGTAGAATAGCTCTGGAGATTTGGCAGGATTCCATAGTGAAGCTGTGGGATGTTGTAGATAATCTCACCCAGTTGCGCCCGGAGCATACGGAGTTCTATGGCGTAACGATATTCGGATCATCCCGCCTTACACGCATATCCAGGCATTACGATGAAGTCAGAACGTTAGCCAGAGAGCTTGCCGCAATGGGCTGCCGAATCATCACTGGGGGTGGCCCTGGGCTTATGCAGGCAGCAAACGAGGGCGCGCTCGATGCAAATCCCACTATGAGAGAAACCTCGATCGGCCTGAACATCCACCTGCCGCTTGAGCAGACCGCTAACACATTCGTTGGAAGAGCGTATGAGCACAGGACGTTTTTCTCACGGCTGCAGCATTTTGTGCTTAGGTCCAATGCGTTTATTGCAGTTTCAGGTGGAATTGGGACTTTGCTGGAGATTATGATGATCTGGCAATTGCTTCAAGTCGGCCACTTATACAAGACCCCGCTGATCCTAATAGGCCCGATGTGGAACGGTTTGCTTGATTGGGCGAGAACAAGCCTGATTGAAGGGGAAGAAGCCCTGGCAGACCCACTTGACCTGGAAATCCCCTGCTGCGTGGAGAAAGCTGAAGATGCAGTGGAGATTATTCGCCTGCACTATTCCGAATGGCTTGCGCAAGGTGAATGGTAATTTGTACAAATACATAAAGCTAGAGGGTTGCTCATATGGAAAAACAACAAGACGATGATGAGATAGATAGGTTGATGGAATGGGCTGAAGAAGAAGATGCGGGCGAGGCTCATATTACCCATAAAGAAACCGATGAACCCTGCAAATCCGACATTGCCGACGACCGTGCAGGCCTGCCACGCGGGACAGTTGGCAACGACGAGGAGAACGCCACGGATGATATAGATGAGAATGAGGTCACAAAGTCATAAGGTTAGGAAAAGATGCAAACAGTGCATCTGTTCCTATGTTACCCAGTCGGCAGGTTCGGGAGGCCAGTTTTCATTTTAGACAGTTTAGGCTAACTAAAGCCCCAGAGTATAGTAAATCGCATTTATAAAGAGCTTCTCGCCGGTTGAAGTCAGGCCGTGGGCGCAGGGTTCGTAACCCCACAGCAGGCACCTGCTTTGTGAGCAGAGCAAGTAATAGCTGGCCGCCGGATCGGGTGGGGATGCGAGGCGGGTTACGCCCGTTACCGCGGTAGGCATGTAGACCAACACCCCGGATACATTTGAGCTGTATGGTGTTATGCTGGAGCCGGTTATCTCGTTTGGAGTGTTAAAGATTGGGCTGTTTGATACCCTCGGCACAATTGTCGAAGATCCTGTTGTCGTGGAACTGTGCGACCAGCCGATACGCAGGTTGCGCGTTTCAAAGTAATGCGAACCGCCCGTGCCCATTCCCATCACAGGCAGGCCGGTATTAGTTATCTTAGCGGCTGCTCCGGTTGTTGAATAGGCAAGCGAGCCGCTTGAGATAAGAATCGCATCGTAAGAAGAAAAATCGGCCGATGCTATGGACGCGTCGGGTATGAGAGTTGTGTCTATGTTCTTCGACACGGCGAGGTCATGGATTTCCTGTGCTATTGTAGTATCGGAACCGTAGACGAGAGCGATTTTATAAAGCCTCTGCACATCGTCTGCGCTTCGTGGCAGCAGTGTTCGAACGGCGGTAGTGCCGTTCATCCACACACTGCTTATTCCGGTAACGGTTACCTGCTTGCCCACCAGCGGGGCGGAGCAGAGGCCGCCGGTGTCTATACGTATACCCAGAGTTCCCTCGGTGTCTACGATGTTGGAGCCGTCGTTAATATAGAAGATGTTACCCGACGCGCTCGTTACTGTTCCGCTAGTTTTAACAAGCAGGCCGACGTTGTTTACTCCCGTGGTTCCCACAATCCCCGGCGCATAGCCCGTCGCCGCGCCGCCTATTGATTTATTGGACATATAGAGCGGCTGCACGGTGGCTGAGCCGGTGCTGATAATTGTTGGCAATGTGATGCGGCGCTCGCCGCTTGCGCTGGAGAGAACTCCGCCGATAGTGACGCTCGATGCCGTAGGAGCTGCGCCAACTACGTGGATTCCCGCTGCGCGGTTTGTGTCTTCGATATAAGAATCTGATCCAAATACTGCAGTGACGGGTTTATCGGATAGATAGACACTTCGACCATTAGGCAGGCTTTTCGTGCCACCAACGGTAGTGACCTGGCCGCCGGTGAAGTTTGCGCCGGTGGCGTTGGTTATCAGATTAGCGTATGTTAAATATCCAGGCGTAAATACCCATCCACTGCGCTCTGGAAATACGCTGCCGGACCAGTAGTAGGGCACGGTGAGTGTGAAGTTGCCATACTCATTGGTGGTCGCAGAAAAACTTCCGGGTTTGGTATAAATCGTTGTTCTGTATAGATTGGATCCGGCGAAATTGCCGACGTGGCCGAAGATAGTGACGGGCGACATTTCGGTGATGGAAAGATTGTAGGTGCCTGCAGTCGCGCCCTCGTTTACAACGATAATGCCGTAGGTTCCGGCTTGTGTTGTAACCGCATACAGCATCTCATCAGTTCCGGCTGACCCAGAAGCAGACGACCAGTCGGCGGTTGATCTACTGCCATTTTTCTTTGATGGTTTAAAGACAAATAGAGAAAGATCAGGTGTGCCCGAGGTGACATGGACTGTAATGCGGTATGAGGTGTCTGCAGCGAGGCTGGCTTGGTATACATCCACCACTTCGCTTGCGCTCATCGATCCGCTTTCGGGAATGCCAGATGAAATGCTTTTCGCGCTCCAATCGGCCTCAATTGAGTAGCTGCCCGTTGAGCCCGTACTAACCTGTGCGTAATGGGTGGCGGCGCCGTAGCTGGTACCGTTAGCAACGATGAAGTCCCGCAAAGTTCCGGTTGAAGCTGAGGTCGCATACGCAGGATTCATCCATACATCTGTATCGGCGGATATATCATGATTATCACTTGGTGCGATTCCCACAGCCGCCCATCTGTTTGCCAGCACCTGGAACCAGTAATTGCCGGGTACGGCTGTTTTTGAGATAGGCGTGTCATCCGAAAGACCAGTCATCACCATATAATATTCGTATCCGCCCATGTCAGGGATCGGCCCGATAACGCGAGGGTTGCCGTCTGCATCTACCGCCTGCAATCCCACCGCACCGGGGTAGCCCGCATTTACACAGGGTGATCCGCTTGCAAGCCGGTAGTTTGGCGACTGGTAGTTGTTGTTCACAAAAACAGGGTCCACGCTGATATCGTGCGAGCCTACAGTTACGAAGGAATAGCCATTGTCGATTTCGCAGATAGAGTCATTGTAGTCCATCACAACATTGGCGATGTTTCCCTTGTTGTAGACATTCCATCCGTAGCTTTCACATCCACGATTGTCATAGAGAATGTTGCCATAGCAGGTTGCGCTGGAGCCGGCATCAAAGCACATTGCTCCGCCGCCTCTTCCCCCGATGTTCCAGCACATTGTGTTGTGATTAATAACCGCTTGCGAATCATTGCAGTAAATGGCCCCGCCCTGCTGCCCGTAGAAACGCGCTTCCCAACGCCCATCGAATGCGTCGTTGCTATACATTACGTTGCCGGTGATTGTTACGTTGGAATAACCGCAGTATACCGCTCCGCCATTGCGGTTGGCAGAATTGTTCCAAATAGTATTGTTTGCTATTAGGATTGGTGTGGCGGTATTGCAGTAATTGAGGTATATGGCGGCGCCGACGGCATAGTCATCGCTTGTACACGTCGTATCGCACCACGCGGTGTTACCGCTAAATGTATTGTTAATAATTGTGGGGTGGGCGCGAGTGGCGCTGATTCCTCCTCCACAGTGCGCGTCGCACGCGGCAATCTCGTTTTTTGTGATAAGGGGTGTTGCATCGTCTTGGATAACTATTCCAGCGCCGTAACTTGCTTTGCAATAGGCGATGCTGCAGTTTGTGATGACTGGAGCCGCCCCTGTGCCAACAGTTATGCCGCCGTTATTGCAGGTCTGAATGGCAAATCCATCTACACGCGTTGCTGATGTGGCTGAGTTGGGAATTGTTACCAGGCGGTTGTTGTCGTGAGTGCCATATATGGTTGATCGATAGGCTGTTAAGGGCATCCTGGGAAATGTAGGCCGCTGGCTGAGAGATGTTTCGGTTCCCATAAAACCGCCGTAAAGGGCCACTCCGGAAGGGACAGTTATCGCTTGGGTGTACCCTCCCTCTTGAACCCAGACCTCATCGCCCGCTGTTGCAACCGCAAGCGCATCTGCGAGATATCTATATGCCGTATCCCAACTATCGCCGGGTCCGGTTATCGTACCAGCATTCTTAACATGGATGGTTTTCGCCAAAGCCGCTTGCCCAATACATAAAACACAGGCTGCTATTATAGTAATTTTGAGAATGTTTTTCACTTGGCTGTGGCCTCCGACCGAGATGTTGACCGTGTGTTAGATAATTGACATAATGTTTGCCTGCTAAGGCTCTACTTTGTAGTATATCCGATTATCATCAGGTATGCAATGGCATCTATTGCGGAGTTTACACTGTTTATACTTTATTCTCATATCGCATACATATATTGAATCGGAGGATTTTTGAAATATCCAAGTGGCCCTAAAACTGATGCCGGGCGTTCTTGATTTCATGGAAACTGTGTTCACGCCACACACCCTGTGCTCATGAGCACAATTGGTCAGCAATACGGGCTAGCTGTGGTATACTATTATTAATATAGAGACGTTGAACTTATCGGGAGAATCTGACGTGAGAGTCCGCTGGTATATAGCATTTTTGCTGATCATAGCCACCTCTTCGGCGGCATCGGCGTCAGCGCCCGTGAATATTAAACAATACCTCGCTCTTCGTAAGAAGGTCCTCAGCCCCGCCACACTGTCCACCATAAAGTCCGATGCATCCGCTTATGTGGGCAAAACTGTCGAGATAAGAGGCACAGTATCCGGATTCTCACGGAATGGAGAGGGTGGAAGCATAATACTCACCACAAGTGAGGGCTCGTTCCTGATCAACACCGATTCACTCCCAAGCGAAAATCCCGGAATGGACCTTGCCTGCCTGGTAAAAGTGGGACAGACCAGCGTGGGAGCACCGTCGGAGCTGACACTGGTCGCCTGCACCTACGATGTTGACCTCAAACGGCTTGAAGAGTCGGCAAAGAAAGCTGCCCAGGCAAAAGCACAGGCAGCGAAACCTAAAACCGCACCACAGGTGCAGAAACGCCCCACCGAACCCGCCAGCCGGCATAAGGTGCAGCAGATGACTGTAGATGAGTTCATCCGCGCCTACAAGAACGCGATCAAGGGATTTAACCGCAAGCTCACAGACTCACAAGCTGACACAATCGCACGCAGTGTATTGGGGTTCAGTTCGAAATATAAAGTAGACCCAAGGCTGGTGTGCGCAGTGATACTGGCTGAGTCGCACTTCAGGATAAACGCTACATCCAGTTGCGGCGCCCAGGGGTTAGGGCAATTAATGCCCGCCACCGCCGCTGGGATGGGTGTGGACAACGCATACGACCCCGTGGCCAATGTCTATGGCTCAGTCCGCTATATCAGGGGTATGTTGGACAGGATGAGCGGCAACAAGAAGTGGACCGAGTTGACCTGGTCTGACCTCGCTCTGGCAATCGCCGCCTACAACGCCGGTCCGGGAGCAGTGAAGAAGCACGGCGGTATCCCGCCCTATAAAGAAACTCAGAGCTATGTAAAAAGGGTTGTTTCAATCTATAAGAAACTTTGTGGGGTGAAATAAGTTTGGGTGGAGCTGTTCATGCATTGATCGGCGCAGCAATCGGCTCACTGGTCAAAAATAAACCGGCTGCATTTGCGGTTGGAATCGCATCACACGCCGTAGCAGATTCCATCCCTCACAAAGACCTCAAACCCGCATTAGAAGCACCTCTGTTAGTAGCAGCCCTTGCAGCCATAGGAGCATGGAAAGGCACGGATTCCCCAGAGTTTTGGGGCGCGCTGGGAGGCGTAGCCCCGGACTGTGAACACGCGCTGGAAATCTCCGGCCTGATCACCCCCAAGCAGAAAATATTTCCCACGCACATCAACGACGGCAAGTACCACGGGCGCGAAAACAACGAGCGAGTGAGCCAGTATCTTCTGGCGGCCGCAGCGGCGGTGGTGGTGGCACTTGCTGGGGATGGGGGTTAGGGGATGGGGATTAGAGGCTGTAGCCGATAGGTTTGTTCTTTTTGGTGTCGGGTGCCCGAACTTATGTTATTCTGAAGCCGCCGAACGTACATGCGAACGGAATCAGCCACGCAAAACGCATCAACGCGTAACGTAATCTGTTAATAAACGGCAATTCCACAAGTTTGCATGCTTCTAGTATAATGTGGGCAATGAAAAAGGGACAATTGCTGTGGTTCCGACCGTATATATAACAGAGGTGACAGCGAATGAAATTGCGATTGGTAGTGATTCTTCTTGCAATATTTACACTGAGCTTAGCGGCTTCCGCGCAGGACAAGCCTGCGCTTGACCTCAAGGTCTACCCTGGCGGGGAATCGTCCATGGAGATCAACATGGGCAATGAGGACATTCTGCCGATGCTCAAGGCGATGCTCCCCATGCTCTCGGGCAAGATGGGCGCGGTATTGGACAAGCTCGACCCCAACGACCTCGCAGCCATACTCAAGGATGTCACGCAGATCGAGATGATACAGGTCGACATCAGCAAGTCTGGAGTAGCCGAAAAGGATGTGGCGGACTTCTATGGCAAGAACATACCCGCAGGTCAATGGAACAGGGTGTTCTGGCAGGCTGCACCTACGGGCACCGTGGCCGTATACTCACAGGCCGGAGCCGAGGCGCTATACGGGTTTAGAGTGCGTACGATAAAGAACGGCGAGCAGACCGTCAAGCGGGCGGAAGTAGCAAAAATTCAGGGCAAGATAGACTACGTGAAGTTGATTCAGTTAGCGGGTAAACTGGGGCTGGACAAAAAGTAACCCGCGTCCGGCCATTTCCCGGTGCGCGAGGCGGAGGTAACGATGCGAATCGCGACCTGGGAAGATATCAAAGCCGGCAGGGTAACCGATATATACTTCCAGCGTACTGCGGAAATACTGCAGGCGCTGGAAGTGCATAAAACAGTCACGGCTGATGTGACCGTATCCGCGCTCCCGGATGGCTACGATTGGGCGATCCTGACGGGTGTGAA
Source organism: bacterium (assembly GCA_021373255.1). Taxonomy (GTDB): domain Bacteria; phylum Armatimonadota; class UBA5829; order UBA5829; family UBA5829; genus UBA5829. The sequence goes on from JAJFTD010000028.1 coordinate 15,345, forward strand.
CGATGTGCTCTCCCTGATGGAAGGGCTGAACGTGGATGTGGATATACTGCCGGAGGGCACGTTCTTCCGCCGCGGCGATCCCGTGCTTGAGATTACCGGCGATTATCTCGACTTTGCCGTCCACGAGACAGCTATCCTCGGGTTTCTGTGCCAGCAAAGTGGAATAGCAACAAAAGCTGCGCGCTGCAGAAAGGCCGCTGGAGACCGTGCGGTAATCAGTTTTGGCGCTCGCAGGATGCACCCCACCCTCTCTCCAGTGATCGACCGCAACGCTTATATCGGCGGATGTGATGGCGTATCAACGATCCTCGCTGCTGAAATAATGGGCATTATACCATCAGGTACCATGCCCCACGCTCTTATTTTAATATTAGGGAGCATTGCCGAGGCAACCAAGCTATTCGACCGGATCATCGACCCGAGGTTCCCCAGGGTGGCGCTGGTGGATACACTCTGCGACGAGAAGTTCGAATCCATCCAGGCCGCTGAAGCTATCGGCGACAGGCTGTGGGGAGTGAGGCTGGACACCCCCGGCTCGCGCAGGGGAGATATGGCAAGAATCTTGGAAGAAGTCCGCTGGGAACTCGACATACGGGGGTTCCAGCACGTGAAGCTGATCGTAAGCGGCGGTGTGGACGAAAAGGAAATACTGGAGCTAAATGCCCACGCCGATGGCTACGGAGTCGGCACCGCCATCTCCAATGCGACTACAATCAACTTTGCGCTGGATATTGTAGATATCGAAGGGCAGCCGTTCACCAAGCGTGGAAAACGCTCCGGTCGCAAACAAATACTCAGATGCGAGTCCTGCTTTGAAAGCACAGTCGTTCCCAGGTCTTACCCGGAAGCACTGTTGGATTGTCCGTGCGGGGGCAAGCGGATTGAGCTGCTCAAACCCGGCACCAGAGGTGGGAAGATTGTAATGGAGGTTGATACGGACAGCGAAATTCGGAGTTTCGTGCTGAGGCAGTTGGAACAGGTAACGTTGTAGTCTAAACTCAAATCCGACACCTCCGTATTTACACTCCGGCTGGTAATATGCTATGCTAGACCCGTTTGTAACTGAAGCTGCGATAGTGGGGTTCTACGGGACCTTCGAGATACGCTGCGAGATAGGAGGCTGTAAGGCGTCGTGATAGTCGTTCAAAAATACGGTGGAAGTTCCGTCGCCACGACAGAGAAAATTGCCGCGATAGCTAAGAGAGTCGCTGCGCGCGCTAAAGATGCACAAGTCGTGGTTGTTGTCTCGGCCATGGGCGATACGACGGATGAGTTAATCAGCATGGCGAAGGCGCTGTGTGATATGCCTGATGATCGCGAAATGGATAAGCTGCTGGCTACAGGTGAGCAGGTATCCAGCGCGTTGTTGGCTATGGCTTTACAAGAAATGGGGGCACCCGCGTGCTCACTTACCGGTGGGCAGGCTGGCATCATTACGGAGCATGTCCAGGCAAAAGCACGCATCCTCAAGATAGACGGCAAGCGTCTGAAAGATGAACTAAACAAGGGCAACGTGGTAGTTGTTGCCGGGTTCCAGGGCATCACCGAGAATGCAAGCTGGGCTGATATTACCACTCTCGGGCGCGGCGGATCAGACACAACTGCCGTCGCGTTGGCAGCCGCATTGAAAGCGGACTGCTGCGAAATCTACACTGATGTTGACGGTGTTTTCACGGCCGACCCCAGAATCGTGCCGAACGCCGTTAAACTTGATACTATTTCCTATGAAGAAATGCTGGAAATGGCGGGCCAGGGAGCGCGCGTAATGCACTCGCGCGCGGTTGAATTGGGTCAGATATACAACGTCGAAATAGTGGTGGCGAACAGCGCCAAAGACGTTCCCGGCACGCTGATTAAGAAGGAGGACCCTGAGATGGAAGTACGCAACCCCGTACGCGGGATTGCTCATGATACCGACGTCACCCGCTTTACCGTGGTGGCGGTTCCGGATCAGCCCGGCATGGCAGCAAAGATATTCCATGCACCCGCAGGAGCTAATGTTAACGTAGACGTGATTGTTCAGAACGTGAGCGCCGATGGCTGCGCTGATGTATCATTCACCGTGGCAGACGCCGATTTCGAAAAGGCCAAGAGAGCCATCGACCCCGTAGTAACTGAGCTCCGCGCAAGGGAACTGCTGATCGACCAGAACGTGGCTAAAGTCTCCATAGTCGGCAGCGGCATGCGAAGCAACCCCGGTTATGCCGACACCATGTTCGGCGCGTTGGCGGCTGAGGGAATCAACATTCTCTCAATCACCACAAGCGAGATCAGAATCACCTGCCTCATCGAGCGCGACAAAGTCAAGCAGGCTGTAAGAGCCCTGCACAAGGCGTTCGAGTTGGAGAAGGTATAACCCTTAGTCACAATACAAATCCTATAATCAGCCACCAGCCATGAACTGGTGGCTGATTGCCTGTAAACCGAAAGCTGGTAAAATGAGCCGCATCGCCCGTATCAAGTTTCTGCTTTGGTCCAGACCTGTGTTCAGGACCTGCGAAATCATCTGCAATCACGCTGCTCGTATATTCGAGAGGGACCGAGGCCTCACGAAGGCTCTTGCCGAAGTCGAAGAACTCAACCGGGAGCGAATAGAGCATCAGAAAACGTTGAACCGCATCGGGTCCAGCCACGACCACGTCTGCGCGGAGTGCAAGGGCAAGTGCTGTGGGGGAGCTAGAGAGCGGGATGCGTTCACTGACAGGGTGCTGCAGTATCCAGAGACACCGCACCGTGCAGGCCGCCGGAAAGAGGGCGCGATGGCGGCATATAAGGTGATGGCGGACAACAGCAGCACGCCCGCAGTAACAACAGACGCCGAACCAGTCCCCGGCTTCTGCCCCGAGCTCACCACCAAAGGCTGCCGCATACCCTACGAGCTTCGCCCTATTCAGTGCACGGCATACTTCTGCAATGCGACTATTGACCAACTCTCCCCCGAGGAGTGCAACACGGGCTCCGAGGCGCTCAAGGGGTTGATGAATGTGCAGATCAGGACAGTAATGCTGGCATTGAAATCGAGGTCTAGAAAACAATGACAGTCGAGAAAAGAAGCGAAATCCGCCCCGGCCAGCGCGTGGAGATAGTCGAAAAGCAGAACCAACGCTCAGGCACGCGCACCGAAGGCGTGGTTGCCCGCATCCTCACAAACAGCCCCACCCACCCCCGAGGCATCAAAGTTATGCTTACGGACGGAAAAGTGGGTAGAGTAATGGCTGTAATCAGCTAATACGCTACTTAGTCATGCACCAGCAAATATCGTCATTCAATGACTAGCCACATTTCCAGGTTCTCAGGAATCAATTTACGCCAAATTCCAATGTGGTAAACAGCAATTCAGCAGTTGTTGAGGTTGTTGCCACAGGAGCAAATTTGACTGCACTTTTGTCGGCTTATTCGCCTATTTAAGCTCACTAAATGCCGGATTTGTTTCATATCAACCGCTTCTTGCCCAATGTTGACATAACCAATGCTTGATGGTATATTTATAACAGTGTTGTTCTTCAATAACACAGTCATTGGACTCGTACGACGACTTGAAAGGGTAATTTATGGGAGGCGGTAGCTCCAAATATACGGCATTGCGCGACAAGCTCAGAAAAGATATTCTTTCTGGACGCTACAAGCCGGGTGATCGGCTGCCATCCGAAACAGAACTGCGAGCTGAGTGGCAACTAAGCAATAATACAGTCAGAGAGGCCATTCTGTCCCTTATACACGAAGGCCTGGCAACCAGGACACAGGGCAAAGGAACGTTCGTTTCTCAGATCAAATCCGTAAGAAAGACACTTGCGGTTGTTATCCCTAGAATAGCACCTGCGTATATACACGATGACTTCGATGTTATGCCCACCTATGTATCAGCACTTGAAGCAGAAGCCCACGACCTAGGTTGGGATTTACTGCTTCAGATCTATAATAGTGATAGAGAGCTTGAGAAAGTAAAACTCTCTAATTCGGTAGAACGAGGAGTGGACGGTGTCATATCGTTCTTCTCCGGCAACAAGGAAAATGTAGACTGCCTCTTTGAGATCAAGAATGCCGGGATTCCGCTGGTAATGGTTGATTCGTATTACGAAGGAATCGGCATTGACTACATCTCCACTGACAACTACACCGGTTCATATAAAGCTACAATGATGCTCGCTGAAGCCGGTTTTGATCGTATTTGTTATCTCAACAGCAAAGACCGAGACAACAGCACTGTAGATCCCATAGCTTCACGACTTCGTGGGTATCAAGACGCCATGACCGAACTAGGCAAGTTTCCTCACCTGCTGTATCCACCGCATGAGTCAGAGAACTGGGATGAAGCAGGATACAAAATGGCCTCGGAGATGCTCAATTATATACAGCGTCCGTTTGCATTGTTCGCAATGATGCCTCCTCTTGCTTCAGGAGCTATGCGGGCTATTTCAGAGGCACACGTTCCTCCTGAGTCCGTAGCTTTCGCATGCTTTGACGATATACGAACGCGTCTATACGAAAACATGCTGCTTATAAGCATAATCCAACCGCTCGAGGAAATCGCTAGAAAGGCAGTGCGTATGATCAACGACAAGTTTATGGGCGACACGGAGCAGCATCATGACCATATCGAGCCGGAAGTAGTGGTATTAAACAACAGTCCGCGCGAATGTCATGTGTAGCGAATTAGACAGCTAGAATTCTTATAGTTGATATTAATATTACTCTCGGCTTTATAACATGAGAGACCTTATGTGCCTCTCATGCTTTTTTACAAGCCGAGAATATCGTTTTGCTCTCTTACTCTGATCTGCGGTATAAGTCCTGACATGGTCTGCTTTGTTGAGCTTATCCCCGTAACGCACGCATAGCTCCAGGCAGAATTCAATGTCACTCCAGTAGGAACAACACATTCCAATGCTCCACTGCCGTCGTCAACAGTAAATGTTGTCGGGTTTACGTATCCGAACTTACCCCAGGTTCGCACTAGAAGACCAATGTTATTGAGCCCTTGCCCCCCAAGTGTCCCCTTCTGACCTGCATCTGTAGACGACACATAGTTCCAATCTCCACCGCCCACACAATCGGCTCGAATACCCCGTGGTTTTGTCTGAGCACTACCAGTGATGGAGTATATCGATGCCCCAAGAACCTTTTCCCCGTTGGAAACAAGAAGAGTTCCCGCAACATCAACCATGGTATTTTGTGTGAATGCGCCCGAAGTCACCTTGATACCGCAGGCGCCGAGCGGATCTTCGACATAGGCGCAGTCGGAAAAGCTCGCGGTAACGTCGACTCCACTCAAAACCACAAACGAACCTATTGCTTTTTTCTTTGCTTCGGATACTGATACAGGCGAGCCCAAAGCAATGCCGGCAGTATATACTGTCGAAGTGCTGCCCGTGCCGTCCATGAACTGCACGCACACCTGCTTCACCCCGCTACCAGATGGCAGAGTCCAGGTTTTCGCAGTGGAATATGCCTCCCACTCGCTCCAGGCATAACCGTAGTTCTGAAATTTCATCTGTGTGACGCCAGTTCCGTTGTCAGTCGCCGCAAGCGACAGGCTCACCTCTTGCGATGCTGTATAAATCGCCCCGGAGTTAATACTTATGCTGCCAGTAGGCGAGTCATAATCGACAACAATCGTGTCGGAATAAACCTGAGAGATATTGCCCGGATAGTCCTGATATCTAGCTGAGACAGTCCTGGTACCTTCATCACTCGCGAGTGTCCATGCCATAGTCGGCTTATAATCCATCCACTCGCTCCACTCGTCGTTATCGTTTCTCAGTGATACTTTTCGCACACACGTCTCGGCGTCAGTGGCAGGCAGTGACAGTGTCACATGAGAACCTATCGTGTATGCGGCACCCGATTCAATACTGATACTGCCCGTAGGTGGATTTGTTGGATCGAACATCTTTGCGATTACACTTTCGCAGCCGCTGTATTCGTCATAAGGTAAAAATGACCACCCAAACGGATAGTCACTCGACCCAGCGGTATACCCGGTGAAGTTCTGAGTTTTCTCTGGAGTAACCGGAATCCAACCCGGCTGCATTAAAAAGTAACCGTAGTTATCCTTAATATATTTGGTGAAGCTCACAAGCCATGCATTGCGAGCGGCGGGAGTGGCGTGGGCAAACGTCGATGAATGATCGGTGCTACTGCTGTAATTATCCAGCTCAAGACACATCGGTTTGCCTGCCAAGCCTAAATAACTGGGAGGAATATTGTTCCATGAGTCCGCAAGAGTAGGCCAATCTTTGCCTGCCCCATAATAATCAGTTCCGGCAGGGCACACAAAGTAATCTATAAACTCACTATAATCCCTAAGCCAGTTCATTTGTGAATTGACTTCTACGATAATAAATCGCTTGCCATCAATATACGGCGCCTTATATAGCCCATAGTTCTTAGCAAACTTCGACACCATCCGCAGGCTTGGCCCGCCGACACCAGTCACACATCTTCCCTGCCCGAACGTCCAATGCGGCTGAGCGAAAGATACCTCATTCATTCCTGCATCGATGAATTCTTTAGCCGCATAAATGTAATACATCAGGGCTTCCTGCTTATTGAGATCAGGCATGCTGGAATCAATTGCCCACCAATTAGTAGTTCTGGAGTTTAGCATCAGATCGTAGTCAAAGAAGTGAGCGATTATCCGCCTGCCGTCAATAGTTTTGGATTCCATCGGACGCATAGCAGTAGCGCGGGTCCATCGCGCCATCCAGCACCATAACTGGTTGGGTATGGGGGTATTCTCAATGGGCGTCTTAGTTATGCACTCCATCAGGAGACCTCCCAACACAGTATTGGGACAGCTTGCATGAGTAGCATCAGCTTGAATTTTTATCTTATTCCAAGCAGCTGGAGTGTACTGCTTTCCCCAGGTTATCTCAAAGTTCTCCCAGTGCTTTGTCCCTGTATTCTTCATAAACTGGATATTGCGAGGGCCATTAAGTCGCCCCGATACAGGATCAAAAGTGTCGGCGAAATCCGTATGGAAATGACATCTCATACTTTTTGAAAGATAAGTTTCAATCGGCAGCGGACCATTAAATGATTTGAGGGTAGCATCGGACTCCAACGGGATACTGAGGAAGTTCAAAAGATTATTGATGTTATCCATGTTGATAACAACACCCGAGTCCACAGGTGACCCATTGCCTGATATAGATGCGGACGACACCGAGTTCAAAGTACCATTGTTGATGAGAGTGCTAATCGGGGTGTTTATGTTATAAAATGTGTTGTCGCTCTCGGTGATAGTAATTGAACCGCCCCACTTGTTTATCCCGCAGATCTCATAACCCGAAGGCGCGAGGCGACTGTTCGCAAAGCACGTGTTTTGGACTGTAATATTGGAATTATTGTTGATTCCACCGATTCCGATCATACCATTTACACCGCCAAACCCCCAGAAATCACAGCAATTCACAGTGAGGTTCACGGTGATCGCGGCGTTGTTTACAATTATGCCGCCGGCAAGTATGTCATCACGACCAAGAAAATTGCAGTTGAAAATTGTAGTCGGGCCTGTATTAGTTGAGTTTATTGCAAATGAACATCCGGTTCTCGCGGCAACCGTCATATCGAATGACACGCCGGATATGGTCGTGTTGCTGCCGGTGATTTTGACTCCCAGCGATGCGCCGCCTACATTTACTCCGATGTTCTTTATGGTATTTCCGCTACCGGTGACGCTGATAACCGCTTCGCTCGATATCGTTTCACCACTTACATATGGCGATTCCCCGGCGGCACCTACCAGCGTGAGGTTATTTTTACTAACCAATACTGATTCTTTATACGTCTTGCTATCTGTGATACATATTGTATCGCCAGATGAAGCTTTGGTTATTGCACCTGCAATAGTCTTGTAGACAGGTCCGTAGGATGTCCCACTACTTTGGTTTACATTGATAACAGCCGCTGTGCTTGGAACCCCAACCGCTATAACCATCACAATGGCCATGAGCCACAATTTGCTATAATGCATAAATCACTATTCTCCGCATAATATGTCTAGAACGCCACTATGTCGTCTTGCTGTCTCACCCTAAGCTGTGGCATAAGTCCCGAGGTGGTCTGTTTGGTGGAGCTTATTCCAGTCACACCCACATAGTTCCAGCTCTGATTCAGCGTAACTTGTGATGGAACAACACACTCCAGCGTGCCGCTGCCGTCATTTACTGTGAATGTCGTGGGGTTGACATAAGCAAACTTCCCCCACACCCTTACCAGCAGGCCGATGTTGTTGAGCCCCAGCCCGTCAACCGTCTTCATCTGCCCGGCATCTGTGACTGCGTCGTAATACCAGTCTCCGCCGCCTATACAACCGGGCCTGATACCCAGCGGCTTCACCAGGGCACTGCCTGTCGCTGAGTGGATGGATGCCTGCAAGGCTTTCTCTCCATTGGATACAAACAGCATACCTGCAATGTCGGCGAGAACTCCCTGGGAAAGTGTGCTGTCAGTTACCTTGATTCCGGTGTTGCCCATCATGTCCTCAATGTAGGCACAGTCAGAAAAACCGGCAGTGACAGCCACTCTACTTAATATCACAAATGATCCGGCAGGCTGTTTCTTAGCATCAGCCAAAGATATAGGCGAACCAACAGCTATGGTGTCGCTATATGCAGCAGAGATGTTGCCGGCGCCGTCCATATACTGCACGCACACCTCTTTCACTCCACCGCCGGTCGGTAATGTCCATGTTTTCGTAGTAGCAAACGGCTCCCAGTCGCTCCAAGCATAGCCGTAGTTCTGCAGCCTCATCTGCGTCACTCCCACCCCGCTGTCAATCGCGGAAAGTGTGAGAGTGACCGATCCCGATTCCGTATACACCGCCCCGGAGTTAATACTTATGCTGCCGGTAGGCGAGCCATAATCAACAACAATCGTGTCGGAATAAACCTGAGATATATTGCCCGGATAGTCCTGATATCTAACTGAGACAGTCCTGGTACCTTCATCACTCGCGAGTGTCCATGCCATAGTCGGCTTATAGTCCGTCCACTCGCCCCACTCGCCGTCATCGTTTCTCAGAGACATTTTTCGCACGCATGTCTCGGCGTCAGTGGCGGGCAATGATAGTGTCACATGAGAACCTATCGTGTATGCGGCATTCGATTCAATACTGATACTGCCCGCAGGCGGATTTGTTGGATCGAACATCTTGGATATAGTGCTTTCGCAGCCGCTGTATATATCGTAAGGTAAAAACTCCCATCCCCATGGATAGGTGAACAGAGCGGATGTATATCCGGTGAAATCCTGACAACCCGACGGAGTAATCGGAATAGATCCGGGCTGCATCAAGTAATAACCGTAGTTATTCTTTATGTAGTTAGTGAACTCCACCAGCCAGGCGTTTCGTTCAGCCGGTGTTGTGCGGGCAAATACAGAGGGGTGATCGTTCTCGCTGTCGCTGTTGTCCAGTTCAAGACACATTGGCTTACCGGGCAGGAAGAGGTTGCTGGCAGGAATGTGGTTCCATGAATCCGCAAGTGTATTCCAGCCGTAACCACATCCATTTGAGTAAGTTCCGGCTGGATTGGTAACATAGTCCACGAAGTTGCAGTAGTTACTGAGCCCGGTGACAACGGCCTCGGCATTGGTTATCACAAACCGTTTTCCGTCTATCATCGGCGCGCGGTATAGCCCATAATTCTTGGCAAACTTCGAGATCATTTGCAGATTGGTCCCACCATATCCGCTCTGGATCGATGCCTGGCCGAAGGTCAATTGAGGTTGGCTGAAAGCTATCTGGTTCATGCCTGCATCTATGTATGACTTGTCCAGGAACAGATAATACATCAGCCCTTCCTGTTTATTCGGATTAGGGCAACTGGTGTCTGTACTCCAATGGTCTACACCCCATCCCAGCATCATGTCATAGTCAAAAAAGTGAGCGATTATCCGCCTGCCACCAATCGTTTTAACCTCCAGCGGACGCATCGCAGTCGCCCGAGTCCATCTCGCCATCCAACACCATAGTGCTGTCGGTATGGAGGTGTTTTCAATCGCAGACTTGTTGATGCATTCCATCAGGTTACCGGCACATACTACGTTGGGAGACATGCCGTGCAGATCCTGGATATGAGTCTTTATCCTCTGAAAATCAGCCGGATTATATTGCCTCCCCCACGAAATCTCATATCTGTTCCAAAGCCTTGCACCCATATTCACTATAGCCTGGTGAGCGCGCGGCCCATCTTTGAGGCCAGTAACAGGGTCAATAGACTCATAATTACTATCAACACCAATCCACCACACAGCTTTGGACAAGTAATCGCCAATGGGTTTAGGCCCGGTATATGGCTGCAGAGTGCTGTCGGATTCCAACGGAACACCGAAATAATTCAAAAGATTGTTGATGTTGCTCATGCTGATAACAGCATTCGAGTTCGCAGGCATGCCATTGCCCGATACGGCAGCGGAAGATATAGAATTGATAACGCCATTATTTACCAGACTGCCCAGGGGAGTGTTGATGTTGTAGAAGGTGTTATCTCTCTCCGTAATGGATATTGAGCCGTTCCATTTATTTATCGCTACGATCTCATATCCCGACGGCGCATAACGTCCGTTTGCAAAGCAGCTATTGCTGATCTGGATGCTGGAATTGCTGTCTATCCCGCCAATCCCGATCATTCCCCCGTCTGCCCCGAACCCCCAGAAATCACACTGATCCACAGCCAGATCCACCGCTGCCGACGCACTGTTCACAATTATCCCACCTGCAAGCACAGCGTCGCTGCCAAGGAAGTTACAGGCGATAATCTTCGTCGGGCCTGCGCAGGAGGTCTCTATTGCATATGTATTTGAACTCCTCGCAGCGGTTGTAACATCGAATGAGCAATCCGTAATTGTTACGCCATTACCGGCAATCCCTACACCACATCGAACACCACCGATGTTAAATGACAGATTCCTAAGAGTTACATTCCTCCCGAAAACAAACAGAAGAGTATTACTACCGAAGAGAGACCCTCCATATATATTGGGCGACTCACCAGCGGCACCTTCCAGGATGAAGTCGTTCTTGTTGATTGTCAGCAGCTCACTGTAGTTCTGGCTGTCGGTGATGCATACGGTATCTCCATCGGACGCGTGGTTAATAGCTCCATTGATGGTGTTATATATCGGGCCACGTGGACTGCCCGTCGATTTGTTTACTTTAATAACAGCCGCCGATGACTGCACACACAGCGCCAGGGTTAGCAGGCTCAAGACAAATGCTCTGCTGATAATCATACTGCTACTTCTCCTTTACTACTAAAGGCATTTCACCGTGTTTTACTCGGCAGCAAATATCACCTTATAATAAATGCCATATATACGCACTTCTTCAATGAGTACCGTATACGCATTCTCACATGAAACAAACTCATTGTCAACAGCCATTACCAGCACAAGCTATTCAATAACTGCTTGTACTAGTTGACACTTGTTGTTCCGCGTGTCACAATACTACAATTGACTCGTTTAGCCATTAGATGTATTTGAACTTGGAGAAAGGAAATACAGGTGGTTTTGAGAAGACTTGCAATGCTGCTAGCTGTCTCTTCGACGTTGTGGGTGGTCGGTAGTTATAGTGTTTGTGAGGGGAACGACATGTACATAGTACGTAATGGTAACTCATGGACAATGGGAACATCGCGGGTTGAGCGTGTGGTTGCCCTTGACAACGGAAAGTTTATCCTCAAGAGCTTTAAGAACAAGGCGACCGATAGTGAGATGTTGCCTGCGGGCACACAATCTGATGAATTCTTTCTAGCCACGGAAAACGGCGCCTTAACCGGATCGACCGGTGGCTGGAAGCTGGTCGATGCAAAAAAGACCAGACTTGAACAAGGTGAAGGGAAACTGGACATCACTCTGCGCAATGAATCGCTGCAGGTGACCAAAACATACATCCTGTATCCCGAATCGAGCATTATCAGGGAGTGGCTCACGCTTAAGAACGTCGGGACAACAACGCTGAAGATTACCGATCCGGGCTTCTTGAGCTTCGCCACAAAGGTGGGCAGTGCGAGTTCGCTTGACTTCCTGTGGATGACCGGCGGTAGAAATATACCGGGCTCTTGGAATCTTCAGAAAGAGAAGCTGTCGAAGGATAAGGCGCGTGTATTCGATTCATTTGATCCATTCCCAGGCAGCGACTTGAAATACGGCCAGCGCCCGGGTTCTGAATCGTATGCGCCCTGGTTTAGCCTGTATGGCAACGACACGAACAATGGCCTCTTCGTAGGCTGGGATTATTTCGGCCATTGGGCATCCTCTGTGAGCCTCGATGATAATGCCGATGCTGTCACCACACAGTTGAAAATAGCCGGTTATAACAAATCTCTCGAACCCGGGGAGTCTGTGTCAACACCAAAGGCATTTATCGGACTTTACAACAACGATCTCGATAATGCCGGTAATGAATGCCTGGACTGGCAGTATCGTTATATGTGGGATTACACGAGGGACCGCTGGTTTCCGGGAATACGTATGCTGGGCAACTGGTCCGCGGGCACGCAGTGGGGCAAAAACTGGTCGGGTGGTGACGGCGATTTTCAGAGTTGCTTCCTGAAAGTGTTCCGCCTGGCGGATTTGATCAGGTCTGTTGGAGCTGATGTTTATCACCGGGACTGGGGCTGGTGGGACAAGGCCGGTGATTGGAATGGCCCGGACTGGCGCGCGACAGGCGATTATCTGAACAAATCAGGCATCGGCCAACTGCTTTACGCCTTTGTCTACCACGCGGAGCCAGGGTCTGAAATAGCTACCAAACATCCCGATTGGTTGATCAAGGACACAATGGTCACGAACCTGAATATGCTGTGCGATTTATCTCAGCCAGATGTGGTTGATGGCTTGGGCAAAGTGCTTGATCGTTTCGCGGCTAATTGGGGCGCGTATGAGTGGAGAAACGATAGTGTATTCACATGTCAAAAAGATGGGGACGATACCGTTTTATTGGCTCAAGACCAGGGGATGCGGGAGTTAACTAAAGGTTTCCTCGACAGGAACCCCGAGTGCGCATTCCAGGCGGTTAATTTCGGTGGCACATATGCGGGTTATGATTATGTGCGCTATGCCTCCTGTATATCTTTTAGCGATGGTGGCGTTGGGGCCCTAAGAAACTATTATGGCTCCCTGCTATTCCCACCGGACAAGACGAGCGATATCCCGGACGTGTGGCAGCCGGATAGTTATGACAAGGCAATATGGCGCGGACTGCTTTGTATGAATTTCGATATGACTGGTGATACGACCGATCCGGCCAAGCTGGAAGGTGTTCGTGAAATCATAGATATCTACCACTACCTCCAGAAGAATGGCGTTGTTGGTAGGTGGGTCAAGGTTTACCGGCCGCAGGTAACCGGCGACGATCCCACAATGTATCTCCAGAGGCTCAGCGGCGATCAGAAGCGCGGAATTGTTATCCCCAAGCACACTGCGCAGGCAGCAGTCACGATTAAGCCCAAGGGACTCATTCCTGATGAGGTATACTTCGTCTCATTACATGAGTCTCAAGCGACAGAGAAGAGAACCGGCGCTGACCTAATGGCAAATGGCATAAAGATTGAAAAGATGCTCCCCGGCGAGTTGATTTATCTTAATCTGCCCATGCATCCAGGCAGCAAACTTGATACCAAAGCCCCCACCTCGCCGGGTAAAGTAAAAAAAGCCTTGGGAGAAAACATGGGCTATCCCGGTGTGGAGATTGCATGGAAAGCAGGTGTCGATAACAACTGGATATCCTATTACGAGATATTTCGGGATGGCATTTACCTGGACAAGGTCGCCAAGGGCACATTCTACTTTGATCACTCAGCAGGAGCCGATCTCGCAGCTAATTATGAAGTCCGTTCTGTGGATGGTACGGGAAATGTGTCAAGCAAAGCCACTGCAAAGGGCGCAAAAGCTGACAGATCAATGATTTATGATGATGCTCATGACTCAGTAATCCTCACCGGCAGTTGGCAGCGTCAGACAAACTTGCTGCTGGCACATGCAGACACTGTTTCCCTCTCGAATCAAAAAGGAGACACAGCGGAGCTTGTGTTTAGCGGCAAAAAGATACTCTGGTTTGCCAAACTCGGAGAAGATTGCGGCAAAGCTGAGGTCAGCGTTGATGGAGGCACACCCGAAGTAATCGACACATACTCAGCCGACAATATCTGGGGAGCATGCGTCTATCAAAAAGACCTAACAACCGCAGGTTCGCACACCCTCAAAATCAAAGTATTAGGCGAGCACGGTGCTAATTCCAAGGGTGATTCAATCTGCATAGATGGGTTTCGAGCCGAACCCTAATACTATGGTAATGAATAGCAAGAGCTCCGAGAAGCATGTTCCCGGAGCTCTTGGTTGTGAGAGTTTGTTGCCGAGGACCACATAGCATTGTGCCAGTGAATACCTGCATTTCTTTCCCTCATTCTGGTAGTGGCATTATATGACGTGATGGCTCTTCTTTCTGCGAAGATGAGTGCTGAGCGTAAGCTCACACCCAGCCAACATCACATTATTGACGCTCAGCACCCTCATTCTCGATCCTATCCACTTGGGTCGTCATTCACGGATGAGCCCAGGCGTGCGAGCATGCTCTTGATATCAAACGCGCCTTTGATTGCAACATAGACCGCTACAGTGGAGTACCAGATCAAGCAGGCTGCTGTTAATAACAGCCAAAACATGTCGGCTTTCATATAGAATCTCCCTCCCCCATAACTGGCTTCTTTCCACGAGGTTTAGCTAACGAGCCAACGACCATTGCGATACCGGCGATAGCATAAGTGGCAATACCTGAAAAGTATGGTCCAATGTGATCAGCAAGTGCCTGAGTGGATGGGACTTGCTGCATAACCAGAAACGTCACTGGAAATACAGCTCCGCAAGCAATGGCCGCCACAGCCCCCCAGCTATTCGCACGCCGCCAATAGCAGCATGATATAAGGAGAACCGACATGCTGGAAAGATAGATGGTGCCCGTTACACCAATATAGGTCCACAGATCACCTTTCAATGGGTACCACAAGCCATACAGGAGAAGGAAAATACCTATCAGTGCCACAATCATCCGGTTCCACAAGATGCCACGCTTCTCTGACCACTGCCCCTTGCGGAATGGACCGAGGATGTCATTGTATATAACCCCACCCCATGTGAGCATATATGAAGAATCCGTAGACATATCAGCAGCAAGCATCGCCGCTACCAGAAGTCCCATAAGTCCAACCGGCATCATGCTGCCCAAGAGCTTGGGCATTGCGAGTAGTGTGTTGCCGCCAACGACACTTGGCGACAGCATCGCCAGCGCGGCAATTCCCCAGATGCCCGGAATCAAGAACCGGCAGATGAAGAAGAAACTCGTGGCTGTATACATGCGCTCGCCGGTGCGCGAATCTTTCGCCGCGAGCACTCGTGCAATGGTGGTCTGCCAGGTGAGCACACAGGCCATGTTGAGCATTGCGTTGAATACAACGAATTCCCAACCCATGCTCGGATTAACAAATGGGTTGAACCCCCCAGCGCCGTAATGGTTTGCCACCGCGCTGACCATAGCCCCCCAGCCTACTTTAATTAGGATAAGAAGCGTAACTACGATCAAACCGATGCTCATAACAACAAACTGGAGATAGTCGGTCACCAACACCGATAGCATGCCACCGAGTATCGTGTAAGCAGCTACCCCAGCCAGAAGGAGAGTCATAGTAATTTCCAGGTGCCCCGGTTGGAGCCCACAGACATATACAAGGAACTCTCCTCCCGTACGCAGGAACACTCCCATATTGAGAAGGCCACCCAGCACAATTACCACGCCACTCAGCCATCGGACCTTCGTTCCAAACTGCTTTTGGAACAACTCCGGGATTGTCATTACCCCGGAGTTTCTTAGCGGCTTGATACAAAAGCCCGTGAGTCCCACAAAGAGCATTGCAAGTGCGAATAATATCCCTGGAGTCGCTCCTGCAAACCCTTTGTCGTAACCGTTCTGAGCGGCATACATGCAGGTTACAATACCAAATTCCGTGGCCGCGAGAGAAGCAATACCCAGATAAAGATTCATCTCGCGACCCGCAACCAGGAAATGCTCCACCTTGCCTACATACTTCCGGACCATTATCCCGGCAGCCATCGTGATAAGCAAGTAAAGACCAACAATGCCGCCATCCAGCAGCGAAAAGTGACTCTCCATACCACCTACTCTCCTAAGGGAAACTATACTAGTTCAATAGCGGCTTTGCAGGCGCCAGCGCGAGCTTTTACCATATGTGCCATTGCAATGAAGTTCCGGGCGCCATGTTCGGTATATGTCCCTGAAGCAGTCCCACCAAGGATGAAACCTGAGTCCCCTGTAGCATTTAGGCGTTCTTCGGCAATATCGACCACACTCCGCATCGGAAGTCTATCGATTACCTCCATATCGTCCAAGTTCCCGACCAGGCACACTTGGTCGCCGATTTTCCTTACAGCCTCACCAATTTCCACATCGCCCCACGGCGGCGCTTCGAGCGGATCAAGCAGGTCCATACCCAAGTCGGCCAGCTTATCGAGATATGTGCTAACACAACCGTGGCTGTGATAGTATGCAATGGCTCCATAGGAATGTATGATGTCGATCAGCTCTACATCGAATGGAGATACGAGCTTATCGAAACCCGATGGGCCAAGCTGTGTCACAGCATATTCGCCGCCTATGATCCGGAATGCATTCACACCGGCACGGCAGAGGTCTTCCACATACTGTTTCGTACGGTTTGAGCCGACACGGGTCAACTCAAGCACAAGGTCCGGATAATCAAGCGTCCACAAGCAAAAGTCCTCAGGAGAAAGCCACTCCGCAGGCAAACATATGGCATCCGGTACCCCCACCAATACCATTCCTTCACCACATAATCGCTCACGCCACTTGGTGTAAAGCGAAATATCGACATTTGCCGGCGAATATGGCATCGACAGAAACCTCTCAGCATCGTCAGGTGTCTTGATACCGTATTCAATCGCACCTGTAGTTTGGGGCGTCCGCCGCCAACGTGCAGTCAACTCCCCTTTTGGAGTGACATATGTATGGGTTGTGGTATCGCCCTCCTGAGTAGCTTTACATACCGCCGCCGATCCCACGAATGGGTTGCCACCGCCATACACGTCGATGAATGGATCGGTTTCCCTGATCAATTCCTGCGCCATTGGGCCGTCGGGATCAAGCGCACCCAATGTGAAAGGCGATACCGGAATCCGATCAGGTTTCCCATGCTTTACGGTTTCTATTATTCGCTGATAAGAATTCATCTATGTTACCTCACACTAACAGGTTCCAGCAGCGATGCGGAACCAACGTATATCATTTCCGGTGATGGAAGAGCATTTGGATAACTCACAGGATCAGATGATGGCAGCCTGGTTGTCCAAGCCCATGCCGACACTTTGGGTGCTTTCCCGGTGACATTCATCTTAATGCCAACAGTATGCTTGCCCGGAGTCAGCGGTGCACGGAGGAACACCCAGTGCTCGATTGGCGGTATGCTCGATGCGGTCCATGCACCGGCTGTACCAATCGAGCTTGTTGCAACTTCTGAGCCATCTATTGTTATTTGTCCTGTCGGAGCAGTCACAGGAGCAGTATCTTCTACAAGGAACAACAGCTCGGATAGCGGTGAGGTCACTTCAACCTCACCAGCAATATCGACTTGTATTCCAATAGGATCCTTGGTGGTGTTAACATCCTGCTTGGATGCAGTGAACTTTATGCCGCCGTCAGCCGACGCCGCAGGGATGTTCTGAATAGGCTGGTCCGGCGCAACAGAAAGAACCAATGTTTCGTATGGAGCAAGCGGAATATTTAGCGTGTCTCCAAAGCTCAAATTCTTTCCGTATAAACGGACCTCTGGATACAGGCTCACGACGGAAAGTCCGCGAGAACCCTGAGACAAGCCACAGTCTTCATCAAGAGTCAAGCAGTGGCTTGCCTGTGCAATCCAGGGGTTTCTAAGCTCAATCAGACTCCGCTTGCCATTTCCATGAATATAGCCGTATACCTCGCGCGGCATCTCAGCATCATTGGTGAACAGCGGGGCCTTGTCATCTTGCCAGGAAGGCAGCATGATCGGCAAAGTCTCCTGCAGTATGTCGGAATTGGCTCGCGCCCACTTAATGAGATCAGCAAGATTTTTCCATCGAACAGGGTTCATATCCCTGGGATTGATATACATCGGCAGGAACATGTGACCACGCATAACCGTAGCAACTGCATCGTTGAGCAGCGGCTCATTGGTCTGGTGAACAATTCCGAGAAGTTCCTGGGCAATTATAGGAACAGGAATTCGCGCCGCCCCTTGCAGGTTGAAATAGTCGCGGGTTGTCGTATAGCTCTCGCGATATATCGGACAGGGAACGCGGCCGTGCGGAGCATCGTCGCCATATGTACCCAGAACCGAATTTACGTGGAAAAGCCACCAAGGGCTGGGGTCCCAACCGAAACAGGTAGACTCCATCCACACAGTGGGCTCTGCCTTATGCACTGCATCGAATGCTTCGATTGCGCCCTCGGCAATGGTTTCGCAGGATAAATCTCCAGGTTCGTGGCCGTGATCGCTCTCGGAGCACTGCAGATAATAGCCGTCGAACTTGAACTGGCGGACATTCCGTTGCGTAGCCATCTCCAGTAGCCGCTCCTTGAAGAGTGCCTGATATTTCTTACCTCCCAGGCAGCACAGCGTACAATTCCAAGGCTGCGCCACGAGGGTCTCATAACCATTCTCCTTCATCCACCCCGTATCAATCGATCCGGGCGAGTAGAACGCTGACGGCGATATCCACAGGCCGAGGTGAGACTTCATCTCCTCCGCGCCGCGTTTGATGCCATCGAACCCACTGGGGAATAGTTCCTTATTGATATCCCATGGAGATTTCGATGCAGACCAACCCATGTCTATGCAAAAGCTATCGAACGACACACCATAGGGCTTGTAAAGGTTGTCTCTGAATGTATGCATAATCTCAAGGATGCTCTCTTCAGAGTATGGACATGGAGAGGTCCACCAGCTATTGTAGTCGATATGCAACCCTTTGGGCTCGGGCCGATTCAAAGCGACGTATTTTCTGAATTCGATTTTCTCACGACCGATTGATGTAACGCCGTATACAGCTTTTTTGGTCTCGTACCAAGTCCCCGGCGCTAATTTGATCCCCGGCTTATGAGCGAGGATCAGGCGGCCGTTATCCAGCCTGGTAAACGCAACAGGATATTCGATGCCCACGAAGAGCCCTGGTGAAAATACAGGATAACTCTGAGGTGGCGCACACATGAGCTTACCATCCCAACCAGCCGCATCCACATCTTCGAGAACAACTTCACTGAGTAAGGGGTGCTCAGTCAAGCCTACTAGCTTATATGATGCCCACTTGCGGAGGATGGACTCCTT
This sequence comes from bacterium, assembly GCA_021373255.1. Taxonomy (GTDB): domain Bacteria; phylum Armatimonadota; class UBA5829; order UBA5829; family UBA5829; genus UBA5829. Next base: position 34,742 of record JAJFTD010000028.1, read on the forward strand.
TGCCGACCACTGCACAAATCCCTTGACCTCAAAAGTACCTCTATCTCCAACGGGTTGTGCCGCATAAACTATTTCAACTTTCTTCCCTGAAGCGACATCACCATGGATGCTCACCGGCTTTGCATCCCCGACCCATCCAAGCCCGCCGAGGTTGAACCTCGGACTACGTAACGAAGCAAGCATCGTGCGGTTATCCCGTCCAATCAACAAGGCGTCTCCTTGGACTTCGAACTTTACTTCACTACGAGCTGCTTCAACAGCAGTAGTCATGTTAACAAGTCCTCCAACTAGAACTATTGCGTATATTGCATACTGAAAGCAAGAGAGAAACAATCGGTACATTCACAACTCCCATATCAATACATAAACTCTAATTACATAAGTGTCAGCTTGACGGGTTGAGCTGGAGCTAATCCGGTCTGAACCATGGGTGTATGCCATCGTTCCGGTTCTGCCACTTACCTGTAGGCCAAAGATAGCTTTGAATACCAGGCACCATCAACCAATTTCCAACGGCAGTATTAGACAAATCAGACTTGAACTCCGCTGGCTTCACCAGTCTCACATGCCAGTCGCAGAACAGCACATTTGCGGCATCCGAATGACGCCTTTCAGCTTTCTGGCACAGTTTATAATCCCTTCGATTCTCAATTATCCATGAACTCGGAGGTCCCCAATAGGTATTTCCGCTGTAACCGCCAGGGGGTCCATCCATAAGAAAAACAGTTGATGTCCTGCAACGCACTTTTGACTCCATCGGCGGAACCAAGTTGGAGTATCCCCCCGACCAGAGGTCCAGGTATGAGTTCTTCCAATAGTCGCCTATCCGGCTGTTCTGCGCATCATTTGTAGAGGTCGACCACACATCCTGATCAGCCGGACAGCGGGTCAGCAGCTTCGACTTCGAGTATTTCTGGACAGCATCAAACCAGCCACTGTTCTGCGTTACATGCCACGGTGGATAACGACCATTGCTATCTGTCAAATACATCCCCATCGCGAGGCCCATCTGTTTCAAGTTGCTGGCGCAAGTGCATTGAACTGCTTTAGCCTTCGCGCTAATAAAAACAGGAAACAGAACAGCCGCAAGAATCGCAATTATTGCGATCACTACAAGTAATTCGATAAGAGTAAAACCACTCCTGATTCTGGACATACTTCTCACCCCTCCATAGTCCCTGAGTTCATCGCGCCAAGCAGACCAGCGAAGAGCTAGAGAGATTAAACGCCCACAGGCTGTTCATATACACCCAATGGTCCGTGTTGTAATAAGCCATTGTAGCGGACGGCTGCACTTAAGCGATTTATACCACAGGGTATGTCAGTTGTCAATAGCTATTTTCAGCTTAATAGTTTTTATTGCTCATATGGTGCTATGCAAGGCCCGTATCCACACGCGCAAGCAGCATTTTGTTTCATCCAATCTTATTTCTGAACTCATACTGTGGGATTTTTCTATACTATTAAGCTGCAACCTCTTTGCCCTCTTATTGACGTTCTACAACAACACTGGTATATTTAAGTAGTGTCTTGACAAGGCGACCGATGATCTCGGCGAACCGGTCAGTGAAGGATATACGAAATGGGCATCGATCCCCGGGGAATGGACAATCTGGAAATCCGCAAGGTAAACTGCGCTGCTATCCTGGCAACGCTTAGGTCCCATGGGTCGATGAGCAGACGCAAGATTGCAGAGCTTACCCAATTATCGTTCCCGACTGTATCCAGGCTGGTCAGTGAGCTGGTCAAAGAAGAAGTAGTGCGAGAGGTCGGTTCAGTCAGCTTGAACAACGCTAAGCGCAAGACTGTGCTATTGGACGTTAATCCGGACCGTGGCTGGGTTGTTGCGATGGAGCTTGGCGGAGGTCACATTCAGGCTGCGGCAATGGACTTGACCGGCAAGCTCCATGAACATATGGAATATCCACTTGAGAATATTCAGGGAGAAGCCATGGTTGCGCCGATCATCAGGACCACCATTGAGCAACTCATAGCAAAATGCGAGGGATCTCGTGGAAAACCGCTGGCAATTGGGATAAGCAGCACAGGTTGGGTGGACCCCAGCCTCGGTGTTGTAAAACATAGCTTCAACTTGCAGCTCAACAACTTCCCCATAGTCCGCGTCGCTCGCCAGGTCTGCGATGTCCCGATTGCAATCAACGACAACATAGTGGCATCAACCTTTGCAGAGGCAAAACTGGGCTATGGACGCCTGCAGGACAGCTTCGCGTACCTATCCGTCGGGGTCGGTATCGGTGGGGGTTATGTCCTGAACCAGCAAGTACTGCATATGCACTCGCGTTCTCAATTCGGGCTCATGGTGGTCGCGCCCGAGGGCGATCCGGAGAGATTTGAAGGCAGGGGCTATATTGAGTCGCTTGCATCCGGCCGCAGCATTGCCGCATCGGCAAGGAAAGCTATTGAAGCAGGCGGAAAGAGCCTGATATCAGATATGTCACCCCAAGGCCCCGCCTACATTACAGCAAAGATGGTGGCCGATGCCGCCAGAGAAGGTGACAGTATTGCTATCGAGATAATGGAAAAGGCTACCAACTACCTCGGCATAGCAATAGTAAATGTATCGAACCTCTTCGCCATCACGCATTTTGTCCTCAATGGTGGCGTTTGCGCATCCGGGCGTGTGTTTTGGGACCCACTCACGAAAGCAGTGCAGAAATACGAATACTGGCCCGGAGAAATTCAACTCGTACCCAGTTCATTCCAGGAAAACGCGGCAGTTCTGGGAGCAGGCCTGCTGGCATTGGACTGTGCATTCGAATTGATTAGCTAGAATTGACCCCCCGGTTCACGGATTCTGGTAGTGGCATTGTATGGCGTGATAGCTTTTCTTCCTGCGAAGGCGAGTGTTGGGCGTAAGCTCACGCCAGGCTAACATCACGTTATAAACGTCCAACACCCGGATTCTTTATAAGACAGCATCCCCTGCTCATCAAGCAGCTTTCGATTTAGCCCTGAAGCTCGCGTGAAGGTAAACAGCCACAAAAAAATGAATTCATGCTGAAGTATTCCCGCACCTCAGAAGTCTAAACTCAATGAGGAGGATAACGAAATGAAACTTACTACCTTAACTCTTGCAATTACACTCGGCATCATCGGTATCGCGGGCGGTGCGCAGGCAGCGTCCAGCCCGAAAAATCTGCAGATCACTGTCTACAATGACAACTTCGCACTGGTAAAAGACACGCGTGTTGTGAACCTGACCCAGGGCGTCAACTCGCTGAACATCGAGGATGTAGCAGCGAGGATCGACCCCACCAGCGTGCTGTTCAAGTCGATCACTTCCCCGAATTCGGTGTCTATATTGGAACAGAATTATCAGTACGACCTCATCAGCCCGGAGAATATCCTGAATAAGTCCGTGGGGCAGAGGGTGGTCTTCACCAGTTTCAACAGCGACGGTACTCTCCGCACCCAAGAAGGCGTGCTGCTGAACCCACCCGCCAATGGCGGCATTGTAATCAAGACCGATGACGGGAACCTGGTGCTAAACCCAGCAGGGCAGGTAACCCTCAAGCAAATGCCGGAGGGACTGCACCCCAAGCCCACGCTAAACTGGCTGCTGAGAAGCGACCGCGCCGGTGAGCAAAACGCCGAGATCAGCTACATCACCGAGGGCATCGGTTGGAAGGTTGACTATGTGGTGCTTGTGAATAAGGACGACAGCATGCTCGACCTCGCAGGCTGGGTCACGCTGAATAACCAGAGCGGGACCACCTATAATGACGCAAAGCTCACCCTGATGGCGGGTAACGTGAGGCGCGTGCGTGAAGAGATGAATGGACGCATGTATAAGTCGGATATGGTTACAATGGCCATGGAAGCCCCCGCTCCGCAGTTTGAGGAGAAGAGTTTCTTTGAATATCACATGTATACGATGGAGCGCCCGACCAGCATCCGCGACAACGAAACAAAGCAGCTTTCACTCCTGACAGCCTCAGGTGCACCGGTAGAAAAGGAGTTGATCTACGATGCGCGTGGAGATTGGTTCCGCAACTGGTGGTATCCCGGTAGGTCGGATTACGACCCAGGCAACGGCTATGACACATCGAACTATCACAAGGTAAATGTAATCCTTCGGGTAAAGAACTCCAAGGAGAACCACATGGGTATGCCGCTCCCCAAGGGCAAGATCAGAGTTTACAAGCTCGATGACAACGGCGGCCAGCAGTTTATAGGCGAGGACACTATCGATCACACCCCTAAAGACGAGAAGATCAAGCTGTATCTGGGCGATGCGTTCGACGTAGTTGGGGACTACAAGCGCACGGATTACAAGAAAGTGGCAAAGAACGTAGTCGAAGAGAGCTTCGAGGTCAAGATACGCAACCATAAAGACGTTCCAGTGCAGGTAAAAGTGGTGGACCATGTATGGTCGGATTGGTCGGTTACCAAGTCCAGCATCGGCTACAATAAGAAAGACGCCAGCACCATCGAGTTCCCTGTGAACGTGCCCAAGGACGGCGAGACCACAGTGACCTACACCATTCGCACAACCTGGTAGCAATCCAGGGTCTAAAGGTCAAAAGGTTGGGAAGGGATGGCTTCTCTATAGACAAAACAATCCCTTTGAAAGCCCCTGCAGTTAAAACTGCTGCAACAACTGCACAAAGTCCACCTTCGCCGACTGCATTCTCAGTCCACGAAGGTGGACTTTGTGCCTTGTTGCCGTGACTTTAGTCGCAGGGGTACACTCAGCTAACATTAATTCAAGAACACCCAACACCCGTTTTCGCAATTAAACTGACTACGCGTTCTGCTCTTGTACCAGGCCAGCAAACCATTTGCCTGTAGATTCCAGCACGCTGAGCTTGAAGTCAAGATTCTGACGGCGGACCGGGATCAGGTCTACAAGATCGAAGCCGCAAATCGGTAGCGTGCGCTCGAAGCTGGTGCAACAGAATGGCGCTCCGCCTCCTCCACCGCCTGCTACACTGATAGCAATGACTTTCTTGCCCTCCACTGCTTTCTTAGCGTCCTCGTGCATGCAAACCCGCCGGAGGCGATCTGTGAATGCACGCAAGCTCTCGCTGAAGTCAGAAAAGTAAACCGGCGTAGAAAACACCACTGCATCAGCGGCTTTAATTTTATCAAATACATTGGCGAAATCATCCTTGATATCGCATACTCCATCGCTAATACACGTGCCCCAACCGTTGTCCTGGCACTGCTGGCACCGCTCCATATTCAACGTCGGCAGAAAAACCTGCTCCACATCACCGCCCGCAGCAGCCACACCACGAAGAAAAGCATCTCCCGCCATCGCGGTTTGCCCGCTGGGATTACGACTACCTGAGATCAATAGCACTTTCATCTAGTCATCTCCATTTATCAGGGACATGCCCCAACTATCTTAATACATAGTTCGAGTCCTGGGCTGCATATTCCTCACATGCAAGGGTTAACGGTGGTGCGCATGTTCCATATCACAGCCAATGCGGATATCATACAACAAATCAAATTAGAGGAGTGAACGGCATGATTGTACAAGACCTGATAAAGAGCATCACCGACCACTTCAGCACAACGGCTCAAGTAAACGCTGTGTTTGGCGACTCTCGGCAAATCGGCCGCAAGACTATCATACCTATAGCCACGGTTTGCACCGGGTTTGGTTTTGGTGGTGGCGAAGGCAAGCAAGCACGAGAAAATGAGCCTGCACAAGAAGGCACCGGTGGAGGCGGGGGCGGAGGCATGCGAACCAAACCGCTCGCGGT
>JAJFTD010000062.1 GCA_021373255.1 bacterium
CCCGCCCTCTTACCTTCCAGACGAGTATAAGCGCCTGTCTCCTGATCGAAGATGGCTGCGTCCGGGTAGTCCTTTATCATCGCAGTTACTTTGCGGTGCTTTTCTGACCTGTTGAGCAGGCATGTGATCTTGTGCCCGTCCTTCTCGCGCCGGTAGGCCATTATCTCATCCGCTCCACCGCCAGATATCTGGATATCATCGTTGAGTTCTTTTCTCAGGATTTCGACAAACGATTCCAGTTCCTCAGACCGCACATAACGCGTGTTACCCGACCCATTGGGTATGTTCTGCCGTCCGGGTTCCATTGCCTTAAAGAAGAATGTAGTGCTGATTCCAGCCTCAGATATCTCTCGCAGGCGGTGCACTTCCGTCGGACGTGTATACGAACTCGACGGCACTACCAGGACTTCATACGCTTCATCAGCCAGCTTGATCTTGCCATCCTCTATCACGGCGTCCTGAAGCGCCTGGAAGTCGAGCAGGTCGAAGTCGATCTGGTTCTTGATCAGTTCCAGGCACAGCGAGTTCAAGAAGTTGTCTATGTGCTCGAAGTCCGACGTTTTTCTGTCCGTCTGATAGCTGGCCCACAGGCCGCTCTGGGGGTATAGAATAGCGACCTTGCAGTTATGCCTGCCGCCGCAAAGCATTTCTTCAAGCCGTTGCAGATACTGTGAAAGATAGCCGAAGTCGTCCCACAGAGTCGACTGGTGGAAGAAACTGGGCGGGCTCTCACGCTTGGTTGGCCCCGATATAGTGTGGAAAAGGGCATGAGGAATGAACAGGTTGATCCCTTGTGCATACTGCCAGTCGATCACCCTCTTCATGTTCGTGTAAGTGGCGTCCCAGCCCATAATGCCGAATGTCTCGCTCATGCACCTCGACTTGCCTGTGATGTGGGCTGCCGAAGAGCATATCTTGTGTCCGATGATAGATATGAACCAATTCCCCAAAGTTGCCATCCCGAGATGGTCCACACCTGGGATATTCATGCGGCGCATTGCGCCAAACATATCGCCTTCATAGCGGATCTGATACCTCAGCGGTTCTTCGTTGTTGTTGTGGCCTGTATAAGCGACACCGTGAGCTTTGCACCAATCGGATAGTGTTCCATGGTAGCGATGGTTGAACAAATATCCCGCATGATCCCAATAATCAGCTCTGAATGCGGTCCCTTCATGACCGTGATAGAAGAGATAGGGTATCATCGCAACCGGCGAGTAGCCGAACCTGCGCTCGAAAGTCTCGAAATAGTCGTTGGTATACGGCAGGTTCCAGTCATCGTAACCCACGCTCACCCAGTAGATCGATGGCTCATCAGTGAAAACTGCTCGTATTGTCTTGCCAAACTCTTCGCTGAAGCGTGTGTAGTATTCGTCGTGTGTAACCTGACTAAACTTATTTATAGCCTCATAGGAGAGGGTGTCCACATATGCCCAGTCGTATTTGAGGGTGCAGTTGAAAAGTCGCCAATTGCCGGTCAATGATTTGGCCGCATCCAGACTATCCAGCACTCGCGTCTTCGTGACCGATTCGCCTTCTATATTCGCCGCCACCATATACAGCCCCGGCGTAAAATGCTCCCAATCGATTTCGGATACTGCGCGTGTCTCAACCGCAAGGAATTTACTTCGAAACTCAGGATTGTTACGCTGGATAGTCAGCCCCGCGGTGCCGCTGGGCCAGTTAAGCTCATCGTAGACCCAGATTTCCATGTTGTGTTTTTTTGCAGCATCAATGCACCAGCCAAAGACTTCAAAGTAAGCATCACTCAGATATTCTACAGACATCCCATAACGGGGATGAGCTACCACGCTGCTCACGCCTTTTTCAGCCATCATTGCAAATTCGCGATCGATGTCATCTTTGCTGATGTCGCCATTCATAAACCAGAACGGTACCGGGGATCGAAGGGTATTACAATATTCATTTACTGCATTACAGTTCAAGTTGCTGCCACCATCCGTACGTATGTTTTCTGCACCAACTAATGTATACCAGCCCGCATCGGCATTATCCTTCTCTTCAACGACCATGAACGGGAACTTAACTCCACAAGTTGCAGTCGTTCTTGTAATGTGACTGAACTAATGATATAATGAGCCGGGTTGCGGTGTGCCTCTTGTCGTGTGACAGAGGCATTTATTTTGCCGCTTTCGGGCTGGTGGAGTAGGGTTCTGCCAGTGATTTTCGGTGTTTTCAAGGGGATGTGAATGGCAGTTCTGGTAACTGGTGGGCTTGGCTATGTTGGGAGCCACGCGGTAAAGCATCTTGTTGATCGTGGAGAGCAAGTGGTCACCCTCGATAATCTCATATTCGGTCATACACAGGCCGCATCTGGGAGTGAGGTTGTGGTCGGCGATATAGGCGACAAGGATCTGCTTCGGCAGATATTCTCCAAGCATTCAATCGATTCCGTGATGCACTTCGCGGCGTTCGCTGATGTGGGGGAGTCGGTCGCTGATCCCAAGAAATATTATGTCAACAACATATCCAACAGCCTTGCGATGCTGGATGTGATGCTGGAGTTCGGCGTGAAGATGATGATCTTCTCGTCCAGTGCAGCTACATTTGGCGAGCCTGAGATTGTGCCGATCCCTGAAGACCATCCCAAGAATCCGACCAATCCATACGGTCGCTCAAAACTTATGCTGGAAGAGATACTCAGAGAGTATGAGCATGCATACGGTTTGCGAGCGATCTCGTTTAGGTATTTTAACGCATCGGGCGCGGATCCATCGGGGCTTATCGGTGAGGACCACAAGCCCGAGCATCACCTGATTCCGCTGATATTGCAGGTTGCCCTTGGGCAGCGCGAGAAGATCAGTGTATTCGGAAGTGATTGGCCGACTCCTGATGGCACCTGCGTGAGAGATTATGTTCACGTTAGTGATCTGGCGCAGGCCCACCTTCTGGGACTGGATGCCCTCAGGAACGGTAAGGGAACTACCGAATATAATCTGGGCAATGGCAATGGTTATTCTGTGCGAGAGGTTATTGCGGTTGCCGAAGAAGTCTCTGGCAAGAGCATCAAGTCGGTGGATGCCGATAGGCGTCCCGGTGACCCTGCGGTGCTGGTTGCAAGCTCCGAAAAGATAGTGAAAGAGCTGGGCTGGGAGCCTAAGTTCCCGGACCTCAGAACCATAATCCAGACTGCGTGGAATTGGCATAACACGCATCCAAATGGCTACAGTGGAAAGTGACGGCTGAATATGGAAGTTGATCTGTCTACATTGAGACACAGCGCATCGCACGTGATGGCGCATGCGGTTAAGAATCTTTTTCCGGACGCGAAGATTGCTATCGGCCCGTCGATAGAAGATGGGTTCTACTACGACTTCGGCGTGAAGTCCGGGTTTACTCCAGAAGATCTTGAAAAAATCTCTGAGGAGATGGCGAAGATCATTGCAGCGAAGCGCGAGTTCGTGCGCAAAGAAATAACGCGTGACGAAGCTCTGGAGATGTTCAAGGACGAGCCATACAAGACCGAGCTTATCCGTGAACTGCCTGAGGGCGAAACTATTTCTATATATGAAGAGGACGGTTTTATCGACCTCTGCCGGGGGCCTCACGTTGCCAACACCGGTGAGATTGGGGCATTCAAGCTGCTAACCTCCGCTGGCGCTTACTGGCGCGGTGATGAGCACAACGCGATGCTCCAGCGCATTTACGGCACAGCATTCGCCACGCAGGAAGATTTGGATGCTCACCTCGCAAGGCTGGCTGAGGCCGAGAAGCGGGATCACCGCAAGCTGGGCAGAGAACTGGACCTCTTCTCTTTGCAGGAAGAAGCCGGCCCGGGCCTGGTGTTCTGGCATCCCAAGGGTGCACTGGTCCGCAAGTTGATCGAGGACTACTGGCGAAACGAGCACCTGGGCAATGGCGGCTACGAATTAGTTTTCACTCCACACATCGCACGGCAGGACTTGTGGAAGACAAGCGGCCACCTGGACTTCTTTACGGACAACATGTATCAGCCGATGGAGGTTGAAGGGCAGCCGTATCTCATCAAACCGATGAACTGTCCGTTCCATCTGCTCATTTACAAGTCCAAGGTGCGCAGCTATCGCGAGCTGCCTATTCGATGGGCTGAGCTTGGCACTGTGTATCGTTATGAGCGTTCCGGTGTTTTGCATGGTTTGATGAGAGTTCGTGGATTTACGCAGGATGATGCACATATTATTTGCACCCGGGAGCAGCTTGATTCTGAGACGAAGAGGGTATTAAACTTCGTCCTGGGAGTGCTCAAGAAGTTCGGATTTAGTGAATACGAAATATACCTTTCCACCAGACCTGAGAAGTCTGTTGGTGAGGATGATGTTTGGGAGCACGCTACCACTGCCCTTCGTGAGGCATTAGAGGCCGCAGGTCTGGAATACAAGATCGACGAGGGCGGCGGCGCATTCTATGGTCCCAAGATCGATGTAAAGATCAAGGATGCCATCGGCCGCGTGTGGCAGTGCAGCACCATCCAGGTGGATTTTAACGAGCCTGAGCGATTTGATATCACATACGTGGGCCAGGATAACCAGCAGCATAGGCCGATTATGATCCATCGTGCGCTATTCGGGTCTCTGGAAAGATTCATGGGTGTGTTGATCGAGCATTATGCAGGTGCATTCCCACTGTGGTTGGCACCTGTGCAGGCAGTTGTGATCCCGATTGCCGACCGGCACAACGAATATGCGCAGAAGGTAGTTGCAAGGCTTCGCGCCGAGGGGCTGCGTGTTGATATTGACGACCGTAACGAGAAGACCGGTTACAAGATTCGCGAAGCGCAGGTCCAGAAGATACCTTATATGCTGGTTGTCGGTGATCGTGAAGCCGAGGCTGACGCGGTGTCGGTGCGGTCGCGCGCGGAAGGCGACAAGGGCGCGGTGCCGGTTGATCAGTTGATAAGCGAACTAAAAAGCGAACTGGCTGAATAGTTGCAGACTAATTAAGAAACTGCTTCTTGACAACAGCTCGGAATTTTCGTATACTATGCTGACCTGTCGGGTGTATGGGAGCATTACGCACGCCTGGCAGAGATTTCTAAGAGGTGATGTAGTTATACAGAAGGACCTCAGGGTTAATGAGCGCATTCGTGCGCGGGAAGTAAGGCTTATTGACGAAAACGGCGCGCAAGTAGGCGTGATCGGATTTCGCGAAGCTTTAGCTTACGCCAGGGACCGTGGCCTGGATCTTATCGAGGTGGCAGGCAACGCAACCCCGCCGGTTTGCCGCGTCATGGACTATGGCAAATACCGATACGAGCAGGGTAAACGCGACCGGGACTCTCAAAAGAAACAGCGGATGACTGAAATTAAGGGCATTCGCATGAGGCCTGGCACTGATGAACACGATTTCATGTTCAAGCTCAGGAATGCCGTGAGATTCCTGCAAGCGGGGCACAAGGTGAAAGTTACCGTGATTTTCCGCAGCAGGGAATTTACGCATCCAGAGTTTGCTCGCGAGTCTCTTACTCGCATGGGTGAGATCGTGAAACAAGAAGGTGCAGGGACAGTCGAAAGGCCGCCGCTCATGGAAGGCCGAACTATGACAATGATTCTAGCGCCGATTGTTGAACTGCCGAAAGCAAAAGAATAGGCCCCTGACGGGGTGAGATAGAGGTAATTCGAGTGCCGAAAATCAAGACCAGAAAGACTGCTGCTAAGAGGTTTGAAGTGACCGCGAACGGCAAGATTCGCCGCGGCAACACCGGTATGAACCATCTTAAAATGAAGAAGTCCTCCAGCGCTAAGCGCCGGTTGTCGATGAAGTCCGGGGTTACTAATGGTGAGAAGCGGGTCATCCGCAGACTCATCCCCGGAATGTAAGCCGCATCATTCACTGCGGACAAAGCAAAGTTTAACAGAGGGAGATACTGATATATGCCACGCGTGAAACGCGGCACGATGACCCATAAGCGTCATCATAGAATATTAAAACTAGCAAGCGGTTACTGGGGCGGTAAGAGTCGGTTATTCAAGACTGCTAAAGAGCAGGTAATGAAGTCCGGCAACTACGCCTTCCGTGACAGAAGAAACAAAAAGCGCGAGTTCCGCAGACTGTGGATTACCCGCATCAACGCAGGTTGCCGCATGAATGGCATGCCCTACGGCCGGTTTATCGAGGCCTTGACAAAGGCCGGGATAAATCTTGATCGTAAGGTTCTTGCAGATATGGCGGTTGCAGACGCGCAGGCTTTCGCGACACTCGTTGAGCAGGCGAAGGCACAGTTGGCGACAGCGTAAAACAAATTTCGATTACCGGCTGCCGGTTTGCTTGTTGTATGGAATCGGTGGCTTGTGGTAACAAACATCGCCCAGCGTCCAATAGCTTAAGATCGAGAAACCCGGACCGGATTTGCAGGTCGGGGATTGTTCTTGGTCTTCTGCAATTGGACGCTGGTCTTTTTTTAAGGGCGGTATTTGCGATGAGTGGAAAAGATGAACTTGTTGGCATACGCACTGCGGCTTTAGGAAAAGTACAAGCCGCGGAATCGAGCGCACAGCTCGATGAGATTGATACTCAATATTTGGGCCGCAAAGGTGAACTTACTTTGCAGCTTCGACGTATTGGGTCATTATCGCAGGATGAGCGAAAAGACTTCGGACAGAGCGTTAATGACATCAAAGCTGAGTTGAGCGAGGCAATTGCCCAGCGGCGTCAGGCACTGGATGCCGGTGAGAGCAAGGCGAAGCTGGCGGCGGAGGCGGTTGATGTCACGCTTCCCGGACGCTTCTACCAGACCGGTCGACCTCACATCTTGATCGAGACTATCGAGAAGATAAAGCGCATATTCATAGGCTTGGGTTATGAGTTTGTAGAAACCCCGGAGATAGAAGATTACAAATACAACTTTGAGGCGCTTAACTATCCCCCGGAGCATCCGGCGATGGACGAGCAGATGTCATTCTACATCAACGATGATGTGCTGCTCCGCACCCATACCACCGCCTACCAGCACCGCGTGATGCCTTACAGGAAGCCCCCGATGAGGGTGGCGACCATCGGCAAGACATATCGTTATGAGAATGTCGACGCCACGCACGGGCACACGTTCCATCAGGTGGACTGCTTTGCCATCGATCATGACATCAGCCTGACTGACCTCAAAGGCACAATTCAGCAGTTTGCAGTGGAAATGTTTGGAATGGACGTGAATGTGCGGTTCCGGCCGGACTTCTTCCCATTCGTTGAGCCGGGCGCTGAGTTTGCTGTCACCTGCTTCTTATGCAAAGGTGAGGGCTGCGGGGTGTGCAAGGGTTCCGGATGGCTTGAGCTTGGGGGGGCTGGGTTAATTCACCCCAACATTCTTGAGAAAGCAGGCATTGACTCCGAAGAGTATACGGGTTTTGCATTCGGATTCGGTATCGAGCGAATGCCGATGCTTGAGCACGGCATCAAAGACCTGCGTCTCTTTATGGAAAACGATCTTAGGTTCTTGAGGCAGCTATGAAAGTATCTATCGATTGGCTTAGAGAATATATAGATTTCGATTGCTCGCTGGACACCCTTGCCGACGGCCTCACGATGGCCGGGCTGGAGGTCGAGGAAGTCATCAAGCTGAGCAAAGAAGACTTCACCCGCGCTGGCGGCAGCGGGACCATAGACGATATAGTCTTCGATTCCAAAGTCACGCCGAATAGAGGCGACTGGCTATCTATGATAGGCGTGGCGCGTGAAGCGGGCCCGGTGGTCGGCGGTAGGGTCAAGATGCCGAATGTTAAACTGGACGGGTCTGAACCGACGTCAAGTGACCTGATTAAAATTCGCATCGACGATCCCGACCTGTGTGGACGCTATGTCGGTATAGTAGTGAGAAATGTGGAGATAAAAGAGTCGCCGGGTTGGCTGAAAGATAGAGTAATTGCGGCGGGGATGCGGCCCATCAACAACGTGGTCGACATTACCAACTTTGTAATGCTCGAACTCGGCCAACCGCTGCACGCATTTGATTATAACCTGCTCAATGACGCCCAGATTGTCGTTCGCAGGGCGAAGCCGGGTGAGACCATAACTTCGATTGATGGAAACGAGCGCAGGCTTGAACCGGATATGCTCGTCATTGCTGATTCCAACCGGCCTGTTGCCATCGCTGGAGTTATGGGAGGCGAAGATTCAGAGATTAGCAGACAAACGCAGGATATTTTGATAGAGTCGGCTAACTTTAACAGTGTAAGTATCAGGCGGACATCTAAACGCCTGGGGCTGGTTACAGAGTCTTCCTACCGATTCGAGCGTGGAGTTGATCCGTCGATTGCTCCGCTGGCCGCTATGAGGGCGGCACAGTTGATCCATGACCTCGCGAGTGGGGATGTTGCTAAGGGAATTGTTGATGCGCGTCCTGTCCCAGTAGAGCCACTTGAGATCAAGGTTCGACCTGAGCGTGTAAATCTTGTGCTGGGCACCTCGATTACTGCCGAGAATATGGCACGATTCTTGAACAGTATTGATATTGAAACTCATCTGGAAGACGGAATATTGATATCCCAAGTGCCGACATTCCGACCCGACATCACTCGGGAGATTGACATGGCGGAGGAAGTCGGAAGAGTTTACGGTTACGACAAGCTCGACACCACCCTACCTGATGTAACACTGCAGGGCAAAGACAGTCCTGAGGGATTGTTCCGAAACAAAATCAGACGCAGCCTGATGGCCTGTGGGGCTCAGGAAGTGCTCACGCACAGTATGGTGGAGGTCAAGCTCGCTGAAATAGCCGGCAATGCGAACAAGGCTGTAAGCATTCGCAATCCGTTGAGCGAAGAACTCAACTCAATGAGGACTATGCTAGCCCCGAACCTGCTACAGGTGGTGGCAAGGAATCAGGCCTACGGTACTGTGAATGTGTCTGTGTTTGAGACAGGCAAGGTGTATTTCCAGGGCGGCAGTGGCCGACCCGATGAGACCCTGTCCGTAGCTGGAGCGATGGTTGGCGACCTATGGAGAAGCAATTGGAGTCTTCCGGCTGAGGCTTTACAGGTGGATTTCTTCACTTGCAAGGGGGCGGTTGAGAGCCTGCTGGGAGCGCTCAACATAAGCGGGGCGAATTATATTCCGGTTGAGCACCCGATGCTGCACCCGACCCGAGCCGCCAAAGTATTGGTTGGTGACAGGGAGATCGGAATACTGGGCGAGGTAGTTCCGGCTGTGAGCGATGCGCTGGATGTCAGAGGGCGCGCGTATATCTACGAACTCGATTTCCGGGCTCTTATGGAACTTGCGCCGGAGATGGTGATATATCAGGAACCGGCTCGCTACCCGGCGCTTTACCGCCATATGGCGGTGGTTGTCGCTGACGATGTGAAGTATGCGCAGTTAGTAGAGCTGGTAATCAGATCAGGCAAGGGTCTGGTCGAGGCAGTTGACATGCTGGATGTTTACAAGGGAGAGCAGGTTGGTGCTGGCCGCCGCAGTCTGACTCTATCCGTAGTGTTCCGGTCGAGAGAGAAGACTCTCACGGACGATGAAGTAAACGCCGTGCTTGGTGAGATAAAGGAAGCTCTAGCCCAAAAAGCGGGTGCGAGCTTCCGATAACCAATTCGGCTGGCAGGGCATCTGCGCTATTCGCATTCCGCGCAGATGGATTATACGGTATAGGAGGCTATCAGGATGGCTGTTGAACGGCAGACCAATGTTCAGGATATAGAGTCTATCGTGTGCCGTCTAAAGGACGTCATCGCCGTAAGTGTGGTTGCTGATGATAATGGTGACGTTGCGGAGATACACGTCCTTACGGGATCATCAAGGCCAGCAAAGCAGGTTGTGAGGGATATAGAGTCTGCAGTTATGGCTCGTTTGGGCGTTGTTGTTGATCATAAAAAGATCAGCGTTGCCCAGGTAGCAGATAATTTACCAAGTCAAGATCACTCACGGCTAAAGTTTGCCGATGTCTCCATATCTATCAATGGAAGCCGGACCGAAGCTACAGTGCACCTGAACAAGGACGGCGCGGTGTTTGCGGGATCAGCCAGTGGCACCAGTTCGCCAGTCGGTCAAATGAAACTTATCGCTAATGCGACTTTATACGCAATTGAAGAATCCGGCCTGTCCAACTGCAGTTTCGTCCTTGAGGATGCCTGCGAAGCTACGGTTGGCGGGCGGAGAGCTGCTATTGCCCTCGTCAACATGATATCTGATCGTGGCGAGGACCTTGTCACAGGATGTGCGCTTATTAAGCAGGATGTTTGGATAGGTGTGGTGAATGCTACACTGGATGCGGTCAACCGCAGACTTACAGCCCTGCCGGGGCGGTAGTACTGGGCGCTCGCATTCATCAAGAACAAAATTAAGTTTGAGCCAGCAGCTAGCGAAAGGGCAGGAGCGAGATCATTACCCCGAGCGAAGCGGTTTTCCAGCGGCTTGTCGAGCGGAACAAGCTAGCCTATAAACCGAAAGGGGTTGAAAAACATGAGTCGCCTGTTCAAGATCCTTCTTGGCTTGGCTGCACTTGCCGCCAGTGCCGGAGCTCCGTGGGCCATCTGGCCACCGAAGCCCTAGTAAGACGGTAATAAACTGATACAGTATTATCTGCCCGCTGTTGGCTCAATATTTTCTCAACATTGAATGTTCGGACGATGGTGCCGCTGGATGAACAGGTTAAGGCTATATGCCATATTTTGCGCCGTAGTCTTTATGTGTGCGGCGGTTATTACCCTCCTGGTCTGGGCGGAAGTTCCTATTGTGGGCAATCCGTGGCCGGGTGTTTTTTGGTTTGCTTTACTCGCCTGCCTTGGTGAATTACTCGCTGTAAATCTGCAAGAAGGTGCAGGCGTTAGTGTTACTCCTACATCTCCAATCCTCTGGTCTGCTACATGTGTACTTGGCCCACTACCAGCAATACTGATTAGCGCCATTGTTGGTGTATTTTCTATGCTCGCGAAGTTTATTTGCTATAAATGTACGCGTGTCCTAGACGCCCACAGCTCTTACTTTGGCGTTAGTGTTTACAAAAATGGCTCACATGGGTTAATCACCGAATTGTCAAGTATGATACAGGGTTATGGTGCACAGTGGCAGGAGAGGCCGCTAGGGGTCACTATCCAGTATATTGCGGCTTACGTGGCGAATATGGTGGTGGCTGTTGGCCCTGCCGGTTTAGTTTACCATTATCTGGGTGGTCGCTTCCTGATTGATCCCGGGCCGGGATTTCATGTGCTGACTAGTTTTGTGCTGCCGTTCTTTGGTCTGGTGGCTGCCTCTGGTATAGTTGACCTCGGGGTGTGGGTTTTGCATGCATTGGTAGTAAATCCCGTACCTGGAGCAAAGGGTGTTTACGGTCTGCTACTTACGATGAAGTTGGCGTTGATCGAGGTAGGCTTGCCGATTGTTCGGCCTCAGTTGTTTATGCTGGTGGTTGCAATTGCGCTTTCTTATTTGTATATACACATCCATGTGCTGGGTTTCATTATTGCAGCGACTCCAGTCTTGGCACTGCGTGACTTTTTCAATCAGTGGGTTGCAGAGCGTGAAGCGTATGTAAATACAATTACCACTCTCGCGACTTATATGCAGCATTATCACCCGTACACCAGAGGACATCTTAAGCGTGTTGCTGATCTGGCTGAGCGGCTCGCGCGTGAAATGCAGCTTCCTGCTGAAAGTGTACGTTACATCAGCACAGCTGCGTTCTTGCATGACATCGGCAAGATAGGTGTTAGTGAGGAAATACTCGATAAGACCGCCAAACTCACTGATGAGGAATGGGAGAAGATCAAAGAACATCCTGTAAAGGGTGCGGAGATCATCAGTCATCTGGAGTTTCTAGATTCTATAGTCGATTGGATCAAGTATCACCACAAGTGGCATAATGGCGGTGGCTATCCTGCTACAAATGGTGTAGATATAGAGATTCCCATAGAAGCAGCAATCATTGCGGCTGTAGATGCCTTTGATGCTATGACTGATGATCGTGAGCTTGCAATAAAATGGGAATGTGATTCTTGTGGTTATCAGCCTGGGGATAACAGCCGTCCACCTATGTGCCCGAAGTGTGGAGCGGAGAAGCGCAGACTATATAGGGAGCCTAAGACTCTTGATCAGGCGGTTGATGAGCTTAGGCGTGGAGCTGGATCACAGTTCCATCCCAAAGTGATAAAGGCGTTTTTAGCGATGCTCGATAGGGACGGGGTGCATTTCAGTGTTTAATTATCAGATTACAGCCGGTGTGTGGCTATTCATTGTGATCGCACTTACAATTTCAATTCTGAGTCTTTATGTATCACGCTGGTATCTGCCTATGAAGATGAAGGGCGCATATCTGAAATCTATTACAGCGCTCGCTGCGGCGGTAGAGACCAAAGACTCTGGCACGGTTGGCCATGCCCAACGTGTGGCACAGGTGACTGTGGCAGTGGCAAAAAAGTTAGGAATGACCGGGCACGATCTTGAGCGAATAGAGTATGCGGCTCTCCTTATGGATATTGGCAAAGCCAATGTTCCACAAGCTATATTGAATAAAAAAGATCCTCTGACTCCCGAGGAATTGGAAATTGTCAGAAGCCACTCTAAACTTGGTGCGGAAATGGTAGCGGCAGTGCCGTTTCTTGCAGATATAGATAAATACATTTTGCACCATCACGAATACTGGGATGGCACAGGTTATCCTGCTGGTCTGAAAGGTGAGGCTATCCCGTTGGCGAGTCGAATCCTGGCAATTGCGGCTGATTATGATGCAATGATTTCGGAAAGGCCTTACCATCATGCATGGAATCCAGCAGATGCGATTGAAGAAATCCGCGAGAACATCGGCAATAAATATGACGCAAAGGTAGGCAGTATCTTTCTTGAGATGCTGTCGCATGGTTCGTAAAGGAACTGGATGACACGATGAAGATTCTACTACTGCACCTTAATGGCGGGTTCGATATGCGTAACTATCGGACCGAAAACCTCGGTTTGGGCTACATCGCCTCTACACTCCGAGGTGACGGGCACGAAGTTGAAATACTCGATGCTTCGATGCGTTGGCTCAGTCCCAAAGAGACCGTAAGTGAAATACTTGCACGCGAGTTTGATTGCCTTGGCGTTACGGCAGTGCAGTCCAATCGAGAATTGATGATGTCGGTGGTACGAGCTGTACGCAAGGTGAAGAAGAATGAGATAATCATCGCTGGCGGCTATCTGCCCACGCTTATGACCGAGCGCCTGCTGTCTGCGTGTCCTGAGCTGGACTTTGTGGTAACGGGCGAGGGAGAGCAAGTCGCCGTAGATGTTTTCGGGCGCATTCAGCGTGGAGAAGATTGGCGCTCTACTCCCGGAATTGCTTATCTTGATGGCAACAAACCTGTGATTAATGCTCATCCCCCGCTTGTTGGCGATCTCGATGAGCTGCCTTTTCCGGCACGTGATGCACTTAACCAGGCGCACCCAGATGCTATTGTCGAGGGTGTGATCTCAGGAAGCCGGGGATGTTACCACCGCTGTGCGTTTTGTTCTGTGAACTCATTTTATTCTCTCGCTGGTGGTCATGCCCCCAGGTTCAGAAGTGCGAAGAGCATTGTGGATGAGTTGGAGTCGGTTGTCGAGTCTTACGGGATGAGGCGCTGGCAGTTTGTCGATGACGACTTTGTGGGGCCGGGTGAAAAGGGCCAACAGAGAGCTATAAGCATCGGAGATGAGATTGCATCGCGCGGGCTCAAGATCGAGTTTACTATGGAGTGCCGGGCAGATGAAACGAATGTCGACACACTCAAGCGGCTCAAAGAAGTTGGGCTTACAGGAGTGTTCCTGGGGATAGAATCGGGAGTGCAGCGGCAGTTGGATACATTTAACAAACGGACTACCGTAGAGCAAAACCGCCGCGCTATCGAGGCTGTGCGTGAGGTCGACCTCACCCTGCAGCCCGGTTTCATACTCTTTGACCCGTATACCACTCCTGAAGAGCTGCAGGAAAACATGCAGTTCATTCGAGAGATGGGCCTGGAGTCAAGCATACCACCGGCTGAACGGCTGAATATCCGCTTGTTCCCCGGCGCACCAATCACGGATATGGTGCGTAAGGACGGTTTGTTGCGTGAGAAGGGTATGGAGATGGGCTATGTGTTCAAGGACCCTCGAACACGAATGATGTGGTCTACTATGCAGTTTACCGCCGGATGCACCCGTCTCTTTAGGAAAATCAGCGGCACCGCTGAATCGGCGAAGTAGGTGTAATAGTTATACTTGTGGAAGCAATTACGCCTTAGGTTGCGTATAACTTTATAGACTGTCGAGTCGGATGGGGGAAGAGTTTGGTACCAGAGCTGATCATATTGAGCCTGCTGATAGGTTGGGCACTGGGCGGTAAATTCTGGCAAATTGGAGATGTTAAAATTAAGTGCATCTGGCTGATGTTCGTGCCTCTGGTGATGTACATTGCGTCGTGTGCCGCTCTTCACTCTTCTGTGATGGTGAAATATCTCTGGCTTGCCGGGCCGCTCCATCTCACAGAGAAAGCCATCTGGCTTGCGGTTGTATTGCTGAATCTTCGGCTCCCGGGCGCTAAAGTGATATTCGGTGGAATGGTCTTGAACCTGGCTGCAATGCTTGCTAACGGCGGCTTGATGCCTGCGACACCTGGCGCGCTGGTTGCAGTATTTGGTGAGTCATACCTAAAACTGGCGAAGAGCATGCCACTAGTTCACAGCTCGATTATGGACGGCCGGTGCCCGCTGTGGTTCCTTTGCGATATAATCCCGGCGCATAAACCCTACGCGTTCGTACCGGCGGTTTACAGCGTTGGCGATATGGTTATGTCCGTAGGCATCATGATCGCCCTAATATCGCTGATGCGCGCACCATCGGCAGCTAAAGTGAAATCAGCCGAAAGAGGCACAGCTTGACATCTGATCAAAAGAAGGCAATCCGTGATTGGCGCCAGACAGCGTGGCTGGTGGGCGTCATCGTCCTCGCGGCGCTGCTGCGGTTTGCAGGGTTGCGCTGGGGTTTGCCCAATCATTTGCACTCATACTCATATCACCCCGACGAATTTCTAACTCTTGGTGCAGCGTTTGGTTCGATCTACATGGGCCGCTCAATCCTGCCGAGGTTTTATAACTACCCCTCACTCTATATCTACCTCGCAGCGCTGGCTATTGCTATGGGAATGGGCTACGGGATAGCCGCCAATGCCGGAGCGGTATATCTCTGCGCAAGGACTGTAACGGCTCTTATGGGCGTCGGGGCCGTGGTGGCGACCTATTGGGCCGGACGAGAGCTGTTCGGACCAATGGAAAGCCTTTTTGCTGCTGTTATCCTCGCTGTCGCTCCACTGCACGTGCAGCATTCTCACTTCGCAACAGTGGATGTCCCCAGCACTCTATTTATCGCTGCCGCGCTGGGTTTCGCCTGCCTGATCCTCAAACGAGGCAACTGGCGCGACTATCTCATCGCCGGTGCAATGGCCGGGCTTGCCGCAGGAACGAAATATAACGCAGCGCTGGTGGTTCTATCTGTCATTGCTGCGCATTTCCTGCGTGACAAGCGCCTTCGTGAGAGTATAATCGATATAAAGCTGTGGGCGGCATTGGGCAGTTGCATCGCCGCATTCGTGATCTCCACACCTGCGTGCGTGCTTGATACAAGCGCGTTTATTAACGGCATCACATATGAGATGCACCACACAAGCCAGGGCCACGGGTTGGTATTTGCAGGGACCGGTAATGGGTTTCTCTACACATTTACTAACTCTCTCTGGTATGGCCTGGGGCCGTTTGTGGCTGTACTGTTCCTGATCGCACTAGCCTGGGCCATCTTGAAACGTGATAAACGAGTTCTAATGCTTTTTGCGTTCGCTGTGCCATATTATGCGATGATATCGCTGTCCCAGGTAAGGTTCGCCCGATACGCACTCCCGCTGTTCCCTGTTGTGGCGCTGCTCTGCGCGTGGGCAATGACCGGTCTTGGCAAAGCACTCGACCGCAAGCTCGGGCCTGCGATGAAGCTGATGTGGATCGCTGACTGCATATTTGTCCTGTTGTTGACGGTGCTCTACACAGCACAGGTAGTCAAACCATTCATCCTCCCCGATGTGCGTGACCGTGCGGCAGAGTGGGTGATGGACAACGTCCCTAAAGGCAGCAGCATAGCCATTCCCGACCTGCCCTGGTTCTATTCGCCGCCATTAAGCAAGGATTTCGGTTTTGGGGCCATCCCACAGCGCGAAGAAGCGCTGGACAAGACACCTTACAAGCTCAAATTGATGTCACGGGAGAACTGGACGGATGCGGATTGGGTTATAATCTCAAGTTATGAAACAGACGATGCCGTTCGCCTTCACAACAATAAATCGTTGTCCAACAACGACCGCAAGCAGGTTGACCACACTCTGCGAGATATGGCCTTGATCCAGGAGCACTACCGCGTGCGCCGGAGCTTTCCGACCAGGCTTCAACAGCGCAATCTTCCCCACGACATGCGCTACGCATCGCCATCTATCACAATCTATCAGCGGGTGAAATGATGGATATCTACATTCAGCGATTTCTGGATCACCTGTCAGTGGAGCGGGGGCTGTCTGAGAACACCATAGCTTCCTACGGTCGCGACCTCGCACAGTTCGCTGAGTTCCTCGATAAGCGGCAGATACATGAGTCTCGCCAGATCAACGAGGATGTGCTGATAGCATTTATCGATCATCTGAAAAAGTCCAACTACGCCAGCACATCAACTGCAAGGAAAATCTCGGCTGTTCGCGGATTTGTAAACTTTATGTGCGCCGAGCGTGAGATCGACAAGAGCCCGCTTACCACATTCGAGACCGGTCGGCCACCGCAGCGCCTGCCGAAAGTCTTGGACCTCGACGAACTTTCTCGCCTCCTGGATGCGCCGGATATCCATGAGGACCTCGGCCTCCGCGACAAGGCAATGTTCGAGACTCTCTACGCCACCGGCTTGCGTGTTTCCGAACTCATTAATCTCAAGTCCGACGATGTGAACACCAGAATGGGTTTTCTCAGATGCATCGGCAAAGGCGACAAAGAGCGCGTGGTTCCCCTGGGCGAGGTTGCCGCAGAATACATCACAGCCTACTCCGACCGCGTTCGGGGCAGGCTGACAGGTGGGGACCGGTCCGAATACCTATTCCTCACAAAAAACGGCCAGCCGATGTCACGTGTAATGTTCTGGAAGATCATCCAAAAATACGCCGCCAAAGCAGGCATCGCTAAGCAAATAACCCCCCACATGCTAAGGCACTCATTCGCCACCCATCTGATCGAACGCGGAGCCGACTTGAGAAGCGTTCAGGAAATGCTAGGCCATGCCAGCATAGCCACCACCCAAATCTACACCCATGTCTCCCGCGACCACCTCAGAGAAATCTACAAAGAAACCCACCCGAGAGCGTGAATGTAGTTATGAATTATGAATTTGGGAAGGGATGGGCTTAGTTCCAGAGGGCTAGGGTGAGGGGCCAACGTAATGTTGAGAGTCATAATAAACGGAGGAACAAATAATGCAAGCAAAGATTGAGAACAACGAATTGGTAATCCGCATACCTTTGGAGAAACCCCATGTTTCGTCATCCGGCAAGACACTGATAGTCGCCAGTACGGGCGGCAATGTGCAGATCGATGCCGAGGTGAACGGTAAGCCGGTTTTCGTGGGGTTGAATGCATATATCAAGAAGTGAGTGCCAGTGTGCACAATTTCTTAAGCTAACAGTTGCATTTCAGTCGTCTATTATTCTACAATAGATAAGAAATTATACAAAAAGGCCGCTTGAGCCCCCTGGAGTAAAGCCATGATCGTTGCAATGAAAGCCGATGCCTTGCAGGCAGAGATCAAGGCCGTTATTGATCGTATATCAAACCACGACCTGAATGCCCTCCCACTTCCTGGCGGGGAGCGCACTGCTATCGGAATCGCCAGCGCAATCCCACCTGATATGCGCAGCGATCTTACAAGCCTCCTTGAATCCATGCCAGGGGTAGATCACGTTACACAGGTTACTCGCACCTACAAGCGCGCCTCCAGAGAGTTTCACCCTGGTGATACGTTAATCACAGTAAAAGGCGTTACTATCGGTGGCAACGAAGTTATCGTAGCGGCTGGCCCGTGTGCGATAGAGAGCCGTGAGCAGCTTTTCTCCGCGGCTGAAGTGGTCAAGGCTTGTGGCGGAAAGATGCTTAGGGGTGGGGCGTTCAAGCCCAGGACTTCTCCATATGCGTTTCAGGGACTAGGTATTGAGGGTCTTAAAATGCTTAAGGAGGCTGGAGAGGCGACGGGACTCGTCACGGCTACCGAAGTGATGGATCAGCACGAACTCGATGCCGTGGTCGAACACGCCGACATTATCCAAATAGGTGCCCGCAATATGCAGAATTACCCGCTCTTAATTGCAGTGGGAAAGACCAACCGCCCGGTGATCTTAAAGCGGGGCCCCAGTGCCACTATAGATGAGTGGCTTCTTGCCGCCGAGTATATCCTGGCACAGGGCAATCAGGACGTGATACTCTGCGAGCGCGGCGTGCATCCTCTGGAGCGTGGTCACACCCGTTATACGCTTGATCTATCAGCCGTCCCAGTAGCCAGGTTCTTATCGCACCTGCCGGTGATTGTGGACCCATCTCACGCCTGCGGAAATTGGCGATATGTATCGGCGATGAGCAAGGCGGCAGTTGCAGCCGGTGCGGACGGTCTGTTGATGGAGATTCACCCTGATCCTGCCCACGCGCTGTGCGATGGAGCTCAGTCCCTCAAACTTGATGCATTCA
Source organism: bacterium (assembly GCA_021373255.1). Taxonomy (GTDB): domain Bacteria; phylum Armatimonadota; class UBA5829; order UBA5829; family UBA5829; genus UBA5829. The sequence goes on from JAJFTD010000062.1 coordinate 18,681, forward strand.
GCGAGTTGATTACACAATTGCGAGGTGTAGCTGCAGCCGTAGGCCGGGGTATTTCTACTCCGCCTCTGCCAGCTTGACGAACCATTTCGTGAACCAATCGCAGGTAGCTTTGGTCATTTCGCGCTGATATTCCGGCTTTTCGCTAAACAGGTGTCCTGCCCCGTCGACGATGTGCAGCCCCTTCACGCATTGCAGGGCGTGGAATATCTCGACTGACTCGGGCATGACAACCCGGTCCTTGCTGCCCTGCACTATCAGCGTTGGCGCTTGGATCATTTGCGCGAACTCAAGGGTGCCCTCATATATTCGTGGGACACGTAGAACCATCACCTGTATGCGTGGGTCCTCTGATGCGGCTCTTATAGCGACTGTGCCGCCTGTGCTGGACCCATTCACACCGATAAAGCGAGTCTCCACATAGGCTTGAGCGTTGAGGAAATCAATTGCACTGGTGAGATCATCGAACTGCTGGTCTTGGGTAGATTGCTCCGGCAAGCCATCGCTTGCGCCATGCCCGGTAAAATCGAATAAAAACGCTCCGATTCCCGCGCTCAATAGCCCTTCGGCGATACCCCGGTTCCTTGGACTGGACTTGTCGCTTCCGGTGCCGTGTGCAAACACGACAATGTCGTGCAACCTTTCATCAGGCGCAAGCAATGCCCCAGATAGTTTGAGCCCTCTGGATGTCTTGAAAGTGACGTCTTCCTCGATCATCTTGTTTGCCTAGCCCCATTTCTGAGTGATCTACTGTCGAGGTAACAAACTATTATGGACCGTTTTGCAGCGATTCAAACCTTATTTGGTTGCACCGGGTGAGCGGTTCTGCTACAATCTCAATGCGGCTTCACTTTAACTTGGGTGAGCCCGCGGAGGATACCTGATATGAACGATCAACTGCATCCACTTCTCGATCTGCAGAAAGTGGATGTTCAAATAACTCGCATCAATAACCAACTCGCTGCCCTTGATGGTGCAAAGGAACTCAAGTCGAAATACATAGCTGCAAGGTCTGCTGCTGAGAAGGCTGACAAGAACCTGAAAGCATTGGAAAGCGAGCTGAAAGATAACGAGCTGAAACTAAAGACCATCGATGAAAAGCGTTCCGGTTTCGAGAAGCGCCTTTATGGCGGTGCCATTACCAATCCTAAAGAATTATCCGCTACAGAAAAAGAAATCGAAATACTCAAGGCTCAGCAAGGTGAGCTTGATGGCCGAACTCTCGAATTATATGAGCTGGTCGAGAGCGCCCGAGCAAGCGTGACTTCCACCCATTCCACGCTGGAAGCCATCGAGAAACAGGCCCGTATCGCCCTCAAGAAAGAATCTGCAGAGAAGACACGGTTGGAAGCTGAGCTTGAGCAGTTAACTGCACAGCGAAATGAGGCTGTTGTGAAGGTAACCGACAAGTCTCTGCTTTCGCGCTATGATGCTATTCGTAAACGGAATGGTGGTGTCGGTCTTGCACTGGTTCTCGATGGCAAGTGCGGCGGCTGCCACGTGTCTGTGACGAACTACACCATCCGCAACCTCTACACTATCGACGAGACCCAATTCTGCGAGAACTGCGGCCGTATTCTCATGGTGGCTGACCAGTGAAGGTAGTGATTTACTCCGACGGCGCCTCCAAAGGAAACCCTGGTGATGCTGGGATAGGCGTGGTTATTTCGGCAGAGGATGGCACAGTGCTGCGGGAGATCGCTGACTACATCGGCAAGACCACCAACAATGTTGCCGAGTACAAAGCATTGATACGAGGTATCAAAGAAGCCGCTGAACTCGGGGCTACCATGCTCGAGATTAGCACTGATAGTGAACTTATGGCCCGGCAGCTTACAGGAGTATACAAAGTTAAGTCCCCAAATTTACAGCCCCTTTACCTTGAGGCAGTCTCTCTGCTCAGAGCATTTCGGAAAGTGAGCATTTCGCACGTCATGCGTGAGCTGAACAAGCGTGCAGACCAGCTTGCTAATGAGGGGATCGTTAAGCATAATGGCAGGAAGAACCTGTCTGAAGAGACTCCTCCTGAAAACCCCGCGCCCGTCAGTCCGCAGCCTGCAGTGCAACCGCAATCAGACCCAGTGCAGGGAGAATTATTCGATTAAATATTCATTATTTAGGTGCTTAGGTTGTATCGGAAAACCCTTTTCCCGATACCGCCGAATGTACGGAGATTTCGGGAAAGGTTTTCCCGAAGTAACGGGTAATGGTTGGTTTTTATATACTAAACGATCCACTAAAAAATCTTCATTTAGGTGCTTGTAATCTCTTTGCAGTGATGCTATAATCAGCCATTCTACGCAAGTAACGCGAGGATCACAGGCTTGAATGGGTTTGTTCCTGGGCTGGAGATGATTGCCCGTAGGAGTGTTATTCTGGCCGTAATTGCCTCTGGCGCGCCGGAGGCGATATCACCTGATGCGCGCTTGCGTGATGCACACAATTTGCTTCGTTCTCTTAATAGGCAGTGCCTCTCCTGAGGTAGCTGCCTTTTTTGCGTCTTCTGGTAAGGATAACCGGAGGTGTATATGATGATGTTCTATTCGCGTGGAGATGAGATCGAGGTCGTAATTGACCGAGAGGGACTTGGTGTTGACGAGGGCGTGGGGCACCTTGCGGACGAGACAATGGTCGTGATTGTAGGGGCTGGTGGACGAATAGGCCAGGCTGTGCAGGCCACGGTGATGGCTATTCAAAAGACCAGGTTAGGCCCATCACTAATAGCCAATGCAAGGCTGTGATTGGGTCAGAAAGTCATAAGGTCATAAAGTTTAGAGGTCGGGGAAACTGTATCTATTGTTAGATTACAATATCCCCAACCTTGTGACCTTATGACCTATCAGCTCTGCTCGCCGGTGAATATTGTGCGCAGTTCGCTTTCGCGATCGGCTTTGATCATCGCGATCACGCTATCACCCTGGCGAAGCCTGGTGTCTGCGTGCGGGATCAACGCATGACCTTCGCGAATGACTGATATGATCAGTGCATTAGCAGGCAGATCGATCTGGCCGATGCGCATACCGTCTACCGGTGAGCCGGGGGTGATGTCGGCTTCCACAACCTCAATCTCGCCCTTCTTCAGAGCGGCCAACGGAATGACTTGGCTGCTCCCTATCTGTTGCTCAAGCAGGTTGAAGATTACGCGGGTGCTACTTACGGTCTGGTCGATACCCAATTCCTGGAACAGTTCCTCATTATTTGGGTCGTTCACCCTGGCAAGGGTCCTCGGCACTCCGAACTTCCGCTTAGCCATCTGGCAGATGACCAGGTTGTCTTCATCGTCGCCGGTAACGGCTACTACCACATTTGCCCGGCCCATTCCGCCTTCGGCCATTGTGCGAATCTCGCACCCATCGCCGAACACCACCATATCTCCAAGCTCTTCAGACAGCATGTCAGCGGTCTTTCGGTCTTTCTCGATGAGAAGCACTTCGTGGCCCTCACGAACCAGCTCTTTAGATAGATGATAACCGACCTTGCCTCCGCCGACGATGATCACATACATTGGTGTCTTTCTAGTCATTGGTGACCTCCGGTGTCTCATCCATGCCAAATCGGCAATACTCGTCAACACTCCCATACTCGCGGCCGATGATCTTGTCGTGCATCACTCCAGAGCTTACGCACGTGGTGCACACGGTATCTATGCCCAACTCGCTGTAGGCGTAGGCCCTAATGGGGTCATAGATGCGCGCTACCACCTTGGGAACCTTGAACCTGACCTTTGCAAGCTGCACTGACATGATGTTCCTGTTATCACCATTAGTAACAGCGACAAACGCGTCAGCTTGCTCAACTCCTGCCCGCTTAAGGGTGTCGCCTGAAAGTCCGTTGCCGACTACAGTCTCGCCGACAAAGTCATTACCCAGCCTACGGAACGAGTCCGCATTCCGGTCTATTATAGTAATCGAATGCCCTTCGCGAGCCATTGTGGTCGCGATCGTGGCACCGACTCTACCGCAGCCAAGAATCACAATCTTCATTATACTGTCCTCCACTCCACTGCGAATCAAGACCATAGTTTACACTTGCGCACAAGCACTGTCAATAGCTTTGAGATGCAGGCTTGGATTCTGGTAATTCTATCAGCAATCCCCCAGCAATATTGATGGCACAACCTCTGTGACGACAAAAACTGGTGCTGGACGTTCTTGACTTGATGTAGCTGGGTGTGAGCTTACTCCCAGCACTCGTCTTCGCAGGAAGAAGAGTCATCACGCCATACGATAGCACTACCTAAAAACTCCAAATGGAGGGCATATTGGCCATGCGTGTGAGGCGACAGGCAGTGTACGCCGCACTTGCGCTTGTGCTTAGCACTATGTGTGCGAGCGCAGCGTGGGGCGTATACGAGCGAAACTTCATCAATCCCGAAGACTTCGGTCTCGGTGTGCGCGATGGGATCAACTTCGCGTACGAAATCGGTGGTGTAGGACTTAACCGCTGCACCAACTACGTACCTTTTTTGTGGGTGCCCAGTCCATCTAGTGGCACTGTATCTCGTATCGATGCTCGTACCGGCGCGGAAGTGGCTCGGTATAAAATGGGCAAAAAGGGCGACAGGTGGACACCCTGTGCAGTTGCCACAGATAGTGGTGGAAACGCCTACATTGCCTGTTCTTGCCCCGGTGGTAAAGGCAAGATCGTGCGTATACTCGCATTCCCCACGGTTGATGTTAATGGTGACGGACATGTATACACGTCGGGCGATTACGACTCGAACAATCAAATCACTCCTATAGAGATCCTGCCCTGGGGCCTGGATGAGAGTGTGAGCCTGGTGGGCGAAGTCGGTGATGTCGGCTCATCCCCATCGAGCATTCTATTTGATAAGCAGGGATACCTGTGGGTGGCACTGACTGGTGAGTGCGCGGTGGCAAGGGTCAATTGCATCACCGGCGTGACAACTCTTCGGGTTACTGTAGAAGGCAGCCCGCAGTGGATGGCACTGGGGCTGAATAACTCGCTGTGGGTTCTCAGCGGCACACAGCACGTGCTCAATAAGGTCGGAATGATAACCGGCACACTCGATGATGTATATCGTATGGACGACTGCGCTCCCGCCGGGATGTGCATGGACGAGCAGAACCGCTTGTGGATAGGCGACCTTAACGGTGGCCTGCTGGCGTTCGACACTATAGACTTTGGTTGGACTCGCTTCGCCACGCCGACTGGCGCTGGCCTGAGCAGTGTGACTATAGATACTTTCGGTGATGTATGGGCTGCGTGTCCGGGACTTGCCGGAGTGGCACAGTTCTCAGGCACTGACGGCTCCTATGTGGGTATGGCACAGGTGGGCCGTATACCGAGTTCCGTATGCACGGACATCGATGGCTATCTGTGGGTGCTTCGTGACGGCTGCGACACGGCTGTGCGAATCGATCCGCGCAACGGCCAGACTGTGCTCCAGGCCTGTGCGGGTGAGCGACCATCGTGTAATACATCTTTTGCGGCATCCACTGTGCGCGAGGGAATCCTTCCTGAAGGCACGTGGCGGGCTGTGTTGAACAGCAACATCCCCGGCGCGGGGTGGGGCAAGATCACATGGGATGCGCTTGAGGCCGGCGGCAGTATTAAGGTTGAAGCACGAACTGCCGATGCGCCTGATATGCTTGCAATGAGCTCGTTTATGCCCGTGACCAAGGGCATGCGTTTCGATGCGCCCGAGGGCCAGTATATGGAACTTAAGGTCACATTCAAGAGTAATGGTGACGCTTCTCCAATCTTGCGCAGTATGCATGTGGAGGGTATTAATCTTGCGCCCAAGCTCGACAAGGCGATGCCCACAGTAGCCAACATCTGGAAGATCGACCATACTATGGAATCAGTTGGCATAACCGGTGTTCGAGACCCCGAGGGTGATCCGTTTGAGGTCACTATCACCAGTGTGAAGCAGAACGAGCCCGTGATCGGCCTGGGCCAGGATGACAAAGCCCCCGATGCCATCGGGGTAGGCAGCGCCAGTGTGTGGCTGAGAGGTGAGTTCGACCCCGGCACCGATGATAATCCCGGCAAGGGCCGAACCTATGAGGTCACCTATAAAGCCGTGGACAGCTACGGCGCATCATCAGTGGGCAAGGTAAAGGTCTTCGTCCCACCGACTCTTCTGACAAAGGACGTTCCGCTGGTAGGCACGCTGAAATTTGACTCCACCAAGGAGCCTGCAAGCAATATCTGCGAAACTGCCAGCCCGAACGGCTAGAAAACTAACAACCGCGCCCCCGGTCATCATGATCGGGGGCTTTGTATTGCCTCTATAATCCCACTTGTCACACCCTGTATGTAATACTTGCGAACTACATGCAGCTACTACCCTGGTATCACTTGAAAATACGGCTAACAGCTAATTGTGACCCCGGTTGGGTTGGGGTATGATACATACAGCCGGTGAGTGGACGGTATGGTGGAACGAGTGTAAGGCGGAAAACGGGAAACCATACAGGGCTGCCGGGGGCGACTTCCCAAACCTGCCCGCCCGCAGAGTTGACCCCGGATCAGGCGAGTCCGATCGCGACTAAGTGACCTGCCAGCACAACGCAATTATGTGGACGAGTCTGGCACCGGCTATATATGAAGTATAACTTCATCTTTCTCTCCTTCCTTTCAGTAAATGGCGGCTGTCCTAAACAGGCAGCCGCCTTTTGTGTACGTCCCACGGTGAAGGGATTTTACGGCACAATCTCGAAGCATCAACCGTATTATACTAGAGCTGAAAACGGTAACGGTGATAATGGATAACTCTCAATTCAAGCGTATAGCCACATATTATGACGACCTCATGGCCTCTGTCCCATACCAACTTTGGGTTAAGTATATCGAGGGGATTCTGGCACGGCTCAATTACCGGCCCAAGACTATCCTCGACGTGGCTTGCGGCACCGGCAACGTGAGTGAACTGCTCTCGAACAAGGGCTTCGAGGTTGTGGGTGTGGACATATCCGCTGATATGATCGAGATAGCCCAGGCAAAGCATAGCAAAGTCGAGTATCAGGTTCAGGATGTAGCAGAACTCGACCTCGGCGGGCGCAAGTTCGATCTTGCAATTAGCCTGTTCGATAGCCTTAACTACATCACCGATCCTGCGCGCTTGGCCGAAGGCATCAGGCGGGTGGGGGAGCATTTGGTGGACGGAGGAGTGTTCATCTTCGATGTGAACACCGAATATGCCCTCGCGCACCATTTCTTCGATCAAGCGAATATATCGCCTAACCATTATCCAAAGTATATCTGGAACAGTGTCTATGACCACGAAACCCGCATCTGCACTGTCAATATGACGTTTGAAGTAGTCGAGAACGGCGAATCTGTGCAGTTCAAAGAGGTCCACATCCAGCGCGCTCACAGTCTGGAGGAGTTGACTACGATGCTCATCAACGCCGGGTTCGATGTAGTAGACATATTCCACGCATACAAGTTCCGCAAGCCGACCCGCCGGTCTGACCGGGTATATTTCGTAGCACGAAAGGTGAAAAAATGAGTCGTAGTGTCGCGCGCGGCACGGCTCTCATCGCGATAGCCGTAATCGCAATAGCCGCGCTGGTTCTTCTTCCAAACCCATCATTCAAGCAAGCCAATCACAAGCCCAACGATGACCCATGGCAGCTCGTTTCATACGATCCCGATACCAAATATGGCACTTATCTCGGCAACGGCTTCATATCCACCCGCATAAAAGGTGACGGAGTAGGCTGCCAGGACGGGCAGCCGCTGCCGTGCTTTATGTCTGGTCTCTACGATGACGAGAAGCTGATTCCCACCCCCACATGGTCCGATCTTCGCTTCTACGACGATAAGCAGCAGTTCAAGATCGATAAGAAAGCCGATTACAGGCAAGTCCTGAACATGAAAACCGGCATCCTGACCACCTACGCTACCTGGCGCGCTGGTGAGAAGACACTCAAGGGCAAGATCGAGGTGATTGTATCTCGCGCAAGGCCAAACCTTGCTTTGATATATGCGCAGCTTAGTCCAGATTTCGATGGAGAAGTGCGCGCAGTTGCACCTGTCGGTGCGGCGACGCCGGGTCTGAGTGGATTTGATATGGAGCGTGGCAATGGCGACGGCAGTGTGTTGGCATTCAATGAATATCGTACAGCTCACAGCGGCATCACATTTCTGCTGGGCAAACGTCTCACGGGTACCCCTCATTCGGAACGAAAGTATGCGCGGCTAGATGCTCTGGAGGTCCGTCTGGCTGCCAAACCCGATAATCAGATAACTGTGTCCAGCTATGCAGTCCTGGTTGGTGCTAAGGATTCCAAACAGGCTTGGGATACATCTCATAAGGAGATTTGGTTCGGTAATGAGCATGATGCTCTTATAGATGCACAAAAAGCTGCCTGGGCTAAGCTCTGGAAGCGTGACATTACCATCGATGGTCCAAGAAAAGACCAGCAAGCTATACATACTTGTATGTTCTACCTGCTCCAGAGCGTGCGCGAGGGGAGCCATTGGAGCATCCCTCCAATGGGACTCTCCGATAACGCCTTCAGTGGGCACGTGTTCTGGGATGCCGATCTCTGGATGTTCCCTGCTCTGATTTTACAGCATCCTGAGCTTGCACGGTCAATAGTGGATTACCGCTACCAAACTCTCCCAGGTGCTATTGCCAATGCCAAAGCCGCAAGTCAAGCCGGTGCGCAATATGCGTGGGAGAGCGGCTACACGGGAAAAGAAGATACTCCCGAGGGGCTCAGCTATCGTGAGGAGAGGCACATCAACGGTGACGTCACCCTTGCGCAGTGGCAATATTTCCTCGCCACCGGTGATCTCAACTGGTTAAAGACCCGTGGCTACCCTGTCATCAAGGCTACTGCCGACTACTGGACTACCCGCGCAAAGTTCAATCCTACGAAGAAGTACTATGAGATTCTGCAAGTGGTTCCGCCTGATGAGAACGCCGAATTAATCAACAACAGCGCCTACACCAACTACATCGCGCAGTTAAATCTTCGTGTCGCCGATCAAGCTGCCAAAATAACAGGCAACACGGCAAATCCGAAGTGGGCACAGGTCGCAGATGGCATGTATATCCCGCTTGATATGTCGGCAAAGCGGTTCATAGCTTTCGATGGCCATAAGCCTAAGTGGGTGGCAAAACAGGCCGACAGCGAGCTTCTCATCTATCCACTGCAGTATAATAATAACAGTCAATCTATAACAGATATATACAAGAACACATTTAACTACTACTCCAAACGAGTCCATCGCAATGGCCCCGCTATGACCAACTCTGCCTACGCTGTTATCGCGTCCCGGCTGAGCGACCGCAGCAGGGCTTACGAAGAGTTCACAAAGAGCTACCGCCCGTACTTCCGAGGGCCTTTCAACTATTTCAATGAAAAGCGCTCTACCATGTATGAGAATATGTGTTTCCTGACAGGAGCCGCCGGACCGATACAATCCACTATCTTCGGCCTCGCAGGAGCCTCGATGGACTACTTCCCATCCGACCCTAACTCGACCAACCTGCAGTTCCACCCCTGCCTCCCTAAAGAGTGGAAGAGCCTCAAACTCACCGGAGTACAATGGCGCGGGCGAGAGTTCGATGTAGAAGTAACCACCGGCGACCGGGTCAAGATCACCGCAAATCACGAGTGACGCGGGTTACAAGCACGGGCAGAAGGGAATTTATCGCGAAGATGCGAAAGGGCGAAAACGCGAAAAGAGACTTGGTAAAGTACAACTGACGCTTGGTCATATTTATATACGGCCTGAAGATGGTTGTGTACCCGAACCAATGCTAAAACATCTTGTTTCCAATTCGCGTTTTCGCTCCTTCGCGCTTTCGCGATTAAATGTATCCCTGCCATGGCATCTAAAGCTGGGTGAAATCGCTTGACGGAAGTGCTATCATGTTATGTGTAATGAATGGACTAGGAGGTCTGGACTATGGCAGATTTCAAAGAAGGTGATGCAGTGCGTGTTAAGCCACGAGAAGTCACCGGTGATGATGTTAAGAGCGGTCTCTATTTCGCATATTTCAGTGGTCTTGTGGGGATCGTGGACCGTGTATATGATGACGGCAGCGTGTGCGTTGATATAGATATCGACAGTCTCGGCGAAGAAGCTCGCCAGAGGCATTTGGACATGCAGGAGAGTGAACGGAAGCGTTGGCTGGACGGATTATCCGGCGAGGCCCGTGGTCGTCTAAACGAGCAGCAGAAACAGCTCAAGATTAGCTACAAGATCCTGGTGTCTCAGAAAGACTTGGAGAGCAACAAGGGTGGCAAGCCCAAAGGTACTACGGCGCCTAAAGAGGCTTCCTCTAGTGATGCTCAAGGTTCAAACAAGGGTCCGGCTGGCGAGCCGGACTCCGCTCCCAAGCGCCTCAGCGAAGCTGATCTGCAGGCTAAAGAAGATGAATTCCTCCGCTCGCTGCAGGAAAAAGAGAACAAATAACGTGAATTGCTTGGCGTTTGAGTGTGTGGGAGTCTTGGTATAAGGAGAAGTGACAAATGAATATCGGCGTAATCGGCTCAGGCTCGATTGCAGTTAGCGATGCGCAGGGTCACCCTCGGTCTGGTTAGCGTTGGGGGAAACTCGGGCGTAGATCAGTCGAAGCGTCGCTGTTGGTTGCCTCCGGCTTGCTTATTTATAACAACTGCGGTCTTGTCTGGGCCCTTATTTTATTACCTCTTAAATTACTTCACATAAATCGATCCATGAAGGATTATCCCTAAGTTTTGTAAAAGCTCCAATTAATACATAAAACGTTTTACTAGAGAGAATTCAATATGATACCTAAACAACGGATGATAACAGCAATGCTAAACCGTCAACCGGATATGGTGCCGGTTGCACCGGATATTTCCAATATGATCCCTTGCAAGCTCACAGGCAAACCGTTCTGGGATATCTACCTTTATCATGATCCGCCATTGTGGCAAGCTTATATAGATGCCGTTAAGTATTTCGGTTTTGATGGCTGGCTTCCTGGCGTGCCTGTGCAGTTTGATTACGAAACTGAGATTGAGAATGGACCTGTGTGGCGGGAGGCGACTATCGAGAGAACACCGGACCGCATATACACCAGATACCATACGAATGATGGTGGCACTGAACAGTGGAGTGATTTCTGCACGGTCTACTATATTGCTGATCCTCCGACCTCACTTGTGCCATTGGAAAAAGTTGGACTGTCCGCAGATGCCCCAACAAGTTGGGAAGATGTGGAACCTCACACGCACTATAAAGGAATGGGAGCCTACGAAGAAGCATGCAGGCAGATGGGTGATCTGGGTGTAGTAGGCCTTGACGTGGCGTTGCCTGGGCTTGGCTTGCATCCCGAAGCCATCTATGAATACTACGATAACCTCGATGCCGTAGTAGAACGATGTGAGCAGCAGCACGAAGCAATAGTGCGCCGCGCAACAGCAATCGCAGAAGTCAAACCGGACTTACTCTTCATTGGAGTTTCAGGTTTCATGATCAGTAACCCAGCCCCGATATTTAGAAAGCTCGCTCTGAAAACCCTGCAAATGGTTACGAAGATAGCCAAGGATGCGGGAATCCCCAGCCAAATCCATTGCTGCGGGCCTGAGTATGATCTGGTAAAAATCGCCGCTGAAGAAAGTGACCTTTCAAGCATTAACCCTTTGGAGATAGCGCCGATGGGTAATTGTAACCTGGCTCAAGTGAAAAAAGAATTCGGCAATAGCATTGGCTTAATGGGCAATCTCCATACGACTGAGGTAATGCTTTATGGCACTCAAGAAACAGTGACAGCAGCAAGCAAGCAGGCAATTGATGACGCTGCCGAGGGGGGGGGATTCATTCTTTCAACAGGAGATCAGTGCGGCCGGGATACTCCATATGAAAACATCCGCGCCATGATCGAAGTAGCGCGGACGTATGGAAAATACTGATGTGGATGGTAGCGGAGGTCGGGCTCGAACCGACGACGCCCCGGGTATGAGCCGGGTCCTCTAACCAACTGAGGTACTCCGCCACAGCAAGAACATTCTATCAGATATTACACTCTGCGTCAATGATTTTGCCAAGCATAATGTTGAGCTGGCTCGAAAGAGCGAGAAGACG